>CAZVBE010000047.1:0-3055 GCA_964625335.1 uncultured Clostridium sp. | reverse complement strand
TTTTTAGGTGATAAAATTATTTTTCTATAAATCCTTGACATGGATTAGCTGGTTTTATCGCATCGTTGAAATTGTGTATGCCTATAAACCTTGCGGAAGTGTCCTTAACCACTCTTTCTATTTCCAGCCTTCTTTTCAGGTCTCCTTCTGTCTTCTTGTTCCTCGTTATGTCAATGGCACACTCAACAATCACATCACGCCCGTCCGGCCACTGCATTATTTTGCTTGTAATCGAGAAGTCTCTTTTTAAAATGGAATTGTGTACCTCGCGGTGCAAAGGCCGGTCGCTGTTCTTTGTAAGCCTGTCATTAGTGCAAAAGGCGCATGGTGAATTGTTCTTATGAAGAGCCTCATAGCATAAGCAGCCGGTTAAATCCTTTTTTGCCATATCCCTAAGGGTCTTGTTGGCATACAGTATCTCATAGGTATTGGGATCGATAACACAGACTACCTCACTGACGCAATCCATAAGGCTGTCGGTCAGCGGCTTTTGCCTGTCATCCAAACATGGTCCATTCTCAGTAGCCTTTATCTCTCTTTTCATTGCTTTTCCTCCGGTGTCTGATTGTCTGTCCTTCCGAGAATACTCAGATACATAACAAATACCCGTTTCCGTTACATGGAAAACCATATATTTTTGTTAGCTACTGTCAAATTATATCAAATTATGCTCATAACTACAATCAATAATTCAAAATTCCCGGGATAAAAACAATCCGGAGAGAATTTGCACCCTCCAATTGTCCCGTTTACCAGGTCAGACCCAATCTGTCAACGGTAGTCTGCAGAGGTACCCCGTTTTTGTCCCAGTCCCTGGCAGCATAATACTCATCCAGCATTTTCCCCAGCGGCGGCAGATTGTCTTTGGCACCTCCTTCGGTTCTGGGCTGCTTTAGTATTCTTTCAGGTATTGTATCGTCGCTGCGGGATATACCGCATTTTATATTATACATTCGCTTCAGGTTGAATATCCTCTCCCCTGCCGTCATAAGTTCCTCAAGGTCCATATCCCATCCCACCACAAATTCAAGCCATTTCCGGATATGTGTAGTGCGCAGCCCGCCATACAGCGTAAATTTGCAAAGTTTAAGCGAATCCAAAAGGCCCATAAGGTCCTGGCAGTTCTTCTGAAAATCCCCCTGGTCGTCCACCCTGAACCGGTCCTTTGGCTCAGGAATCCCAAGCTCGGGCATAATAGCCGTCTTCTCGAAGAAATAGCTTGCCCCCTGAAGGTGGCACGCTCCCCGGTTAGCGGTGGCATAGCTAAGGGCAAGGCTGTTAAAAGCCCTGGGATCGTGGGCGGGAAATTCCAGCCCCTTGGAATGTATAGCATAATCCCCGGCAGTACCGCCTATACGCATGGCGGCCTCCCTTACACCGCTGCCCAAAAGTTCACCCAATCCTTCCCTTTTGCCTACTTTGTGTATCATTTCTATCACTGCCCCGGCGCTTCCCCAGTTTAGTTCCACCCCATCGGTATCGCCGTCGTCTATAATTCCCTGTTCATAAAGCTCCATCGCAAAGGCTATCGCACTGCCGGTGGATATTGTATCAAGGCCGTATCTGTTGCACAGTTCTCCTCCGTAGGCTACCGCCTCCAAATCGTCCACAAGGCAAAGTCCTCCCAGAGTACCCAGCGTTTCGTATTCAGGCCCCGCTCCCTTCATGGCGTAAGGGCCTTCCTTAACCTCTACTTCCCTGCCGCAGCCTATAATACAGCTTGCACAGAAATATCTCCCGGTAAAGATTGTATCCTGCATGCGCTGCCCTGAAATATTTTCTATTTTTTCCCAGGTGGAGCCCGACCAGTTTCTTAGGGGAAAATCGCCTATCTTTTCGGCCCCTACAGTTCCTACCGCTGTCCCCTGCTGCTTCATTCCAGCCGTTTTATTGACCAGCAAAGGAGAAACAGCCTTAATACTGCTTTTAAGGCCTTCACTGTCCAGAACAGATGTTTTAATCCCACCGGCAACCGCCACAGCCTTGAGTTTTTTTGAGCCCATTACCGCTCCCAGACCGGTTCTTCCCACCGCCCTGGCATGGCTTCCATCATGCATAATGGCCGCAAGCTTTACTTGCTTTTCCCCCGCCGGTCCTATACATGATACTGTTACTTTGTCTCCATGAATACCCTTAAGCAGTTGATCGGTTCTATACGTGTCCTGTCCCCACAATTCCTGTGCGTCCAGTATCTTAACGCCGTCTTCGCTGACTAAAATGTACACGGGCTTTTGCGACATGCCCTCTATCACCATTCCGTCATATCCGCATCCTTTAAGTCCGACACCCCAGGTGCCCCCGGCATCCCCTTCCCCGTATATGCCGGTTAAGGGAGATTTTGCAATAACCTGATGCCTGCCAGAGGTAGGCACTATGGTACCGGTAAAGGGGCCGGTCATATATATAAGTGGGTTTTGAGGGCCCAAAGGATCGGTATCCCCATCCGTCATATCGTACAAAAGCCTTGCTCCCATACCGCTGCCTCCAATATACTTCCTGGACAAAGCCTCATCCAAAGGCTGTTCCCATATCTTACCGTTACTTAGGTTCACCTTCAGAATTTTTCCGCAATAGCCGCCTGTCATGACAACCCCTCCTCTATCCTCCCATAATAGGAGGTATTAATTCCACAATATCCCGGTTGCTTATACTGTCTTCAAGACGTAAAATCCTGCCGTTGCTGATACAGAGATATTGTGCCGCATATCTGTCCTGAATCTTTAACTTTGAATTATTCCTTAAGCTGGGAAAGGTGTTTTCCAAAAGCTCCAAAAGCTCAAGCAGTTTTACCGGTTCTTCGAGTTCTGTTTCGTATCTGTCACTGCCTAAATGCTCTGAATACATACTGCTCAAAAGCACTACCACTTGTGTTCCCCTCCTTTTCCCGTACAGTTTAATCATATCTTAGCAACCGACGTTTTATCAAGGGTAAAAAAAGAGCCCCGAAGGGCTAATATCATAACTAGTATAGGAGGAGTATTCGCAATTTAATTGGCTGTCTACTTGGATGCTTCTGCAGGGGTTTTTTCAACCTTGGTGCAGCCCTTGTAGACAT
>CAZVBE010000046.1:0-3639 GCA_964625335.1 uncultured Clostridium sp. | reverse complement strand
TTACCCTTGCCCTTTCACCCAATACTTACGAATTATTTATAACCGGCAGCCCCGATCCCTTTAAAACGGGAGTTACCGTCCATAGCGGCCAGGTAACCGATTTGGGGACCGTCAACGCACGCTGACTATAGTACTGCAGGTAAATGTTCCGGCAGAAAACAACTCTAGAATGCATGAGAATGCATGAAAATGCATGGGCCATACATATTTTGGGATTTCAGCTCGAAAAGGTAATTGAACAAAGCGTCATAATGGGCGATTAGAATACGGAAGAATTTATAAGGACAGGGGACGGCTTTTCTTAAAACCGTCTCCTGTTTTTAGTTAAAAAATGCTGCGGATTAGGTACAGTTGTTACTCCAATATCAGGGAACTTATGTTCCGGATTATGTGGCAATTTTTGTTAAGCATTGCGTATATTATAGTATGGATGTAAAATTGAATCAAAACTTCGGGGGTCAATATGTCTTCATTTGTCCATATATTTATTTTTTCCTATTGTTTTGGCATTATAAGGATAAAGGGGAAGGACAATTATCAGGCACTGCTTTTGGATTTCTTCAAAGGCCTTATCTGTGTGGCCTTATCAGGCTTATATGTCAGCACCGGGCTTGCGTTCCTTGTGTCCACCGTTGGCGTGGTCCTCGGACATAAATGGCCTGTTTCATCACGTTTTGCGGAGCGGGACGGGGAGGTCGTCCTTCTGGGCGTCCTGCTTGCCACTTCTCCGATTATAGCCCTGGGTTGCGGACTGGTGTTTCTTATCTTTAAAAGAGTTCTCAAAAAACACCATTTATCCGTTATGGTAACCGGTTTTGTACTGGTGCTATCGCTGCTGGCACTTGGGAAACCCGATTCATTGGTTTTTGCGGGAATATTTATCTTTCTGGTATCTATAGTGCAGTTCTTATCACATCCTGAAGAGATAAATCAGCGTCTGGCAGGCAGGTGGTTTTACCGAAAATCCACCCTGCTCAAAATCCTGCTGGTTGTTGCAGTACTTGCTGCTGCCGTTCTTATGTTCTTCAACCGATATGTATACAAGGGGTTTGGTATGCAGATGGATCTAATAAGAAACGGGCCAAGGGAATTCAAATACGTTGCCCTGACCTTTGACGATGGACCTGATCCGGTATACACCCCTCAAATTTTGGATATTCTTGAGGAAAAGGATGTTAAGGCCACCTTTTTTCTTGTAGGCAACCATGCTTTCAGGTATCCTTCAATTGTTGAAAGAATGTACAGCGAAGGGCATTCCATAGGCAACCACACCAATTCCCACAGGAGTCTTATTCCCCTTTCCAAGGCGGCTACCTATGGCGAAATAATGCTGGCCGAGGAAGCAATAGAAGCGGTCACCGGAGAAAAACCCACCCTTTTCAGGCCTCCGCGGGGCGTATATTCACAATATGCTAGGGAATTACTTAAGGAAAGGAGATATACCATCGTTTTGTGGGATGTGTCCAGTCAAGACTGGGAGGAAACAAGGCATACCGACATAGTGAATAATATAATGAACAGGGTACAGCCCGGTTCGGTTATGCTGTTCCATGACAGCGGCAACGTAATCTCATCCTCCGGCGGTAACCGCAGCAATACCGTAAAAGCCCTGCCCATTATAATTGACGGTCTCATCGAGAGGGGCTACAGCTTTTTAACTATAGATGAAATGATAATCCTTAAGGGTTTATCAGAAACAGAGGATGGTTTACTTGAAAATTATTAAATCAAGCCCAGAACATATACCCACGGTTTCGGACCTGTTTTGCCGGGCCTTTGCCGACAGCATTAATTTCTTTGCTCCTGATAATCCAAAGATTATTAAGGCTGTGGCCGATATATTCAATCTGATTTTACATTCTGCCGGCGAAGGTTTTTTTGTGGCGGTTGATGATAAAGAGAATGTATATGGCTATATCGTGGTTATCGGTGATATCCGACGTCTCTGGAAGGATGCCTTTGTTTCGGGATTTGCATTCAGGGCTTTATACCGCTGGCTGGCCGGCAGCTACGGCATAGGAACAGCTTCTGTTATCAGGGTTATCCGCAATAAAATCTTTTACATGGGGTTTGAGATGGGAACAAAACCGGCAGGGCAGATACTGTCGGTTGCGGTACACCCCGACTGGCAGGGGCAGGGCATAGGCAAAGCGCTGGTAGACAGTGGGTTGGATCTGCTGCATTCAAATGGCGTTGATACCATAAAGCTGGAAGTGAGGCCGGAAAACACCGCTGCTATTAGGATCTATTCGCAATACGGTTTTGTGGAAAGGGGCAGAACAAGGGACCTGCAGGGGGAATGGATTGTTATGCAGATTGGCTAAACCCCGTTAGCCTGGCCTTTATTTTACTCATTCCTTCCCAGTAAAACAGTTAAGTCTACCGTTATGCTATCAATCCCAACTCCAAGGGCATTCCGTATCCTTTCGTTATCGGCTCTCCAGGACAGCGGTGTCATCCTGATAAGATGTTCAAGATTATTAGGATTTATATGCGTACTATACAGTATCCGTTGCGTGCCGGTAATATCAAAGCAGTTTCTGAAATGCGCTATAACCTTTTCGTTTGAGTATTCCTGTTTATCTGTGTTATCGTAAAAAAGTCCCCTTAATTCTTTAAGGTAACCGCTGCCAGGGACCACCTTAATGAGGATGCCGTCATTCCTCAAAACCCTGCCAAACTCGACGTAGTTGGAGGGGGACAGGATATTGAGCACAATATTAAACCCATTGTCGGTAAAGGGGATATTTGTCAGGTCGGCGACACACCAGGTAATACCGGGATAGTCCCTTGACGCAATCTGTATGCCTTCTTTGGAAATATCAATGCCAACCCCGGTTATTTCCTTATTTAGGCTGCTTTTGATGTTATCAATGACCCTGACAAGATGCGAGCCCTCACCGCAGCCGGCATCCAGTATTCTGACGGCGTCCCCGGAAGACCAGTAAGCCTTTTCCAGGATCAGGCCTCCCAGCCGCTGTATCATGGGTTCGAAAAGGCCGCTCTTGATTATAACATTTCTGGACTGCAGCATATCCTTACCGTATTCGGTTTTGACAGAGTTTGGCAGCAGATTTACATAGCCTTTTTTTGACAGGTCATAGCAGTGATTTTTTGCGCATACAATGCTTTTTAGGCCGTTCATCCGCATTTTTGTCCCGCAAAGGGGGCATATAAATATATTTATGTTATCCCTGATTTGTATATTGGACATAAAAACATACCTCGCTTGCTTGTTTACAGCAATTATAGCACAGAGAAGACGAGGTTAAAACCAAAAGTATTTTCAGCTAAATCACCCCGGGGGTGATTACTTTTTTGCAATAATATATACGATTTACTATAGATGGATTATGAAATTCTTATCAAAAATAGGGGAAAGAGTTCAGTATAAGCGTCCAAATAAGTGAATAGAAATATATCAAAGGAGCATTCCTGTAATGAATAGAAACGGGGTTTGAAAAAGCGAGTACCTCCTGTTAGTATACGAGGTGTCGACAAAGAGCGACCCTTAAAATAACGAAGGAGGTACCCGAAATGAAGTATAACCGAAATCAGAAGATTAATCAAGTAACAGAAGCAACATGTTAGTGTCAAGTAATCGTTGGCAACTTTTCTGTCTTCTCTACATTCCAATAT
>CAZVBE010000045.1:0-7203 GCA_964625335.1 uncultured Clostridium sp. | reverse complement strand
GCAGAGCCTGTTGTCTTCTACCAGCTTGCCCTCATCCCATTTTCCATCCTTCCATTTTGAAATATAACGGAAATCTGTTTTTGTGTATTTAAAACCAAGTGCTGTCCAATCGATATTTACCAATTTGCTCATCTTCTCTCCCCCTGATGTTGTATTGTTTAATAGTTATTCAGTCAACCTCCAAAAGTGCCCCCTTTGGCAAAGTGTCCGGGCACATCGGCACGGGTACCATACAGCCCATTAAGCTTATACCAGGAACTTTCATCCTCCTCCTTGTTATTAAAATTTTTGAGTAATGAATACAAAATATTTTGCACTTATTATTATAACATATTTTTTATAAAAGTACTCAAATAATTCCTGTATTTAAAAAATATGCAAAAGGGCTGTTATTGTACTTAACACAAGTACAATAACAGCCCTTTACTTGTCTTATTAATCAGCCTTTGTGTTTTATTACTTTATAAAGCCCTACCGTAACAAGAGGCAGTGCGTATACTAATATCATACCATAAGCCATCATCGTATATCCTTTGGCTATAAGGTCGATAATACCTATCCTCGCCATTATTGTAGCCATTATTAGAACTCCAACCGTAACCATGGCGTTCTGCTTTGGCGTAAAAGCCTTCTTGCCGGCTTCTACAAGGCCTGCGTTTATTCTCCCAATAAGACCATGAATTATACCGGTGGACGTTTCAATAAGTGTCCAGCCCACTACCACTCCAAAGAGCATTACGATGCCGGGACCGGCTATATCCTGCATCATAACAAGCCAGGGAACCGAAGCGCCAAGTACATCCTCGGACGGATAGAAACCCATTACTGCGAAGTATGTCAGGAACCACGGAACAGTCATTAGCAAACCGGATATGATTCCTGCCCAGACTGTTTCTTTTCTTGTTGTTTGCCTCCGCAGTGTAAAGAACGAAGCGGGATAGACCGCCAGGTTATATCCAACATAAACAACCCCGGTCCAAAGGACAGTGCCTATATTCGTCGGACCAACAAAGCTGGTATCCCCTCTGGCGAATACTTCCTTGGCATTACCCCAGGTTGCTGATATTACGATAACTCCAAAAATAAGATAACCGATATAAAGGGCAATGGTACCATAGGTTTCGAACCTCTCAATAAGCCAACTGCCGTAGAAGTTAAGAATACCGACAATGACAATAACGCCGATAACGCCGCCCCAATAAGGTATTCCAAGGGTGTTTTGCACAATCTCACCGGTTGCCGATGCCATTACTGCAATTATAATTATTGCAAGAAGCATGTAAACAACATCATATAAAATCCATCCTTTTCCGGCGAACTTCTGAACGATTGATTTGTAATCATACACCCTATAAATTCTGGCAATTTCAAAGGTCAGGACGCTCATTATTGTAAAACCTATAAAAATACCAATCCCGCCAAGCCAGCCAAGGGCGCCGAATTTTGCTCCAAACTCCACAATCTCACGCCCGGTCGCATACCCTCCGCCTATAAGAACCGACTGAAGTATTATGCCGGGAAGGACATATCTTCCGAATGCGCCTTCGAAGAAACTGCCCTTACCTCCTCCGCCTGTTTTGTTTCCTTGATCTGTCATTTATATTCCTCCTTTAGTGATATTAGGTTTCTTTCAGTTGCCGTTGTTATAGTCCTGTGACATAACATTCCCCCTTTTATATCCATTAATACAACTACCAGCCTTTGGCTGTTTCAAGCACTTCATCCGGAATGTCTCCGGCAATATACTCCACAATGGCCTCCTCGATAATGTCTATCGCTTTGTCCATCTGCTTCCGTGAAATCACAAGGGGCGGTTGGACCCTCAGCACATTGCCTGCGAAAAAAGTAAGTACAATACCCTTTTCCCAGCAACGGTAACAAATTTTTGCTGCAGCTTCCTTGGCCTTCTCCTTTGTTTTTCTATCCTTAACCAAATCCACTCCAATGGACAGGCCCAGGCCCCGTACATCGCCTATGAGCTCATACTTTTCCTTCAGTTGGTTAAACCTCTCCATTGCATACTCGCCAAGCTCCCGGGTATGCTCCAACAAATTTTCCTCCAAAATCACCTCTATGGTAGCAAGGGCGGCAACACAGGAGACCGGATTGCCGGCTGTTGTGAAAACATGGGCCGGTGCCTGCCATGCCTGCATTATGTCTTCCCCTGCCACTATTGCGCTCATGGGCATCCCCGAGGCAATGGACTTGCCCAGCACTAAGGCATCGGGTACTATATCAAAGTGCTCAATGCCAAACCACCTGCCTGTACGGCCAAACCCCTGCTGCACCTCTTCACTTACAAACAAAATCCCCTTTTGCTTGCACAGCCTATAGAGGCTGTCTACATATTTCTTTGGCGGAACCACCAGCCCCGCATCCCCGGCAATGGGTTCCATAATTACCGCCGCCACTTCTTCTGCGGGAATATAATGCTCAAAAGCAGTCTCGAGGTGTTTCAGGCATTCAAGATTACAGGTTTCCACCTTCTTATCGAAAATGCACCTATAACAATCCGGATAGGGTATATGATGAATATCGGGAAGCAGTGGCCCTATTTTTCTGCGCATATTCAGGCTGAGGGCCGACAGGGAAATGGCACCATAGGTGCAACCATGATATGACTGTATGAAAGAAATAATCTTGCTTCTGCCTGTATATGCCCGCGCCAGCTTTATCATACCGTCGTTGGCATCCGAACCCGAAAGGCCAAAGGCAACCCTTTTCCTGGAATCTCCCGGTGAAATATCGGTAAGCCGGTTTGCCAGTTTCACAAGGGGCTCATGATAAGTATAAACAGGCGTATAATGGATAAAATCCTGTACCTGCCGGATAATGGCTTCCACTACCCTGGGATGGGAATGCCCGGTATTGAGGGCTCCTGCGCTGGACAAAAGGTCTATATACTGATTTCCATCCATGTCCTCCACAACTGCCCCGTACCCCCTCTTAATTACCAACGGGAAATAAGGCATTCTCGAAGAGGGAGAAAGCACCTGCTCATCCTGTCTGACAACCTCCATACATTTATCTGTCTTCATATCCGATTAGCCTCCTCTTTAAATTAAAAAAAAATTGTAAACATTACAATTTTTTTATCTATACTTAATTATTTTATTATTGATTAATTTAGTATTAGTTACTTATTATAGTTGCACTTAATGTCTCTGTCAATACCTTTTTGCGTCAAGAATTTAACTATTCCTATCCTAAAGGCATTGCCCCGGAGTCCAAACCAGTCCCGGGGCATCTGCCTGCAATATTCAAAATCCATAGTCTACAGGCAACCTTCAATTTTTCCTATTATTTCTGCGATTTCCGCGGCATGAATCGGGATTCTTATCCTGACGCAGTTCTTTCCTAATTCTATAAAATCCTCTCCTGCCTCTGTTAAAACCCGGTATCTCAAGAACTCATTATGAAGATTTGTATCCTCGGATGGATGCTGTAAAGTCATTATTGGGACCCGGATGTCTGTTTCGAGTACCTTTATCTTAGTCAGGGCCTTTATAATGCCTTGTTTAACATCCTTCACTTTTTTTTGGCAGTCCTTCAGAAAGACATCATCCTTTAACGCAAGCTGAGCTGCATACTGACCAAAGGCGCTCACCGCAAAGGGCGATTCGACCTTCGAATAGTAACCGGTAATTAATTCTCCCGCAACCAGATAACCTACCCTTGCTCCGGCAAGCCCGAACCCCTTGGAAAAGGACCTCACCACCGCCAGATTGGCGTACCTTTCTATAAGGCCAATGGCAGAGTCTTCCTTGCCGGTAAAATCTCCATAGGCTTCATCCACAACAACGCATATACCATGCTTTGCCGCCTCCCCGACAATATACTCTGTTGCCGGCAGCGGAATAACCTGACCGGTTGGGTTATTCGGGTTGTCTAAGTATATTAATTTGTGTTCACTGTTCATGGCAGAAAGAAGTTCCTCCGCATCAAACCTGTAGTTTTTTTCAGGCTTTAACGCCGTATATTCAAATATACCACCGAAGCTTTTCACATCTGTCATATAATCGGTAAACTGCGGACAATATCCCAGAACCTTTGAACCCTTGTCAATGAATATTTTGTTGAGCTTCTCAAGAATGTCCACCGATCCGCTCCCTAATTTTATGTTGGTCTCCTTGATGTGGGCGACATCCCTCCAGTATTCCGAAAGCCTCTTCTTAAGTCCGGTATAGGGAAAATCGGGGTACCTGCTTATCAGGTCAAAATCGAAGGCTCCCCAGGCCTTCTTAAGGGTTTCGGAATACCCATAGGGGTTTACCCCAAGGGCACAGTCGATAAAACCGCTGCCACTGTCTGTATCGCCTTCTCCGTCGCCTTTTACATAGCTCATTCTCTCAAAAGTATTTAGATGCTCCCGGAATTTCAAATCCACGTTTATCCCTCCGTCTTTTTTCACTATTCTATTACCCATTAGCCCCAAATGCAAGCATTTTAAAAAGCCTCCGGGTATCGGAAGCTTTTTAAAAAAACTAATATATGGGCGGGCAAATGGTGCTAATCCCTATGGTTTTCTGGCGTGTGGATGGGTTATAGAACCTGTGGGGAATATTTTCCCTGATATATATGCTGTCCCCTTGGGTAACTATGTATTTTTGCTCTCCCAGGTATAATTCAATACTTCCCTGCATAATAAAAATACACTCATCGGCATTGTGGACTATGAAATCCTCGCTGCTCCAGCTTTCAGGCTCCAACTGATAATATATTATCTCCATCTTTGTCTGGGTCTGCCTGTCAGAGGCCATAGGTGTCAGGAACTCATAGGTTATGCTGCTGTTGGGCAAATCCAATTTTTTTCTCTTATCCGAGGTAATAAGTATGTGATTTTTTTCACCGTTGGACAGAAATGTATATATTGGTACCTCCAGGGCCATTGATATTTTTCTCAGCGATGAAAGGGACGGTTCTATTATATTCCTTTCAAGCTGAGAAAGGTATCCCGCAGTCAGCCCGGTCTTCTGCGACAGCTCATTCAGGGTCAGACTCCTCTCCTGTCTTACTTCTCTAATCTTCGGTCCCAGCAACCCGACACCCCCTCCGTATATTTGGAAACACAAAATTTTAATAATTCCATAACAATTTTAGTATTTATTATATTCTTTGTCAAACCCGCCTTGCAAAATGCAGCAAAAAAAACTGCGAACCGGCTGCTGCCAGCCGGTTCGCATCGGTTATTTCTTATTATTTACAGTTTCAGTTATATCATCAACAAATTCGTTAAGGCTCCTTGCGCCCAAATCGCCTTTGTCTCTGGTTCTGACCGATACGGTACCCTCCTGCATTTCTTTGTCTCCAACTATCAGCATAAAGGGTACTTTCTCCATCTGGGCTTCTCTTATCTTGTACCCCACCTTCTCGTTGCGAAGGTCGGCTTCAATCCTGAAACCCTGGCTAAACAGCTTATCACGTATCTGGCCGGCATATCCGTTGTGCTTGTCGGTTATAGGCAGTACCTTAACCTGAACCGGGGCAAGCCATACGGGGAATGCACCGGCATAGTGTTCGGTGAGTATTGCAATAAACCTCTCTATGCTGCCGAAGATGGTCCTGTGAATCATTACCGGCCTGTGCTTTTCACCGTCCGCCCCTACATATACAAGTTCAAACCTTTCGGGCATCTGGAAGTCAAGCTGTATTGTACCGCACTGCCAGGTACGCCCTATGCAGTCTTTGAGGTGGAAATCAATCTTTGGCCCATAGAATGCACCGTCTCCCTCGTTGAGCTTATAGTCTACCCCCTTTGCCTCCAGGGCTTCTTTCAAGGCATTTGTGGCTATTTCCCAATCCTCGTCCGAACCCATCGAATTTTCAGGTTTGGTTGACAATTCAACCCGGTATTCGAACCCGAATATGCTGTACAGGTAATCGGTCAGTTCTATAACCCCGATTATTTCATCCTTTATCTGGGAGGGCAGCATATAAATATGGGCGTCATCCTGAGTGAAGCACCTCACTCTCATCAGACCGTGAAGGGCCCCCGACAGCTCATGTCTGTGAACAAGACCCAGTTCCGCCACCCTCTGGGGAAGGTCCCTGTAGCTGTGCAGCCTTCGCCTGTATAGCAGCATACCGCCGGGACAGTTCATCGGTTTGACCGCATATCCTCCCCCATCTATTTCGGTGAAATACATATTTTCCTTGTAATGGTCCCAGTGGCCCGAACGGTGCCACAGGTCCTCATTAAGAATAATCGGCGTTTTCACCTCCTGGTACCCCTTCTTTGTGTGCTCCTGTCTCCAGAAATCCTCCAGTATGTTTCTTAAAACCATTCCCTTGGGATGGAAAAACGGAAACCCCGGTCCTTCCTCCAGTATGCTGTACAAATCCAGTTCCCGGCCAATCCTTCTGTGATCCCGTCTTTTGGCTTCCTCCAACATATTAAGGTAATCCTCAAGGTCCTTTCTTTTTTCGAAGGATGTACCGTAAATCCTCTGCAGCATCTTATTCTTCTCATCGCCGCGCCAATATGCCCCTGCTACGCTCAAAAGCTTAAAGGCCCTGACCTTTCCGGTGGACGAAGCGTGGGGCCCGGCGCAAAGGTCAGTGAATTCTCCCTGCCGGTACAGGGATATGAGGGCATCCTCATCCAGGTCTTCTATTAGCTCAACCTTATAGTCCTCACCCAGATCCTTAAAAAGCTTAATAGCCTCGTTCCTTTCCATTTCCTGTCTTTCCAGGGGGTAATCCTCCTTAACAATCCTGTTCATCTCTTTCTCTACCGCTGCCAGATCCTCGGTCGAGAAGGGCCTTTCCACATCAAAATCATAGTAGAACCCATCCTGTATAGCCGGCCCTATTGCCAGCTTTGCTTCCGGGAAAATCCGTTTTACCGCCTGTGCCATTATATGTGAGCTGGTATGCCGGAAAGCATCCTTTCCATCCTCGTCCTGGAATGTCAGGATGTTTAATTCGCAATCATTGCGCAGCGGAAATCCCAGTTCAACCAGCCTTCCGTCCACCTCGGCTATAATCGCCGCCTTAGCCAGATTCCTGCTGATGTTTTCCGCCACTTCCCGGACAGTGATACCCCTGTCGTACTCCTTGCAGGAGCCATCCTTCAAATACACTTTTATTCTTTCCATTGCTTCTCCTCCATTCGTGGGTTTTTCTGCCAAATTAAAAGCCTCCCGCCCCAAGCATAAAGCTAAGGGACGAGAGGTTATTCCCGCGGTTCCACCCTAAATAGAC
>CAZVBE010000044.1:0-8095 GCA_964625335.1 uncultured Clostridium sp. | reverse complement strand
TCATAGGTTCGCGTTTCTGTCAGATGTTGTTCCTGACAGCAACTCTTATATATTAACACGTAACTTCACCGCTGTCAACATACTCTTTCTCCCTTGTTTACCATTTGCCTTTTGTGTGACAGCAAAATATATATTAACATATGCTTTACACTTACGCAACTGGTAATTTATTGTAACTTAATAGTTCTTATTACAGAACCTTTTGTTTACCTTTCTTTCTTACTATATTTTGGTGCTCCGGTCTCTTCCTCTGCAACATCTTCATTTAATCCGGCCGAGTCATCTTCTTTTTCTTCGTTTTCGCCGGCCATGTCCACGCTCTCCTCGAATGCTCTTATCTGTGTGAGGCTTGCGATGACTGCGTCTCCATCGTTCAATATGCTTATTTCTTCTCCCATCTCAACATCTCCCACCGTCATGGCCCGGCCAATATCCATATTCGTTACGTCCACCTGCAGATTTCTAGGTATGTTGTTGGGAAAACACTCTATCTCCAGTTCCCTGAGCTGATGCTGCAGTATCATGCCTTCCTTTTCTATACTTTCCCTTCCGACTAAAATTACAGGAACTACGGTTTTTATTTTTTGGTCAAATTTTGTTTCCTGAAAATCCACATGAAGCACCTGTCGGGTAACAGGGTCCCTTTGCACTTCCTTTATAAGAACTCTTTTTACCCCTTGTCCCAGGTCAAGTCCCACCAGGGAACTTTCCCCGTAATACCTTAAAAGCCTGCCCAGTTCCTTGTTATCAATTTCCACCGGAGTATTTACAGACCCGTGTCCATATATTATCCCCGGAACCCGTCCCTGACTTCTTAACCTGTTCACCGGCCCTTTTCCCGTTTCGCCACGAAATTGTCCGCTTAAAAAGGCGTGGTCCAAAATCATCCCTCCCAATTTAAAAAAACCCTATAGATGATAATATTATTTCCATCTATAGAGATTAATAAACCGAAAGGTTTTTGTATTCGCACAGCATTAAATATCAATGTGCCGGCACCGTTTTCCTGAAACCTTAACCGATATATAGTGCGTGACGGTTATAACGTTTCAGGAAAACAGCATGTCCGCCCCCGGACAGATAACCCAGGTTACAGGCTTATTTCCAATAATTCTTTTAGCCGTGCCAGATCTTCCTGATAAACAGCCTTTAGTTCCCTCCTGTATATAATTGAAGCTGGATGGTATAGAGGGTACAGCATTATACCCTCAAACTCCATTGGCCTTCCATGAACTTCGCCTATCCTTATATTCTTTCCGACAAGGGAGAAAAGCGGCGTGTTCCCGAGGGTTATTATTATGGAAGGGCTTACTAGGTCTATCTCATCCGTTAACAAAGGCCGGAAGAGTTCTATCTCCTTTGCTGTGGGAGTTCTGTTCGACAGTCTGCCGGTATCGGGATTTTCCCTGACAGGACGGAACTTAACCGCGTTTGTGATATAAATATCTTTTCTTTCAAGCCTTAGGAATTCCAAAAAACCGTCAAGGTTTCTGCCCGCCGCTCCCACAAAGGGCCGGCCTTCCTCGACCTCGGACTTTCCCGGTGCCTCCCCTATCATAAATATATGGGCTTTTTTATCGCCTTCGCCCAAAACCACAGGTTTATACTCCGCTAAAAGGGATGCATACCTTTCTTCAAGCTCCCAAAAGCTGTTCAGGGTTTTTTGCGACAATATATCACCTTCCATCATTCTGTATTCAGCTTCCTAATCTTTTCAGAAATATTATTAAAGTCCTCCCATACAGGCCTTTTTTTCGCCCCGTCCCTTAAAAGAGCGGCAGGATGATACGTGGCCATCAGCCAGTAGCCATTTTTTTGGTGCCACTTGCCCCTGCTGCCGGTTATCCTTATCTGACTGTCTATAATATACTTTGCTGCAGTAGCACCAAGACAAACAATTATTTTGGGCTTTATAAGATAGACCTGATTTCTTAAATAAGGCAGACAGGCCCTTGCTTCTTCGGGGGCCGGAATTCTGTTGCCGGGAGGCCTGCATTTTACAATGTTTCCGATATATACATCGTCACCGTTAATACCCGAAGCCTTTAATATTTTGTCCAGAAGCTGCCCCGCCTTACCCACAAAGGGCACCCCGGTAATATCCTCGTCCCGGCCCGGCCCTTCACCCACAAACATCAGGTCTGCATTCCTGCTGCCTTTGCCGAAAACCACTTTTTTCCGACTGCTGCACAGCCGGCATCTCCTACAGTTTGTGCACAATTCCTCCAGTTCATCCCATCCCAGCATTTCCATCCCCCCTGCAAGTAACAGTCAGACTTCCATCAGGACAGTAGGTTGCTCCGATGACGGTTAGTTAAATTAATAAAAACAATGTCTCCATTAATGGAGACATTTAAAATCATACTATTCTTCATCACCGGCAGCTTCCGCCGTATCTTCAGCTTCTGCCCCTTCTTCCTCTTCCTCTCCTTCTTTCTCCTCTGTTTCTTCAGCAATGCCTCTGGGTTCGATGATGTTAGCAACCATATCTCCCGGCGGTGTCAGAATCTCTATATCTCCTTCAACCTTCAAATCCGAAACATATAAAGCCTGTCCGGTATGCATGCCCGAAACATCGAATTCTATGGACTTTGGAACAAATCTTGGCAGACAGCTTATATGCAATTCATTTAGCATCTGCTGCAATATTCCTGCTCCGGTAATTCCATCAATGCCAGTGGCAACCAGAGGTACGGTAGTGGTAATTGCTTCGTCTGCGCTTATCTCAAACAGGTCAACATGTACTATTTGCCCGCTTACAGGCTCGTGCTGGACCTCCTTAAGCAGTATCAGCTTGGAATCTCCGTTGTAATCGGCGTCAACGATAGCGCTGCTTCCCATTCTGCCTATTAATCTTTTCAGGGTGGATGTTTCAACCTTCACAGGTTGACCCTGGTTATCCCTGCCATATAAAACTCCGGGAATATAACCCTCATTTCTGGTCCTTTTGGCTCCTCCGGTGCCGGTTTGGTTCCGCTCCAAAATCGCCAGCCTTGTATCACTCATTGCATTTTCCTCCTTTTTTTGTTAACACATATGCTATTATACCTAAAAAACGGCCCTCTATCAACTCTATTACTATTGTATTTCTTTTGGACTATATTATCCAACATAAAAATTAGAAAGGATTGGGGACACACCGCTGCTGTGCAAGTATTTCTTGCTGCGGAATGTCCCCAATAGGTATGCGGCCGTCCTGCCTGGTCTAATGCAATTATTTTCAGACTAATAGAAGTCTGTTTATTCTATCTCAATAAATTTATCTCCCGAAACATTACAAACAGGACATTTATCCGGTGGTTGAGCCGTTGTATAACCACATACAGGGCATACATTGAATTTAACATACTCCTGATTTTTATCCAATGTCTCAATGGCTTCCTTATATAGCCCGGCATGTACCTCCTCTACCTGATTGGCAAAGTTAAAGCTTCTCAGAGCCTTACTGTCCCCTTCCTGCTCTGCTATTTCAATAAACTCCGGATACATACTTTTAAATTCGTAGATTTCCCCTTCCATAGCGTCCTTTAGGTTTTGCCGGGTATCGCCTATTTTCCCTGCTATTCTCAGGTGACTGTGAGCATGAATTGTCTCTGCAGCAGCCACAGCACGAAATAAGGCGGCAACCGCTTTATAGCCCTCCCTGTCTGCCTGCTCCGCATATGCAAGATATTTTCTGTTGGCCTGGGATTCTCCTGCAAAGGCCGCCATCAGGTTTTGCAAACTCTTGTTTTCCATATTATTTCCCCCATTCCTTATTTTTTTGTACCCTTGTGCTGTATATCAGACCTATATCCCATGAGCCTCATGCCGTTTAAAATAACCAAAATTACGCTGAGTTCATGGAAAAACATCCCGGATGCCAAGAATATACTACCCTTTACCACACCCAACAGCAGCGATACAACAACGAATATCGAAAACCCTATGTTTATTCTCAGGTTTTTCAGGGTAGACCGGGCAAGCCCTATGGCATGGGTGATTTTTTCCAGATTGTCTGACATGATTACCATGTCCGCCGTCTCCATAGTAATATCGGTTGCTCCCGACACTGCTATACCAATATTGGCCTCGGCCAATGCCGGAGCATCGTTTATCCCATCTCCCACCATTGCCACCCGTCCCTTTTTCTTTAATTCATCTATTATTCTCAGCTTATGGTCGGGCAACAGCTCTGCATAATATCCGTCCAAGCCCAATTCTCCCGCTACGGCCTTAGCTACCCTTTCATTGTCGCCTGTGAGCATATAGGTTTTAATGCCAAGCTTTCTGAAATATTCAATGACCTTTGCTGACTGGTCTTTGTTTTCATCCCTTATGGAAAGCGCCCCCAGAACTCTGCTGCCGGCAACCAGAACAACAGTACTTCCCTTCTCCTGCTCATGGTATACGTATTCCTTTATAGATTCGGGAATTTCTACCCCATTATCCATAATAAGCCCCTCGCTGCCCACCAGATAGCTTTGGCCATCCAAGCGGGCCTTTACGCCACGCCCGATTATTACTTCGAAGTCATCGGGTTTTAATATCCTGGCGTTATCCATGGCAGCTCTGTCTATAATGGCCTTTGCCAGGGGATGCTCCGAATACAATTCCGCCGAGGCGGCTATGCTCAGTACCTGCCGGTCATCAGCATCAAACCCCTTGACGGTATAGACCTTTGGCTTTCCCTTTGTCAAAGTCCCGGTCTTATCGAAGGCCACAATCCCTATTCTCCCGGCCTTCTCAAGACTGCTTCCACCCTTTACTATTACACCATTCTTTGCACCGTTGCCTATAGCGGATACTATCGATACCGGTGTGGATATAACCAGCGCTCCGGGACATGCTATCACAAGAAAGGTTATGGACAATCTCAGATCCCTTGTAAATAAATATGTAAATAGTGAAAGCGCAATAACCCCCGGCGTATAATATTTAGAAAAGCTCTCAATAAACCTTTGTGTATCGGCTTTCTTTTCCTGGGCCTTTTCAACCAGATAGATGATCTTAGAAAAGAGTGTATCCTCGCCGACTTTTTTTGTCTCAATCTCAAGGTAGCCTTCAACATTTATGGTGGTAGAAAAGACATTATCTCCTGTATTCTTAAGTCTGGGTATTGACTCTCCGGTAATGGTGGCCTCATCCACTGCCGCCTGTCCATTTATGATTTTTCCATCCACAGGTATCTTTTCTCCCGGTTTTACAACCACAATGTCGCCGGTCTTAATCTCCTCTATTTCTACTATCTTTATCTCCCCGTTGCTGAGAAGGTTAGCCTTCATGGGGATGACCTGTATTAGGGCGGCAAGGGCATTCCTGGTTCTTCCCAGAGCTTTGGCCTCCAGATACGAACCGAAAACGAACAAAAAGGTTACAGCAGCAGCTTCCCAGTATTCCCTGAGATATATGCCCCCCAGGGCTGCAATAAATACCAGAAGATTTATGCTAATAACCCTGTATTTCAAGGACAGCAAAGCGCTTCTTGCCACATCATAGCCCAATATTATTGAAGCAATCAGCATTGAAGCGTTGAAGACCAGCATGTTGCCCAGCAGCCTTGATGACCAACCAAAAATAATAATCAATACGGGAATTAGAAGTCTAATCTCTTTTTTGCCCATACATCCACACTCCCCCCGAGGAACAAAGAGAAAAATCTGCTATTCCGCCAGCTCATACCCCAGCTTTCCCACGGTTGTCTTAATCTCATCCAGGGTTATCTTGTCCTCGTCATAGCTTAAAGTAAGTTTGCCTGTCATAAAAGAAACCTCCGCCTGGGAGACACCCTGCTTCCTCTGCAGCACCTGGCCAATCTTTTGGGCGCAGTCGGGGCACGCAATATCCTTTACTCTTAAAGTCAAGTTTTTCATAAAGCAGACTCCTTTCTTTTATTTATACACTATTATTTCCCCGTATTAGCACGGGCAAACTTAAGAAAAAAGAAAACACGGCAATTTTATGCATAAAATTAAGGGTTATACCGGAAACCGGCATAACCCTTTTATTTTCTCTTACGCTTCTCCGCAAAGTTTAAGCAGGTTTTCCCATCTCTTGTCTACTTCCTGCTGAAGGTCCTTCAATAGATGAGCGTTATCCTTGCCAAACAGGTGCTTGAACCTTCCCTGGGGCTTTAACCATTCCTCCACGGGGAGCTTTTTCTTTGGTTTGTAGGTAAGTTTCCATACGCCATCAACAACCTCAAACAAAGGCCATACACAGGTATCTACCGCCAGTTTGGATATCTCCAACAGCTTAGGCGTATCGTATCTCCAGCCCCTTGGACATGGAGCCAGTACGTTCATAAAAGCAGGCCCTGGAGTGTATATGGCTTTCTCTGCCTTTTCGTAAAGATCTTTCATGTTCTGTGTGATTGCGCTCTGCGCAACATAGGGAATTTCATGGGCGGCCATAACCCCTGCAAGGTCCTTTCTGTATTGCATTTTACCCGGCAGAACCTTTCCTGCGGGTGAAGTGGTTGTATTCGCATATTTGGGTGTAGCCGATGACCTCTGTATTCCGGTATTCATATAGGCGCCATTATCATAGCATACATATACCATGTCATGGCCCCTTTCCATAGCCCCCGAAAGGGATTGTATACCTATATCGTAGGTTCCACCGTCACCGCCAAAGGCGATAAACTTGTAATTCTCGGTAACCTTTCCCCTTCGCTTAAGCGCATTATAGGCAGCTTCTGCTCCGCTTACGGTTGCCCCTGCATTTTCAAAGGCATTATGGATAAAGGAATCTTTCCATGCAGTATAGGGATAAATTGTTGTCGCCACTTCAAGACATCCTGTTGCCGACCCCACAACTGCCTTATCCTCCGGTTTCAAAGCCCTTAGTACTCCCCTGACAACGGTGGGCGCACCGCACCCTGCACACATCCTGTGACCGCCGGTCAGTCTTTCGGGTTTTTGGACAACTTCTTTAAGTTTATATGCCAATTTTCACACCTCCTATTCCCTTACTCCGACATAATTGTAAGTCTCGTTCACTTTCCCTGTTTTTGCTATATCTATCAGGTTTCTATATACCGTATCTATATCGTTCATAGTAACGTCCCTTCCGCCGAGGCCGTATATATAGCTTATTACATTAAGATTCTGACTGACACCGTACAGCGCGCTTCTGACTTCTGCAAACACCGGGCCTCCGGCTGCAGAAAAGCTGTCGCTTTTATCCATAACTGCCAGAGCCTTTAGGCCGGACAGGGCCTTTGCAATCTCGTCCACCGGGAATGGCCTGAATACTCTCAGCTTAATCAATCCTGCCTTGACACCCTCATCCCTCAGTTTGTCCACAACCTCTTTGGCGGTACCGGCCGTGGAGTTCAGGATGACTATTCCGACTTCGGCATCTTCCATTCTGTACTCTTCAAATAACTCGTATTTTTTGCCGGTAAGCTTTTCGTATTCCTTGGCAACCTGTAAAATTACCTCTTTTGCATTCTTCATAGCCTCTGCCTGCAGCCTTTTATGCTCGAAATAGTGCGGCGGCAAATCCAAGGGGCCCATGGCTATGGGATATTTTGCGTTGAGCAGGTATTCATCCGGCTCGTACATTCCGATAAACTTTCTTACCTTTTCTGTTTCTTGAAGCTCAATATTTTCCACCGAGTGACTTACGATGAATCCGTCCAGGCATACCATTACCGGCAGCAGGACATCCTTGTTCTCGGCTATCTTAACCGCTTGTATAATATTATCATAGGCTTCCTGATTGTCCTCCGAATAGATCTGTATCCAGCCGGAATCCCTTGCCCCCATCGAATCGCTGTGGTCATTATGTATGTTAATTGGACCGGACAGCGCCCTGTTTATACACGGCATTACTATCGGCAGCCTGCTTGATGCAGCGATATATAGTATCTCCCACATTAATGCCAAACCGTTGGCAGAAGTTGCGGTCATAGCCCTTGCGCCGGCGGAACTGGCTCCTACACAGGCGCTCATTGCACTGTGCTCTGATTCAACCGCTACAAACTCGGTATCTACCTCCCCGTCCGCCACAAACTGGGAAAAATACTGTGGTACTTCTGTGGACGGTGTAATGGGGAAAGCAGCAACTACATCGGGGTTAATCTGTTTCATCGCGGTTGCAACCGCTTCAT
>CAZVBE010000043.1:0-8587 GCA_964625335.1 uncultured Clostridium sp. | reverse complement strand
TGACAGGGGTATCAAACAGAATTACCTATCGTTTAAGGAACGATATATCCCAAAAAATTAACCGTATACCCTTCAAATACTTTGAAAGCAGAACCCATGGTGAAGTACTCTCAAGGGTTACCAACGATATCGACACGCTGGGCCGCAGCCTTAACCAGAGCCTTACGCAGCTTATAACATCACTGACTACCATTATAGGCGTATTCTTTATGATGCTCAGCATCAGTTTTACAATGACGATGGTAACGCTTATTCTGCTTCCTGTTTCAATATCCTTAATCGGGGCGATTATGAAACGCTCACAAAAATACTTCCGTGCCCAGCAAAAACATCTTGGTGAGATGAACGGCCATGTGGAAGAGGCCTATTCGGGTCTGAGTATTATAAAGGCCTACAACCGGGAAGAGGCCTTCGCAGACCAATTCCGGCAGATAAACGACAAGCTCTATGATTCGGCCTGGAAGTCGCAGTTCTTTTCCGGTATGATAATGCCCTTAATGCAGTTTGTGGGGAACTTAGGCTATGTGGCGGTTGTGCTGCTTGGAAGCTACCTTACCGTAAGAGGTGCTATCCGGGTGGGGGACATACAGGCGTTTATGCAGTATGTAAGAAATTTTACCCATCCTATCCAGCAGGTGGCCCAGGTGACTAATATGCTACAGTCCATCGCCGCCGCATCCGAGCGGGTGTTTGAATTTCTTGAGGAGGAAGAGGAGACGACGCTTCTTAAGTCCAGTCCGTTACCGCCCCAGAACCTGGAGGGCAATATCTCCTTCAACCGTGTTTCCTTTGGATATAACACCAGTGAGCCTGTAATACACGACTTTTCCGCCAGTATAAAAGCCGGGCAAAGGGTTGCAATAGTAGGCCCGACCGGGGCCGGTAAAACCACAATGGTGAAACTGCTAATGCGGTTTTACGATGTAAACGACGGTTCCATAGAGGTGGACGGCCACGACCTGCGGGAGTTTAACCGGAATGATATAAGGAGCATATTCGGTATGGTACTGCAGGACACGTGGCTTTTCAACGGAACTATTATGGAAAACATCCGCTACGGACGGCTGGATGCCACCGATGAGGAGGTTATTGAAGCTGCCAAGGCTGCCCATGCCCATCACTTCATAACCACTTTGCACGATGGCTATAATATGGTGCTAAACGAAGAGGTCACCAATATATCCCAGGGGCAAAAGCAGCTGCTTACCATTGCCAGGGCCTTCATTGCCGATAAAAAGGTCTTGATTCTGGATGAAGCCACCAGCTCTGTGGATACGCTGACCGAAGTATACGTCCAAAGGGCAATGGACAATCTTATGAAGGACAGGACCAGCTTTGTAATAGCTCACAGGTTGTCCACCATAAGAAACGCCCATTTGATACTATACATGGAAAAGGGAGATATTGTAGAGCAGGGCAGCCATGATGAGCTCATGGCAAAGGGAGGCGCCTACGCCAAGCTCTACAACAGCCAGTTTGACAGGGTATCATAATCAAAGGTAATCAAAGGGACGGTTCTTTTGATTACAAACCGGAAGCCTGATATTATTTGATATTATGGCTATCGGATATTAAATACACATGAGGTTTTGCTATGGAGTATAAATATGCCAAAAATGAAAAATACGAGGACTTTTCGAGCGGCCGTGTCCTGTACCATGGGAGCGGTATGACAAACTTTCCGGTCAGGCTTGCCCGGGAGATATTCGGAAGGTGCCTTCAGTACTCATCCAAAAAGAAGGACATCTGCCTATATGATTGCTGCTGCGGCGGGGGATACCTGCTTACCGTCCTGGGATTTTTAAATCAGGGCATCGTTGGAAGAGTTATCGGAAGCGATATAAATGCAAAATTGCTTGATACTGCAAAAAAGAACCTGTCGTTGCTGAGTAAAGGGGGGATGGATAGGCGGATAGCGGAAATTGACCACATGATAGAAAGCTTTAATAAGAAATCCCATATAGAAGCAAGAAAAAGCGCGGTAACACTTAAAAGTTTGATTAGAACCGATATTGGGTTTGAAGTCTTCCAGGCCGATGCATTAAAGGCGATTGACCTTAGGGCAAAACCGGATATTATTGTTACCGATGTTCCCTGCGGCAACATGGTAGGTTGGACAGGGGATGAAGAGGATGTCATAGACAAGCTGTTGGATGCGCTATATGGAATTTGCCACTCAGGTACTATTATAGGCCTTTGTATGAACAAGAAACATAAGGTAAAAAATGAGAGATTTACACCATTGGAAAAACAGCAAATCGGGAAAAGAAAATTTGAGATCTTGAGAAAAAGCTAAATAAATCGCAATAAAACTATGTGCGTCAGTGAAAACGGGCGACAAAGATTATTATTAGATTGGATATATATATAACGCATTTAAAACTTTACATCTCCTAACGTGTCATTCTGAACGTAGTGGTTATCATCCTGAACGCAACGGTTGTCATCCTAGACGCAACGGTTGTCATCCTAGACGTAACGATTGTCATCCTAGACGTAACGATTATCATCCTGAGCGTAACACTTGTCATCCTGAGCGAAGCGAAGGATCTTATGTCTAGTTCCATATCCTACGTCTTCTCCCGGACATTTTGCAAGCGTCCAAATTGGTTAGCACGCAAAACCTATGATGATATTAACAAGAAGTGCTCCTTCCTCATATAACAGTATTGAGAAAGACGGTTTGTTCGATAACGGGAAGATAGGGGAGGTGCATTTAGTGCGATTTTATTACGGTGATAAAACCCCGTTGAGGGTACTGGATGAAATAGAGCTGTGGAAGCAGCAGGAAAGTGAGCATACCGTGGTAATCCGCCAGATTGTAAGGGACCTGGAAAGGGACTTTGTGCAGCAGCTTAGGGAATGGGAACTGGCCTTTGCCCAGGCGGAAGGAAATGCAGTCCGTTATATCGAAGCGGTTATAAGATCCAAGGGGGTAATAAGCCCTGCATTATGTGAAAGAATCAAACAGTTTGCAGTGTTTGCCCGCAACCAAAGCCTTGGCTTTGTGGCCTTTTTGGACCGGCTTGTCGCTGAAAGCCAAGCGGTTAGAAACAATGAGATAGCGGTGGTGGTAATTAACCACATCCGAAGAGAATCTGAATATCTGATTGGAATTATTACGGCAGCCCTGAAGTACTTCTAGGGACGTATGCGTTTCAAAGGCAAAGAAATGAGCAATAATGATGCAGGGGGATTTCCCCTGCTTTTTTAATTTTATGAATAGAAGCTTTGAGTTGTGTACCTTAGATCAAGGATAAGTTATAATGAATATCAGTAGAAAAATGCGAAGTATGGTTGATTTATATGTATACCATATGAGAAATGCAGGTGAGTATAAATGGCAATTAGAATGGCAAAATCGTCTGACATAAAGGTTATTTATGATTTGGTTTGTGATATGGAAAATACAAAATTGGATTATGAAAAATTTCAACAGGTCTTTAAGGAATATCTTGTAGATGATAGGTATTTCTGCCTTGTGGCGG
This sequence comes from uncultured Clostridium sp., assembly GCA_964625335.1. Classification (GTDB taxonomy): domain Bacteria; phylum Bacillota; class Clostridia; order Ch29; family Ch29; genus CAZGUG01. Next base: position 5,099 of record CAZVBE010000043.1, on the reverse strand, counting down.
AACACAGCGGAACTGTCATTGGTTGTTTAAATCTACGAATAGAGTATCAACTTCATCATACTGCGAAAATTGCAGAAATTTTAGAATTGGCGGTAATTGATAAATACCGTTCTAAAGGAGTAGGGAAAGAACTTTTTGAGAAAGCATCCGAAATTGCGAAAGACAGTGAGTGTCTTCAGATTGAGGTTTGTTGTAATCAATTAAGAATAAGAGCACATAACTTTTATGAAAGACAAGGTATGTACAAATTTCATTATAAATTTTCTTTGAATCTAAATAAGGAAGAAATAAAAGAAAACAGACTAGGATTATGAGAATTATCTCGATTATTAAATTAAGACGCATTCTTCTTATATAGTGGCATTGACATCAGGCAAAGGCGGTACTACACCATCCTTGTTGCATAATGCAAAGTAAATCTGCAAGTTATTTTTAGCCTTAAAAGTGTTTGATATGGTAATATGCAGCCTGCCGTCCGGGAGGAAACGGCGGTGACGGGTATGGTTCGGTAAAACGGGATACCCTTGACGGGTCACTGCTGTGGATGAATGACCATAAATACAATAAGGAGGCACATGAAATGGCTGATATTATAGAAAGAATAAGGCAGGAACTTTTTGACAATGCAGACCAAGCTACAAGGGAGAGCGGTAAAAGATTTTTTAAGGAAGAAGTCAAACTTTATGGAGTAAAGACAGCAGTAGTCACAAAACTATCCAAAAAGGTCTTCAAAAGCATTAAAGACCTTCCTAAAAACGATATATTCGATTTATGCGAGCAGCTTTGGAAGTCGGGAATGATGGAGGAGTCTTTTATTGCATGCAATTGGTCATATGCGATGAACAAGCAATATACGGAAGACGACTTCCTTGTGTTTGAAAAGTGGGTAAATGAATACGTGAGAAACTGGGCGTCCTGCGATACCCTTTGCAATCATACAATAGGAACCTTCCTGGAAATGTATCCGAGCTACGTAGAAAAACTTAAAGAGTGGACCGGGGCTGAGAGCAGGTGGGTCCGGCGCGCATCCGCCGTGTCACTTATAGTACCGGCCAAGAAGGGCCTGTTTAAAGCGGACATATTCGAAATTGCAGACAGGCTGCTGCTGGATACAGATGATCTGGTTCAAAAAGGTTATGGCTGGATGCTGAAATCCGCGTGTAATAATTTTGAAGAGGACGTATACAGGTATGTGTTAAGCAAAAGGGATATAATGCCCAGAACTGCAATAAGGTACGCAATTGAAAAAATGCCTAAGGAAAAGAAACAGGAAGCAATGAAAAGAGAAAAGAAGTAAATGAGTGCAGGAATCATTATGCAGAACAGAAAGGTATCAGAAGCAGTCACATAGTGAAGCAAGAAGTGGAATCCTTCGCAGGCCCATTATTGGTGAAATATTAAGGGGCATCCAGGTAAAAAAAGTAAGGGTATTGTCTTTGATGTATTTAAAGGACAATACCTTTTTTATGCCTTAATGCAGGGACGAATAAATACCAGGAAGGAAATTATACGAATGTATTGACCTGTTAGGTAAATGGAGGTACAATAATATTAACCTAACAGGTAAATCATCTGCAAAGTAAAAATTATTATAAAGAAGGTGGTTGATATGTTCACAAAGTTTATGAGTTTAGAACCGGAAAGAAGGAACGCCATTTTAAATGCTGCACTAAAGGAGTTTGCCGCCAAGGGTTTTGATGATGCGTCAACCAATGTAATAGCCAGGGAAGCAGGAATATCAAAGCCCCTGATGTTTCATTATGTAAGAAACAAAAAAGACTTCTTTCTCTTCCTCTATGATTATTGTCTCGGGTTTTTACAGACAGAGTATTTTGACAGAATTAACACAAATGAAAAGGATATTTTCAAGCGTCTGAGGCGGACTTGTCTGCTTAAGATTCAGGTGATGCAAAAATATCCATGGATATTTGATTTTATCAGAGTGGCTGTTCTTACAGATTCTAAAGCGGTAAATGGAGAACTTAAGAAAAGACGCAAGAAGGTGGAGGACAGCAGCTTCAAGCGGTTTTACGGAGATATAGACACATCACGCTTCCGAGGCGAGTTGGATATTGATAAAGCCAAACAATTGATTTTCTGGGCTGTAGGTGGGTACGCGGAGCAGGTACTGGAACAGATTAAGGGTTCGGATATCACCGAGCCGGATTTTGAAAAAATCCGTACAGAGTTCGACAGCTATCTGGAAGAGCTGCGAAAAGCTTATTATCAATAATTGGAGGGGATTGTGATGAATGTAATTGAAACAAGGGGACTTACCAAGTCCTATGGCAAGCATGAGGCTTTACGGGGTGTCGATCTGACAGTAAATCAAGAAGAGGTGTACGGCTTTATCGGCCCCAATGGTTCAGGAAAATCAACAACCATTCGTATTCTTTTGGGAATGCTGCGCAAAAACGCAGGAGAAGCAAAACTGCTTGGCGGCGACCCGTGGCAGGATGCGGTTGCTCTTCATAAGCGGCTTGTCTATGTACCGGGAGATGTAACCTTGTGGCCAAATCTAACCGGTGGTGAGGTGATTGATTTTTTAGGCCAATTGCACGGTAAAATCAATCCTTCCCGCCGCAAGGAACTGCTGGACAGGTTCCAGCTTGATCCAAAGAAAAAATGCCGCAGTTATTCCAAAGGAAACCGTCAGAAGGTGGCGCTGGTCGCAGCCTTTGTTTCGGATGCGGAGCTGCTACTATTAGACGAGCCTACCAGCGGTCTTGATCCCTTAATGGAGCAGATCTTTCAGGAATGTATCTTCGAAGTAAAGAAACAAGGAAAAACCGTTTTTCTGTCCAGCCATATTCTTGCGGAGGTAGAAGCACTTTGCGACCGGGTTGGAATAATCCGACAGGGAAAAATTGTTGAAACAGGAACTCTTAAAGAACTGCGGCATTTGACACGTACAACCGTTACCGTGGAGCTTGCCAAGCCTACAAACCTGAATCAACTGCAAGGGGTTCACGATGTATCACCAAAGGAAGAAAAGTGGCGTTTTTCGGTGGACGCCAATGCCATGGACGCGGTTATGAATGCACTTGCGCCAATGGGTATTAAGTCGATTACGGCGGAACCGCCCACTCTTGAGGAACTGTTCATGCGTCACTACGGGGACAGCCTTCAGGGAAAGGAGTGGAGCTGATATGAAAGGAAATCATTTTACAGGTACAGGCAGGCTTCTTAAGCTTTATTTGCGGCGGGACAGGATTATTCTGCCTATATGGATACTGCTTGCATTGCTAGTGATTTACGGGCAGGTGTCCTTTGTGAAAGCGATGCCGGATTGGCAGGCGTATATTGTTGAACTGTCCGGAAGTCCTCTTACCTCTGCTTTGCTTGGGCCTGTTGTTCCGTTAAGCATAGAAGGCGCAATTTTATGGCGGGGAATACTGCAGGCGTCCATAACAGTTATGATCGGAGCGGCGCTTACTATAATTCGTCATACCCGAACCGAGGAAACATCCGGAAGGAATGAATTGATACTTGGAAGGCCGGTAGGAAGATACGCCAATCTATCGGCAGCCCTGATCCTTTCGTGCGGAGGAAGCCTGATGGCGGGTTTATTGACTGCTGTGTTTTTGATGGGAATCGGCTTCGCTTGGAGCGGTTCCCTGATATCAGGGCTGACGCTTGCAGCTTCCGGTTGGATCTTTGCCGGGGTCGGCGGATTATGCGCGCAGATTTTTGCCCATAGCGGCAGCGCGAGAGGAGCCGTATTTGGCGTATATGGATTAACCATGGTAACTATGGTTCTAAACAATATGGGAGGCGGAGCTACCTATTGGGCTTGGCTTGCCCCCGAATCATGGTTCCGTATCACCGTTCCATTTTGGGGAAACCATGCTTGGCCATTGCTGGTTTTTGTCCTGCTCTCTGCTCTGCCGATGATGCTTTCCTATATGCTGCTTGTTCGCCGTGACATGGGGGCCGGGCTTATGGCCCGGAAAGAAGGTCCGGCTAACGCATCTCCCCGTTTCAACTCTCCTTTTGTCCTGGCCTGGCGTCAGCATAAAGGCAGTATTCTGGCTTGGGCAATCGGTATGGCTTACCTTGGAGGGATTATGGGTGTGGGTACGCCCAATATATCCGAAGCCATCAGTTCTACGTTCGCACAGATGAACACCTCCTGGGTGTCTGCTATAGTTAAGCTGGGTAATCAGGAAGGCTTCATTGCCATTCTAATCTATATCCTTGGGCTGATGGGCGGTTTATCCGTCTTTGCTATCACGACGGTACAAAGCCTGCGGCAGGAAGAAAAGGGGCATTATGCCGAGATGGTATTGTCAAGACCCGTGAGCCGGTTCAAATGGATGGGAAGTTATTTGACGGTTGCATTCGCAGGCAGCGCGTTGATACTCCTTGTCCTCGGTTTGGCTTCCGGCCTGGGATGGAGCATCGCTGCGGGAGAGTTTAGTTATTTTCCCCGTGTGTTAGCTATGAGCCTTTCGAAGATTCCTTCCGTATGGGTGATTGTCGGCATTGCAGCCCTGTTGTATGGATGGCTGCCCCGTATGGCCTCAGTTCTCAATTGGCTTATATTGGGTGTATTTATCTTTATAGAGATGCTCTGGGAAGTGGGAATAGTAGGATGGTCCGCACTGCAATGGACGCCTTTTGCCTATGCTCACTACAGCATTCCGATTTATGAGTTGGCGGTTATACCGCTTATGGTATTAACAGGAGTTGCGGCAGTGCTTACGTGGCTAGGGCTCATTGGATTTGAACGCCGCAGTCTTTGTTGAGGCAAAGCTTGTCAACTGATGATTAAAAAGGGTTCGATGATAGATATTCAGTCAGCATTGGATTTTATGACGACTTTGCAGTACGAAACAGCGCCCTGGCTATGCCGGTTGGATTAACCATTGGTATTGCGGCGATTTTGTTGTATTATTGTACTAACAATTATTAAAACGGGATTTGAGGTGATTATTATGAATATAAGGGAAAAGCAGGAGCAGCGCGAGTTGCAGACCCTGGCGCAGTATGCATGTTATTCGGCAAACAGCAGGGGTCGGGAAAGGGAAGAGGAAAAATGCGGAATAAGAACCGAGTTTCAGAGGGACCGCGATCGCGTTATCCATTCCAAAGCCTTC
>CAZVBE010000042.1:0-8771 GCA_964625335.1 uncultured Clostridium sp. | reverse complement strand
GGGATAAAGAACCGTTCCATAGCCCTGTTGAGGATATTCCGCAACGAGGAAAAAGGAGGAGAATTTATGAAAAACAAAAAGCTGCTGATATTAATTGTCTGTTTGGTGGTTGCAGCCGGCAGCATATACAGCTTATATTCCAATAGACAATCCCGGCTTGCAGACACAACCGGTATGCCGACTGCCACTGTTACCCGCGGCAATATCAGCCTGTCTATAACGGGTACCGGAAACGCAGACCCCGTGAGACAGCAAAGGCTGGCGCCGGATATCACCGGAAAGGTGGAGGAGATATACTTCAGGGAGGGGGATGTGGTTAAGGCCGGGGACCTGCTATACGTCCTAAGCAACAGCGATATTTTGCTGGAGCTTGAAAGCAGCCGGATCAACCTTGACAACACAATGTTCGATTACCAGACAACCGCCGAAAAAATTCAAAACCTTGAGGCAAAATCCCCCATAAACGGAATTATTGAAGAACTTAATATAATCGAAGACGAAACATTAAGCAGCGGCCAGGCCATAGCTGCCATTGTGGATAAATCCACGCTGAGAATAAAAGCGCCGTTAAATTCCCTCCAGAAGGATAAAGTGGAAGTGGGACAGTCAGCTTCGATATTTTTTGCTTCAAGGTTTGTCAACATGACGGGGACAGTGGTTTCGACAGACCAGACAGGTACGCCCAATGTTACCGAGGACCAGTCAGGCATATCCAGGCCGGACGGTTCCATTTTCTATTATGTCCATGTCACCTTCGAAAATCCGGGAGGTTTTGCCGAAGGGGAAGAGGGATATGTGACAATAAACACCCCGGAAGGAGATGTGAGGGCATACAGCGCCGGAACGGTTGAATATAACGACAGAAGGCAGATAACGGCGCCTGCTTCGGCGGTGGTTGAAAAGCTGTTGAAGAAGGAGAAGGACCATGTGGCCGCCGGCGAGGTAATTGCCCTGCTGTCCAGCGACGATTTGCTGCTGGAGCAGGAATCCAAGGACGTAAGGATTAAGCAGGCCCAGTTGGAATATCAGAACAAGCAGCAGCAAATCGCATCATTAAGGGTAACCGCGGAGATGGACGGAATCGTCGCCGGGCAGGACGTGGGAGTTGGAGATGAGATTACCGGCAAAAGCAGCAGCAACTCGGATTCGGGTTCGAATTCAAACACTAATATCAACAGCGGCTCCCTGGGCTATGTGTTAAGCAGTGAAAAACAGATTACCATACCTGTAGACGAACTGGATATTGCAAAGATCAAACCGGGCCAGAGAACTGTTGTCACCATTGAGGCACTGCCGGGCAAAACCTTTAATGGTACGGTATCTAAAATTTCCGAAATAGGGAATGTCCAAAGCGGCGTATCTACATACGACGTTACGGTAACCATTCCGGAGGGACAGGAGATAAAATCCGGTATGACCGCCGATATTGAAATACTTATAGCCGATAAACGCGATGTACTGCTGGTTCCCGTTGAAGCGGTTATCGAGCGTAACGGCAATTACTTTGTAATGACCGGCGGGCAGGCCGGACAGGACGGAGAGCAAAGGCAGGTAAGGGTAGAGACCGGTTTAAGGAATGAAAATTATGTTGAAATTACCGGCGGCCTCGAAGAGGGCGACGAGGTTATACTCACCGGCATAGGCGGAGCGGCAGCGCAGAATTACAGTACGCCCGGTGCAGGAGGCTTTGCCATACCCAGAGGCGGTGGCGGAGGCGGTATGCCTGTGATAAGGACCAATCCGGGCCAGGGGGGTAGATAGCCATGCCTCTGATCGGGATTGAAGGCTTAAGTAAAAGTTATATGATGGGCAAAATAGAGCTTCGTGTTTTAAACAACATAAACCTTACAATACAGGAAGGCGAATTCGTTTCGATAGTGGGACCGTCAGGCTCGGGCAAATCCACCCTCATGAACATACTTGGCTGCCTTGATACGCCAACTAAAGGCAGGTACTATCTGGACGGAACAGACGTTGCAAGCCTGTCGGGCGGCAGGCTTGCCGAAATAAGAAATAAAAAGATTGGGTTTGTCTTTCAGAGCTTTAACCTTTTGCCCCGCCTCACAGCCATGGAAAACGTAGAACTGCCCCTTATATACAGGGGGATGCAGTCGAAGGAGCAAAGGGAACGGGCTGTCGGCGCCCTTGAAATGGTGGGACTGGGGGACAGGACTAACCACCGTCCCTCCGAGCTGTCGGGGGGACAGCAGCAAAGGGTGGCCATAGCAAGGGCTGTCGTGGGAAACCCGCCCATCATACTTGCGGATGAGCCCACCGGCAACCTGGATTCGGTTTCGGGCAGAGAAATAATGGGGCTGCTTCAAAACCTTCATCGTTCCGGAGCCACAATTATTGTTATTACCCACGACAGCGACATTGCCCAAAGGGCGGGACGTATATTCTCAATAAAAGACGGGGTAATAACCGAAACGGGAAGGGGGGAGGCGGTATGAACCTTAACCTTGTTCAGACATTAAGAATGGCAATAGCCAGTATCCTCAGCAATAAAATGCGTTCCTTCCTTACAATGCTGGGGGTCATAATCGGCGTCAGCGCGGTTATAACCCTTGTATCACTGGGTGAAGGCTCAACAAGGAGCGTTACCGAGCACATCCAAAGCATGGGTTCCAATCTGTTAACAGTGAATATAACGGGGCGGGGCACTTCCACATCCCTTACCTACAATGAGACTAGGGAACTGCGCGATTTGCCCGGCGTATTGTATGTTGCTCCGTCTCTGGCTTCCCAGGCCACCGTCAAGTACGGCAGTATAAGCTCGGACAATGCTTCCCTCGAAAGCACCACCCCCGAGTACCAGTATGTCCAGAATTACAGGGTATCAAGCGGAAGGTTTCTTTTGGAAAACGATATAACCCAAAGGCAGAGGACAGCGGTCATAGGAAAGGAAATCGTGGATGAGCTGTTTCCCTTCCATAATCCAGTTGGGGAGAGAATTAAGATAAACGGCCAGACATTTACGGTAATAGGAGTTTTGGAGGAAAAGGGCACCTCCGCCATGGGATCCGGCGACAACAAGGTTATAATTCCCATAACCACAGGCCAAAGGCTTGCGGGCAATACAGGCATAAGGACGGTATATATACAGGCCGCTTCCCCCGAACAGGTGGACACGGCGGAGCTGTATCTCAATAATTACCTTATCAAGAAATTCAAGAGCGAGGATGGCTACAGGATATTCAACCAGAGTGAAATGCTGTCCACAATCAGTGAAGTTACCGGTATTTTAACCGCGACGCTGGCGGGCATTGCAGGCATATCCCTGCTGGTGGGCGGTATAGGTATAATGAACATAATGCTTGTATCGGTCACCGAGAGGACAAGGGAAATAGGTATCCGTAAGGCGCTGGGGGCCAAACACGCAAATATACTGGTCCAGTTCCTTATAGAGGCTGTGGTTATAAGCGGGCTGGGTGGTATAATAGGTATAATATTCGGGATATCCGGCTCAATGGTGATATCAAACCTGGCCGGCTTTAACACGGTCATTTCGGTAAATGTGATACTATTAGCCAGCATGTTTTCCATCCTTGTAGGAGTAATTTTCGGTATCTACCCCGCGAACAAGGCAGCGCTGTTAAACCCGATTGATGCGCTGCGATATGAATGACAGGTGATAATATGGGTCTGGTAAAGAACAAAACCATAAAACAGCAGATTACAATTATACTGGTACTGGCGCTGATAGGGCCAACCATTGCCGTTGTGATGAATGTGCTTTTCGCCCAGCGTATCGACGACAGGGTTGTCGCCGATATGAGGGAAGAGATGGGCGCAAAGCTTGCCGGCCTTTCGGAGCAGCTTAAGGCTAACGGGCTGCATACGCCCGAAAACCTGGCCGACCGGGAGGCGGTGAAGGAGAAGTTCAAACAAATGGTGCGTCCCCTGCTCGAGCAAAACAGCCAGCTGAAGATAGGATATAATGTCTATGACGGCGGGTTTAACATGCATGCATGGATGGATCCGGAGAACAGGGAAGATGTGGTGGTAGTGTTTACCCAGGAGGAACTCCCTCCCCATCTCCTTTCGATAATGTGGTCGGGGCGTTCCCCTTCTCCTGACCATCCTTTCGCAATCCGGTCGGGACGTTCACTTTCTCCCGGGCATCCCTCCATAATACCGCCGGTCAGGCGGAGGGATTTGATGAGGGCATACCTTCCTGTAACAAATAATGACCAGGTGGTGGGAAGGGTTTGGATAGAGGACAGAGTGGTATCCGACTTGTCCGCATTTTTGTTTGTAAAGTACTCCTCGCTGGTTATCATAATTATAAGCCTTTGCGTAGGAGTGCTGGGAATAACGCTTATAATAAGAAACCTTCTGGCGCAGATAGACAGTATTAACAGCGGTATTGGAAAGCTGCAGGAGGATCTCGATTATAAGCTGCCGTCTGTACCCGGGGAACTGGACATGGTAACTGCAACGGTAAACCAAATGGCCAGAGAACTAAGGGAAAAGAGAGACCTTGAAATGCAGCTCCAGCGGTCTGAAAGGCTGGCCGCCATCGGACATTTTGTATCGGGTATCGCTCATGAACTGCGAAACCCGCTGGGAATTATGAGGGCGACCGCGCAGCTTATGGAGGAAGAACTGCAGGATGGCGCAGCGGTAAAGGAGTATACCGGTATAGTAAAGGAACAGGCGGACAGACAGAACAGGATTATACAGGAACTGCTTGATTTTGCAAAGCCTTCCCCGCCCCAGCTTGGCTCCGTTGACCTGAACAAACTGCTGGACGGCGTGCTGACCTTTACCAGGGCTTACCTTAAGGAAGGCGGCATATCCCTCGGTATAAACAAACAACAGGATTTGCCGGAGGTATTTGCAGACGGCGAAAAGCTCAAGCAGGTAATCATCAATTTGATTCTAAACGGTGCCCAGGCAATGCCCGGAGGCGGGCACCTGGAAATATCAACCCGGGCGGCGGAGGATAATGTGGTAATGGAATTTGCCGATACCGGGGAAGGAATACCAAGCGAAAACCTCGAAAAGATTTTCAACCCCTTCTTTACTACCAGGGACACAGGCACCGGCCTGGGGCTGGCAATAAGCCACCAGATTATAAAGATGCACGGTGGAACCATTGATGTTAAAAGCAGCGAAGGAAAGGGCAGTGTCTTTACCGTGACGATGCCTATTCTGTCGGCCGGGAGTGATATAAATGTATAGAATACTGGTTGTGGATGACGAACAGCATATAAGATGGGTTATATCAAGAGCCCTGAAAAAGGACGGGTATGAGGTGCTGGAGGCCGAAAACGGCGAGGACTGCCTGAAAGGGCTGGAAAAATTCTGTCCCCACCTGGTAATCCTCGACCTTAAAATGCCCGGTATGGATGGGATGGAACTATTGGAAAGAGCAAAAAAGTCCAATAAGGACCTTCCGGTGCTCATGATTACCGCCCACGGGACAATAGAGACTGCCATACAGGCCATGAAAGCCGGAGCCTATGACTATATTACCAAACCCTTTGATATAGACCAGTTAAAGCTTCAGGTGGCCAGGGCATTGAATATGAGCAGCCTTGTCAATGAGGTCAAATACCTGAGGGACCAGCTGGACAGCAGCTTTCCGGACATCATGCCCTGCACCGAAAACCCAAAAATGCTTCAGATATACAATATGGTGGACAAGGTGGCGGATACCGAAGCCGGTATACTGCTCACCGGGGAAAGCGGCACCGGCAAGGAAGTAATCGCGCGGCTTATTCACAGTAAAAGCAGCAGAAGGCAAAAGCCATTTGTATCCGTCAACTGCGCCGCCCTGCCCGAAAGCCTTCTCGAAAGCGAACTCTTCGGGTATGAGAAAGGCGCCTTCACAGGGGCGGTTGCCAGAAAGCCCGGCAGGTTCGAGCAGGCGGAGGGAGGCACTTTGCTGCTTGATGAAATAGGGGAACTGGCTCCTTCAATGCAGGCAAAGCTTCTAAGGGCCATTCAGGATAAAGCCTTTGAAAGGCTGGGGGGCACCGCCACCCTCAGGGTGGATGTGCGTTTAATAGCAGCTACCAACGAAAACCTGCAAAGGGCGATAGAAAAGGGTAATTTCCGTGAGGATTTATTCTACCGCCTTAATGTAATAAACATTAACATACCGCCGCTGCGGGAAAGGAAGGAGGACATCCCGCACCTGGTGAAGCAGTTTGTCGCCAAATACCATCAGGGCAGCAAAAGGATAGAAGTGGCGCCCGAAACCTATGAGGCTCTGCTTGGCTATGACTGGCCCGGGAATATCAGGGAGCTCGAAAACTGCATAGAAAGGGCGCTTATTATCTGTGACCGGAGCCTTATTCTGCCCGAGCACCTTCCCTTTGTTGTCAATTCAACGGCAGGCGCCCAAAGGGGTGCAGCATTGCATTTCCCCGATGAGGGGATAGACCTTGAACAGACCGAGAAGCAGCTTATCCGCATTGCCCTTCAAAAGAGCGGCGGCAATCAGACAAGGGCTGCAAAGCTTCTTGGTATCACCCGCTCGGCCCTCATTTACAGGATGAAAAAATACGGCATAGATTAATTAGGTTTTTTAAATATATGTTGTGAAATTTTGCATTATATTGTAAAATAAAACCATATACTGCCATAGGAACAGACATCTCCGGTTTGTAACACCATAACACTTCGGAGGTGAAAGTTTTGAAAAGAATTAAACCCTTAATAATGGGCGCAATACTGCTATTCTCATTTAATCTTTTTCCCTTTCAGGCACGGGCTGATGCAAACCCGCTGCCCGGCCCCCCTCGGAATCTTGTCTTAATTAATGTGACTGAAGTATCCGTGCGTTTTGGTTGGGAGCACCCGGATCCTGGAGATACCGGCATTAAGTACTATAACGTATACAAGGACGGCCAGTACCTGGGAAACACTGTTATATCAACCACCAATCACAATGTCACAGGTCTCAGCCCGGGAACCGCCTATGCCTTCAAGGTAAGCGCAGTGAATGAGGCGGGGGAAGGGCCCTTTTCCAACGGTATTACCGTAACCACAAAAAGCGAATCCAGCTCTTCGGGCAACGCCGAGGGTAATATTACCTATCCTGATCAGGGGCAGAGACTGAATGCGCTGGGACAAATCACCGGTACCGCCTCGGACAGCGATGGTACCGTATTGGCGGTAGATTTGTATATTACGGACGGCCAGGGGCGATACTTAAGGCCGGATTTGTCAGCCTTTGAGGAAGCGGAGGAGCCTTCCGGCTATTACCTTCCCGTCCGAAATACCGGTGCAAACTATTCCACATGGGAATTGGAACTCGAAAGCCTTTCCGCCTTTCAGGACGGGGAATATACTATCCGGGTATGTCCCTATGACGGTATGTACAACACCGACGGACAGGAAGTCAGCTTTATCCTTGATACCACTCCGCCCCAGGTCCCCCTTGGGCTGGCGGTGGAGGATATTAGCAGTACAGGGGTAAAGCTGGTATGGGAACCCCCGGACAGCCAGGATACCGAAGGATACCATGTTTATGTCAACCATGAACTTTATGCTGAAACTACGCTTACCTGCCTTGATATAACCGGATTAACCCCGGGCAGTGTGCATTTCTTTTATATTACCGCCCATGACGGACTTAATCACAGTCAGCCCTGCGATATGCTGCAGGTAAGTACTCCGCAGGACCCGTCATCAAAGCCACCGTCAAAGAAAAGGCCGGCACCCCTGCCCGTCAAACAGGAAAGTCCCGTTATCCGACATGAGGATGGGAATATTATCGTCGATACGACAAATTATTTCCCGGGAAAACAAATTTCCAGCAAGACCGTTATGCTGGAGGAGGAACTGGTTCGGCAGGCGGTAAACGGGGGAAGCGATATAATAATAACCGGGGGTTTTGGGAGCCTTTGTCTTAAGACATCCCTCTGCCGGGAATGTACAGGCGGCGGGCCAATACAGCTTACCATAGAAGGGGAAGGCAGTCATCCGGCTCTGCTGGAGTTTACTGCTTCCCGACCGGGCTTTGAACTCATTGCGGATATTTTAACCCTTGACTTTTCCGGTCTTCCTGCTTCCATTCCCGTATTTGCATACGCTCCTCTGACGGCGGAAGGGATCGGGGAAGCCGGCAGGCCGGGGTATATCTGCCCCGAAAACGGCCGGATATACTGCCGTTACCGGGGAGTTGAATTCACTTCCGGGGGGGTTATGTTCCCCGTTTACCGACCCGGGATCTACGGTATAGTGGCGTACGACAGTCCCTATTCAGGTTTCCGGGGACATTGGGCGGAACACGAGATGGACAGGGTATTGGCCGCAGGAATACTTGTACCCGAAGATTTTACCCTTTCCCCCGATTCTTCCATTACCCGCTGCCTTTTCCAGTCCATGCTAAGCAAAAGCACCGGCACTGGCGGGGACGCAGCCGATAATTGCGGCGGGCAGTTGCTTACCCGGGCTGCTCTCGCGGAGATGGCGGCAGGGGCCCTGGGAGTAACAGCAGATTTTGACACGGCTGTTGATATGGGGCTAATTATAGGCTATGAGGACGGGAACGTCTGTCCGGAGCGGAATGCTACCCTGGCAGAAGCGGCTGCTGTATTGTGCAGGCTGACAGAGCAGCTTTCCAATAAGCCTGATGCGTATTTAACAGAATAATCAGGTTATAGTTACATCAGACTCTGACAGTTATATTATAAATAAATTTGGACAAAGACAACTTTGTCCAAATTTATTTTTTTCGAAGCATCATGCCCGGTTGAGAAATAATCTGTTATTTGCAGTATAATTGAATTAGTCAGAATATACATTATGTAAAA
>CAZVBE010000041.1:0-9390 GCA_964625335.1 uncultured Clostridium sp. | reverse complement strand
TAATAAAGCATATAAAAAAATTACTACAATGAGTTTTCATTGTAGTAATTTTTTTTAGTCACTGCTCTGTTGATGCTTCCAGTCAGTCGTGATGCTCTTCGGCATCCTCTTTGGTCCTGTGGATCGTGCCAAAGGGATGCTCGGGAGGTGCATATATGGAATACAGTTTGATTGGTGTGCGGCCGGTATTGATTAAATTATGCCATTTACCGGCGGGTATCAGTATTACATAATCGTCCTGCACTCTTCGCCTATAACACAGTCTGTCTCTGCTGTCCCCCATCATAACAAGGCCCTGACCCTGTTCAATGCGTATAAACTGGTCGACGTCGGGGTGCATTTCCAAACCTATGTCGTCTCCAACGTTGATGCTCATAAGGGTAAGCTGCAGATAGGTTCCTGTCCACAGAGCGAGACGGAAATTATTGTTTTGCAAAGTAGCATCCTCGATATTAACCACATAGGGGTTCGGTCCATAATCCCGCAGTGGAATATAATTATTCCAGGGGTCGGGATTATACACTGGCGGGTTAGCCCAGCCGGGGTAAGAATAGCCGTATGGGTTATACATTGGCGTATTGGCATAATTCGGCTGCTGATAGGGCTTATAACCATTATACATATTAATCTTCCTTTCATATATTTCATTATATAAATATCATATGTTCTGTGTTTTAAAGCTGTGCCGGAAGGCAACCAATACAGGCAGGGAATAACAGAAATTTAAGTTATACCCTGCAGGGGATTTGCCAGGCTATATAGAAATTACAAGGATAATTGCAAAACTTACGCTAATATTCATGGAACAAAGGTTTGCCGGAGGTTTTTGCCGAATAAAGAAACATACATACGAGAATTATTATTTACAGAAGGAGGAATTAACGAGCGGTTATGGATAATCTGTTGAAGGAAATGCTGGAGCAAAATAAAAAAACGGTGGGCACGTTTTTTAGCATGGGGTCAAGTGTAGCGGTTGAAGCACTGGGGATAGCCGGAATGGATTATGTAATACTGGATAAGGAACACGGTCCCTACGGCGTGGAAACGGTGCAGGAATACATAACAAGTGCGGAAAGAAGAAATATTACGCCCCTTGTAAGAGTAAAGGATTTTTCGAGGCCATCCATACTTAAGGTATTAGACGTTGGGGCCCGGGGGATTATTATCCCTATGATTAAAACCAGAGAAGAGGTTGAGAAGGTTATTGAATATGCCAAATTCTTTCCGGTGGGACGAAGGGGAGTGGCTCTGACAAGGGCATCGTCCTTTGGAAATGTCGGCAGTCTGGAAGAATATTTTGAAGAGGCCAATGAAAAAACACTGGTATTACCCCAGTGTGAGACCAGGGAATGCGTTGAAAATATTGATGGAATTTTAAGCGTTGAAGGAGTAGACGGTGTATTTATAGGGCCCTATGATTTAAGCCAGTCCTTTGGTAAGCCGGGACAGATATCAGATGCAAAAATCCAGGATAAAATAAATAAGGTGTTATCCGCCTGCAAAAAACATAAAAAGTATTCGTTTATATATGCCCCCGACAAACAAACGGCTGCGGACTATTTTCAAAGGGGTTTTGATTCGGTGGCGATAGGGATGGATATACTGCTGTATATCGATATATTCAAAGATATAGCAAATATGCCAAGATAACACGTGACAGGGTAATGCTGCACCATACCGGGCAGCTTTTCCCTTCCCGTCGGGGGTCAAAAACCTCTCCGGGAAGGTTTTTTTCTGTCAGCCTGCAAACCGGCCGAAGGTTGTATATTTATGTAAAAAATATTTGTTATTTTAACATATATATACTATAATAGCGATAAAAGCTAAGTTCTGTTAAATAGGGCCTTTAATAGTTTTATAGACAAGAATTGGCAAATACAGGACAGCCGGTGTAAAATGGTCATGCGTTTATATCCGGATGGGGCGGGGGGCTAAATGGTATTGACACTATTGTTCTTTCTCTGTTGTATTATTTACTTATACCTCGGTAGCTATGTATTTAAATTAGACCGGAAATCAATATTAAACAGGCTGTTTTTTGCTGTTTGCATATGTCTGGGTATCTGGGCTTTTACCTATGCCTTTATGGTTGGTTCTGCCGATACCCGGACTGCCCTTATGTGGCGCAAATATTCGGTTTTTAGCTGGTGCAGCGTTTACAGTATACTGCTGCATTTTTTCCTGGTGTTAACCGGAAAGAAAACTGTTCTAAACAGGTGGTGGTTTTACCTGCTGCTATATATGCCTCCGGTTTTCCTGATCTACGGTTATTTGGTAACCCCAGGCATGACGATAGACAACCTGGTGCTGACAAACCTGGGTTGGACTTATATATCTCCCTACAGTAAAGGAATAAGCCTGTCCCATTTCTTTGACGTTTATTATTCAGCGTATATGGTTACAGGGCTCGTAGTAACATGGCAGTGGGGGAGAAAATCAGTACATACAAGAGAAAAGAAACAGGCAAGGCTTATCGTATCGACAATAATAGCAGCTCTGCTATTGGGCTCGGTCACGGATGTCATAATGCCCAACCTGGGTATGGCGCCTATTCCGCAGATAGCAATCGTCATAATACTCATACCCATATACGGTATCTGGTATTCGATTAAGGGGTACAGGCTCATGTCTATTACTCCCGAGAGCGCTGCCAAGGATATTCTCAAAACGATGAAGGACGGATTGCTCCTGGTGGGTACCGATGGCAGGATCCAACTGGCCAACCAGGAAGCGCAGGTTCTGCTGGGCTATAACAAAGATGAGTTGGTAGGCCGGCCCGCACAGATTATCTTTCCGGAAGACAGGGACTTTTTTGGTTTTGCTTCCCGGGATTATAATGACAATAACGTTGTCTGGCACAAGGAGGAAATCCTGTTATCCAAAATGAAAGAAAGGATTCCAACTCTGTTTTCAACCTCTATTATGCATGACGACTGGGGAGAAATAATTGGGTTGGTATGTACCTTTCAGGATATAACCAAACGCAAACAGGCGGAGGATGCATTAAAAAAAGCCTACGATGAATTGGAGCAGAGAGTACATGAGCGGACACTAGAGCTGTTGGAAACCAATGAAAGCTTAAAAACCGAAATAATAGAACGGGAAAATATGCAGAAAAAAGTCAGGTACTATGCATATCATGATTACCTGACAGGTTTGCCAAATAAACTGTTGTTCAAGGAACGGCTTAATCAGGCAATACTTCAGGCTGCACGTACCGAAAAGATACTGGCAGTATTGTTCCTGGACCTTGATGCGTTTAAAACGATAAATGACACTATGGGATACGGCATGGGGGATGAACTGCTGAAGGATATTTCGAAGCGTTTAACCGGCGTATTGCGTAAAAGCGATACCGTTGCCCGTATCGGTGGCGATGAATTTGTAATTATGCTTCAAAACCTTCCGGATGTGAATTCGGTTACAAAAGTTGCAGACAAAATCATCAGGCAGTTCAACCGCCCCTTTAATCTGGCCGGCCAGGACTGTTACAGTACCGCCAGCATTGGTATTGCCCTGTATCCAACCGACGGGGAAGATATGGAAATGTTACTAAAAAATGCTGACATTGCTTTGTATAAGGCAAAGGAAGTAGGCAGAAACAAGTATAAATTCTGTTCATCGCTAATGAAGAGCCAGGCGGTTGAAATCATGAAACTTACCAATAACCTGTACCGGGCTTTGGAAAACGATGAACTGTTTCTCTGTTATCAGCCCCAGGTGAGCAGCATATCAGGAAGAATAATAGGTGTAGAAGCGTTATTGAGATGGCGCCATCCTGAAATGGGGTTGGTTATGCCTGAATTGTTTATTCCTATTGCTGAAAAGACAGGTTTGATTATGCCTATAGGAGAGTGGGTGCTTCGGACAGCCTGCAGGCAAAACAAAGCATGGCAGAATGCCGGTCTGCCTAACATTCGCATGGCTGTGAACCTGTCCATGTATGAAGTGCAAAATCCCGGAAGGGCTGACCGTATCACCTCGATTCTCAGTGAGACAGGGCTTGATCCTGGTTACCTGGAACTGGAAATTACAGAAAGCGCTGCCATGAAGGAAGCGGAGCATATTATAAAAACCCTTCATTCCTTTAAAGAGTTGGGAGTCACTATATCAATAGATGACTTTGGTATTGAATTTTCATCATTGAACTATTTGAAACAATTACCCGTCGACAGGATAAAAATTGCCATGTCATTTGTACGGGGCATATGTGAAAGCGCGAAGGATGAGGCAATTATTAAGGCTATCATTGTCCTGGCGAACAATCTGGGGCTCAATGTAATTGCCGAGGGCGTTGAAACCAGACAGCAGCTTGCGTTTTTAACCCAACATATGTGTGATGAAATCCAGGGCTATTATTATCATAAACCAATGCCCGCCAATGAATTGGAACTATTGATGAAAAAAAACGAAAATGTATGCTGACCGGTTAGGTTAAAGACACATAGTTTTTTCAGGAGGTTTTTTATTTTTTTGAAATATATGTTATTATTAATGTTGGCTTACCCAAGTGCTTTTTGTATAGAAACATGGTATATTAATATATAAACATGAAGTTCAACCAAACGGTAAGCAAACAATAGATATTAGCTCTGCCTCAAGCGGGGCTAAAATTAGTTTGGATGGGGGTAAGGGCAATGAGAATAGTAATCGTCGGGGCGGGAAAAGTCGGATACCAGCTGGTGGAAAGCCTGACAAAGGAAAACCATGACCTCATTGTAATAGATAAGGAGCAGGAAATTCTTGATAAAATCAACGATAATTTCGATGTTCTCACCAGAAAAGGCAATGGTATTTCCAGCAGCCTGTTGAAAGAGCTGGGTATCGAGGGCTGGGACCTGCTTATTGCGGTTACGGACAGTGACGAATCAAATATAGTAGCATGTATCACAGCGAAAAAGATAGGAGTGAAAACGGCTATAGCCAGGGTAAGAAATCCCGAGTACGTTGTCGAACTGCAATTTATAAGGAACAATCTGGGTATAGACTATATAATAAATCCTGAGTATGCCACCGCCAATGAAATAATAAGGCTGCTGCTTAATACCCATGCTTCTTATGCTGCAGACTTTGCGAAGGGCCATGTAAGGATGTCGGAGATTATAATAGAGGCTTCTTCAAGCTTGGCCGGAAAGCAGATTAAGGATATCGAGCTTCCCGGCGGAGTTGTTATCACTGCCATAATGCGGAACGGGGAAGCGATTATTCCAAACGGATTTGATTATATAATGAAGGATGACACATTATATATAATGGGTGAAAAGAGCGTTGTTGACAGCGTTGCAAAGACCGCAGGGGTGCGGATAATCAACAACAGGGTAAGGAACGTCATGATAATCGGCGGAGGTAAGATTGGATTTTACCTGGCGAAGGAGCTTGAACGCTTGGAAATAAACGTAAAACTAATAGAGCAGGATTTAGAAAGATGCAGGGAATTGGCGGAGAGTCTTAACAATACCCTGGTGCTTCACGGCGACGGTACCGACCTGACGATGCTTAAGGCGGAAAACGTAGAAGGCATGGATGCGTTTCTGGCGGTTACGGGTTTTGATGAGGAAAACCTATTAGTGTCTGTATTGGCTAAGCAGTTGGGTGCCCGGAAGGTAATAGCTAAGGTAAGCCGCTCGAATTATACCTCTGTTTTGGAGACAATAGGGATTGATAATGCGGTAAGCCCCAAACTTATAACTGCCAGTGACATACTGAGGATAGTCCGAGGAGGCAGGATAGTGTCCATTTCCCTTCTTATTGGGGGCCGCGCCGAGGTGGTGGAGATTATTCCGCAGGAGGGTACGCCGATAATAAATAAGCCCTTGAAAGAACTCAAAATACCAAAAAGTATTATCATTGGGGCAATATTAAGAAACGGAAAAGTAATAATACCAAATGGCGATTCAATCATAAGGAGCGCAGACAGGGTTATTGTATTTACGCTGGATTCCCATATAGAAAAGGTTACGCAGCTTTTCAGCAAAAAGGGGGGAGGTTTCAGCATACATGAACTCATTAATAGTGCTAAGAACGCTGGGGATGCTGCTTCTATGTGAGGCTGTTACGATGCTTCCTCCTGTTGTTGTTGCTCTTATTTACAGAGAGGATACAATTACTGCATTTCTTGCTTCTATAGCGATTACGGCGCTGCTTGGTGCAGGACTGTTTTCGATAAGGGTTAAAAACAAAATCATAAGATACAAAGAGGGATTTGCCATAGTTACCTTTGGATGGCTGATGGTCTCGATACTAGGAGCACTGCCTTTTTTGTTTTCAGGCGCTTTAACCTCTGTTATAGATGCGTTTTTTGAAACGGTTTCCGGGTTCACAACCACCGGAGCTACAATAATCGAAGACATTGAAGTATTACCATATAGTCTTCTTTTCTGGCGATCCTTTACCCACTGGTTGGGAGGGATGGGAATACTGGTGCTGGCGCTGGCACTGGCACCTGCGCTGGGAGGGGGCACATTTCAGATATTAAAGGCCGAAAGCCCGGGTCCGATTTCGACCAAGCTGACACCAAGGGTTAACAATACGGCCAAAATACTATATGTTACGTATACAGTAATTACTCTGGCAGAAATTGTTTTGCTCACTGTGGGCGGCATGCCTCTGTTTGACAGCTTCATACATACCTTCGGTACCCTTGGTACCGGGGGATTTTCAATAAAAAACGCAAGTGTTGGAGCCTACAATAGTGTTTACTTTGATACTGTTATCACCATTTTCATGATAGCCTCGGGGGTGAACTTTTCCCTGTACTATATCGCATTCCGGGAGAAACGGCTGGCGGGGTTTTTAAAGGATACAGAGTTTAAGACATACCTGTCCATAATAGCCGTATCCATTATACTGGTCACCCTAAATCTGAACGGCAGGTTATTTGGCAGCGTATTCGAGAGCTTAAGGCATGCATCCTTTCAGGTTGCATCCATTATAACCACTACAGGGTTTACTACCACAGACTTTGACATATGGCCGGATTTCAGCAGGGCGATATTATTCGTTCTGATGTTTGTCGGAGCCTGCGCGGGTTCTACCGGTGGTTCGATGAAGGTTATAAGGATACATCTTGTTTTTAAATACATGAAGAGAGAAGTCAACAGGCTTATACACCCTAAGGCTGTAAGGGCAGTAAAAATTGGAAACACATCGGTGCAGGAGGAAGTGTTGTCCAGTGTTATGGCCTTTACAATGTTCTATATACTGATCTTTATTATGGTTACGCTTTTTCTGACAATGCAGAGCTACGATCTGATTAGCTCTGCGGCCGCTGTGGCGGCAACCCTCGGGAATATAGGCCCCGGGTTTGGTATTGTAGGACCAACGAGCACATATTCTGCCCTTTCGGGATTCTCAAAGCTGATTCTTTGCTTTTGCATGATACTGGGGAGGCTCGAGATATATACCGTTATTTCGCTTTTATTCCCTCAGTTCTGGAAGCGTTAAATCAGCTGTTTTTGTTATGCTTTAACCGGTCCTGTTCGTTTAATATTTTCTTTCTCAGCCTTATAGCATCGGGGGTGATTTCAACGAGCTCGTCATCCCTGATGAATTCAAGGGCCTGTTCAAGGGTGAATGTTCTCGGCGGGGTAAGTACAATGGCATCATCCGAACCGGAGGCCCTGGTGTTGGTGAGTTTTTTGTTTTTGCAGGGGTTGACTGTCATATCATCGTTTCTGCTGTTCATTCCTATTATCATTCCCTCATAGACCCTTGTCCCCGGGCTTATAAACAAAACAGCTCTCTGGCTTAAATTATCCAACGAATACGCCCTTGCAATGCCTTCGCTCTGGGATACCAAAACTCCGTTTAACCTCTGCGGTATTTCTCCTTTGTACTCTTCATATCTTTCAAAGGACCGGATTAGAGTGCCTTGGCCCCTGGTGTCGTTAATAAACTCGCTCTTATAGCCTATAAGGCCCCTGGTGGGAACAAGATACTCCAACCTTATATAATCGCTTTCTGAATTCATAGCCTGCATAATTCCTTTCCTCTGGTTAAGCTTTGAGATAACGGTACTGTTATATTCTTCGGGAGTATCTATTATAACCCTTTCAACGGGTTCCATAAGCCTGCCGTTTTCCTTATGCATTAAAACTTCGGGCTTGGACACCGATACTTCATAGCCCTCTCTCCTCATGTTTTCCAGGAGGATGGAAAGGTGCAGCTCACCCCTGCCGGAAACCTTAAAGGCGTCTGTGTTTTCTATTTTTTCAACCCTTAATCCGACATTGACCTCCAGTTCCTTTTCCAGCCTGGCTTTAAGGTCCCTTGTGGTTACATATTTTCCGCTCTCGCCCGAAAAGGGTGAATCGTTAATAAGAAAGTTCATTGCCAGGGTAGGCTCTTCAATCTTTATCATTTCCATTGGAATTACATTGTCCACATTGCATATTGTTTCCCCGATGGAAATATCATCGATTCCGGTCACTGCCACCATATCGCCGCTGCCCGCTTCGTCTGCGAATACCCGTTTTATGCCTTGGTAAATGAGCAGTTTTGATATTTTTTCCCTGACTGTTTCTCCATTCCTCTTATAGATGGCAACGCTCTGCCCGGTTTTCAGGGTACCCTTATAAACCCTTCCGATGCCAATTCTTCCAATATAGTCATCATAGTCCAGGTCATTTATTTGCAGCTGCAACGGTTCATGGTCATAGTCGGGGTAGGGTTTGACATGCTCTATTATTGTTTCAAAGAGCGGAATAAGATCGGTGCTGTCGTCCTCCGGGGATATTTTTGCTATTCCTTCCCGGGCGATGCCGTAGACAACTGGAAAATCAAGCTGTTCATCGTTTGCCTTAAGGTCGATGAACAGGTCCAGTACCATATCTGCAACTTCTTCAACCCTCTCATCCTTTTTATCTATCTTATTAATGAACAGAATGGGTTTTATCCCCAGCTCCAGAGACTTCTGGAGCACAAATCTCGTTTGCGGCATAGGGCCTTCGCTTGAGTCCACGATTAGAATGGCTGTGTCCACTGTTTTTATCACCCGCTCTACCTCTGATGAAAAGTCTGCGTGTCCCGGTGTATCCACAATGTTAATTTTTATACCCTTATACTCTATCGAGCAATTTTTTGAATAGATTGTAATACCCCGCTCCCTTTCAAGGTCATTACTGTCCATCACACAATCGACAACTGCCTGGTTTTCTCTGAACACCCCGCTTTGACTCAAAAATGCATCTACCAGGGTTGATTTACCGGCATCAACATGTGCTATTACGGCTAAATTAATTATTCCCTGTTTTTTCGACATAATAATCCCTTCCTTTTGTAAAATACCCTATTACTATATATCTATTTTCTCAAATAATCAATATTTAACACGCAATTGTTAGTGTCAAGTAATCGTTGGCAACTTTTCTGTCTTCTCTACATTCCAATATT
>CAZVBE010000040.1:0-11039 GCA_964625335.1 uncultured Clostridium sp. | reverse complement strand
ATCTATTTGTTACTTTTCGCGAGTCGTAAGATATATTTTCCACTTCTGCTTCAATATTTCCCTGAGTCAGTATATATTCATAACCACTTAATAAGCAGCCGATTTTCATTTGTAAGCCTCCTTGCATAAGCACTCTAACATCATTATACCATTGTAACGAAGAAAAAAAGCTATCCCCCCCGAAAACACCGTCCCACCCAAAGTAAATGTAGAGGGTGTTGAAATGAGTCTTCATAAGACATGAGAACCGTCCCCTTGTTTAAGAACCGTCACCTTGTCAACTATAACGGCGGGGAAAAGGAATGGCTGCAGGAGGACTGGATGAACTACGACTTCTTCGGCAGGAATATAGACAACTGAAAATCCCCCAATCATTTGCTGCAGCTTCTCCTTAACTCCCGGATGGTTTGTTCCAGCTGATTGATATTTTCTCTTAAGGCATCAATTCTTTTTTCAAATCTTATTAATAGATATATCGCCACAGCGATAGGAAAACCGATATTGCCGATTACATTGTACCATTCATTAATACTATTCATGTTATCATCTCCATAATTTTTTTTGATTGGTCCAAAGAAGCCTTTCCCGTTTTGGAGGAGGCAGAGATATTTGAATTGGTGTTAGGTGTTCTGCCCCTTATATATAGAAAAGACATTGAATCTAAAAAATGTAACCCTAAAAATAAAAAGATCCCCAAAAAATTTGGGGATCCGCAATTTTATTATTTTTTTTGTTTTTCAAAGTGTCTATACAACTCCTTTTTTCCCCAATCAGTGTTGGGTTCGAAACGCACAACCGCTTCGAACAGTTCTGCGATTAATTCCTGCTTGGCATCTTCCTGGTACTGTATGTTCATTTTTCTGGCCATTTTTAAGATAATAGGCTTGAAGCGCTCATACAGTTCTTCCAAATCTTCAGAGTTTCCCGTTTTCGCCCGTTCAATGAGTTGGGTCAATCCTTCAATTCTTTTCTGCCGTTTCATGAACAATCAACGAATCTGCGCAGTTTGTTCAGCGCAATTTTCTTTGTTCTTTGAACGGTTTTCCTGGACACTTGCAGTTCTTTGCATAATTGTGATACTTGTTTTTGCTTCCCGAAAAGCTCAACAATCACCCGGGCTTCTTGAGGCTTTAAGTTTGCCATTGCTTGATCTATTAGCAGTTTGTCCACAATATGGCTATCGAAACAAGCATTGTCATCTATAAGTTGATGTATTACTTCCTCAGAGTTGCCGGCGTCGTACGCCGTCTTATTTAAAACAAGCTGTTCATGTTCTCTGATGGCATTCCATTTTTGAGCTATTCTTATTGCCCTGCCCCTTAAACGAGTCTGGATGTAAACAACAGCAGCGGCATCAGACCAGTTTTCCTCCTTTCTCTCCATTTTCGCCCCTCCTCATTAAATCAGTATGATTTTGCGCACCTGCCTTTGCTAAATTTCATCCCTACTCATTTCATTTATATACTGTCCACCGGAAACACCACCTCTCTCCCATAGTCTCCTTTATCCTTTTCAGAGGCAGGCGAGGGGTATATTATCGGGATAACCCCAGACTGTCTCTGCAGGAAAAGGGTGTGTCTTTGCCGATGACCTGCTCCGGCAAAGGCTTGTACATTTAGCACAAAGGCCCACTAATGCCTTTACGCAAAGCACCAGTGAGCCTGACAGGCTTATTCCAGCAACCCGGCTATCGTAGCGATTTTGGTGCCCGCTGTAGACCCGTGGTTTTGCGTCCTTGCCTTTCGGCAAGTTTGCCGCTATTTTGTTAAATTACAGATTATGTATTTTATATTATATCATTTCTTTTTTATATACTTTCGCATTTTTTGTGAAAACGACTTTTGTATTCATAAAAACGACTTTTGCGTTCGTCGAAATGGTATTTTCACAATCAAACCGTTTTGTAGATTACGCTCGGTTTTTATCAACTGCAAGAATATGGAACCTTTTTGACTTCCAAAACGACTATAATATATAGTAGGGGAAAGGAGGTAAACCATGAGAAGTATTAGTCTGCTGGTATTAGTTCTAAGCATTTTCATTACCGGATGCCAGAATGGTTATTTACAGGAAACAGGCAGCCGCTTCATAGAGGACAGTGCTGATGAATCCGACAGGGAATATTTCGAAGATGAAATGGCGGAGGATTTCTTCCGTGAGGACGTTGGTATAATTAGTCTGGAGAAACATGAGGTGTACAAGGCAAAGGAAAAGCTGAATGTGAATTTTTATTTCACAGGAGATGTTCAAAGAAACGAAATCAGCCGCAGCAAGGATTTCGTTATGAGGGTATTTCTGTTAAAGAGCATGTATCCAATCTCGGCAGTCCCGTACTCGAAGCTGGTTGCCGGGGGAGAACTCTGGGACCAGGTAAGCTGCAGGATATATATAGATAACACACTGGTGTTAGGAGAAAATTTTAATTTGCAGGAAGGCGGTCGGTTTTCAAGCGATTATTATGAAAACACGGATATAGAGCTTGCGTCGCGAACGATTGACCAGGATGTAACCCAAGAGTTTGCGGAGGATATCAAGAAAAACTTCCGGGCGATCCGGAATGTATTCATAGAAAGAAGCTACAAGGGTAATGTGCTGATAATTAAGCTTAAGGGATGGAAAAAATACAACGAAAAGGACATTAACAAAATAAAGAATATGATAGCCAACGACCTGGCACCGGTGTTAGAAAAAGAATCAAAGGAAAAGTACATGCAGAACATGGACTACCTGGGACTGGTACTGCAGCTTTATTCCTGGAACAACAAGTATTACGAAGAAGTTTATTATAATGGTGAAGAAAAGGAATGGCTGGACGATGACTGGATGAACTTCGATTTTTTTGGAAGGAACATAGAAAATTGATCTGGAGGTTTGCCGGGAGCAAACAAAAATAACCCGAGGCATTGCTTTTTGACAAATAACGGATTAATATATATAATAATAAAAACTTATTGCATTGAACTATGCTATAAGCTGAGCAGGCGATGGACTTAACTTAAGTTCATGGGGCCGGGCCAAAAACGGCAACGGATGGGTTTACAGCACATCTGTGGGACAGCAAATATTCCACGGGTGTGTTTTTTTATACCTTTTTAAAAATGTGAAACTGTTCAGGTTAATTTATGTGCCATAGAGCAATATAAAATCGGAGGGTTTGTTTTGATAAAACTGATAATTAGGAAGTTTATTAATGATTACCAGAATACAACCGACATATACGTAAGAGAAGCTTATGGTGTATTATCCGGGGTACTCGGTATTATTTGCAACTTAGTACTGTTTGCAGTAAAACTGGCTGTCGGACTGTTTATAGACAGTATTGCGGTAATTTCTGATGCCTTTAACAACCTGAGCGATTTAGGCTCATCTTTAGTTACTATTTTCGGAGCAAAGTTAAGCAATCGGCCTCCGGATAAAGAGCACCCCTATGGTCATGGAAGGTTTGAATATATCGCGTCCCTTATAGTATCTTTTGTTATTTTTGCAGTTGGCCTGCAGGTGATGAGAAGCTCAATTGATAAAATCATCGCTCCAAAAGCGATACTCTTTAGTCCTGTATCAATCGCCATTCTGTCCATATCGATTTCAATAAAGATATGGATGTTTTCCTACAACAAATATATAGGTAAAACAATAAATTCAAGTATCAATAGGGCAACAGCCTATGACAGTCTGAATGATGCCATCGCCACCGGTGCGGTTATAGCAGGAACTATATTGGGAAGGCATGTTGGTTTCCCGGTCGATGGATTACTGGGCCTTTTTATTTCATTCTTGATCGTTTACACAGGATTTGGCATCGCAAAGGATTCGGTGAATTTACTTTTAGGGCCCTCTCCCGATCCCGAACTTATCGAAAATATTTGTTCATTAATTCTTAAAGGTAAAAATATCAAAGGTATCCATGACCTGAAGGTCCATGATTATGGTCCCGGGAGAGTAATTGCTTCAATACATGCCGAGGTTCCAGACGCTCTAAATATCATGGATATTCATTCGGAGATTGATGAAATTGAACAGATAATAGAAAACCAACTCGGAATTAACATAGTTATCCATATGGATCCTGTTAAAGAGCCTACAGGAAAGACTCCCGAAAATACTGAAACCCCTTAGTTTGTGCTCTGATTTCATCTTTGGCCGCAGTAAAGGCTTTGTTATGAAGCTGCTGGTATTTAGGAGCATGTACCTTTATGATATAATTATTGTAAAATATGTTTGCTGAGGTGAAGTTATGGATTTCAGACAGCTTGAGTCCTTTGTGGCAATAGTTAAGCATAACAGCTTTACCAGGGCGTCCGAAGAGCTGTATCTTACCCAGCCTACCCTGACCGGGCACATCCAGTCGATAGAAACCGAACTGGGAACCGTTTTGTTCAACAGGTGCGGCAAAACGGTTACTCTGACGGAAGCCGGACAGATTTTATACAATCACGCGGTGAATATTCTAAATATGAGAGAGCAGGCCCTGTATTCGATGGCCCGATACGAGGGCAAACTGGAGGGAGAGCTTGCCATAGCATCCAGCACTGTCCCCCAGAAGTACCTGCTTCCCGGCCTGTTAACCGCCTTTGGCAACAAATACCCCGGCATATCGTATGATTTGAAGCAATTTGACAGCAGGAGAGTTATTGATGCCATTATTTCGGGCAGTATGGATTTCGGGTTTGCAGGTACCGGTACATCCTTCCCCGAACTTGAGATGCAAAAGCTTTGTGAGGACCGTCTTATACTTATCACTTCGGGTAAAGGAAAATTCGAAAGTCTTAAAGGAGACTCAGTTACCTGGGATCAGATTAAGGATGAAAGGTTTATACTGAGGGAAGAAGGGTCTGGCACCAGGCAGCTGTTTATAAACGGTTTAAAACAAAGGGGTATAGATGTAAAGAGCCTGAAGGTGGCTGCCAACATAGAAAACCCTGATACCATCAAGCAGTGCGTACGGGAAGGGCTGGGCATAGCAATTGTGTCCGAAAGGTCGGCCAACCAAGAAATAGAGCTGGGTTTGCTGAAGGGTTATTGTATTTCCGATATTGACCTAAAAAGAAACTTTTATTTCATCAACCATAAAAACAGGGTATTAAGTCCGGTGACAAGGGCATTTCGGGAATTTACCGGACAGTACTGCGAAGCTCTTTAAGTATTTGGTTTACGGAAGATACGGTAGTTTCAATCTCTTCCTTAGTATTGAAATGACCCGGGCTAAATCTCACGGTGCCCCGGGGAAAGGTGCCCAGTGTCCTGTGGGCGGAAGGGGCACAGTGAAGGCCGCACCTGGTTTTGATACCGTGGTATTTGTCAAGGCAGTGCGCTACTTCGGCGTTGTCACAGCCTTCAAAGTCAACTGATACTACAGCCGTTCTGTTATTTATCCCTTTAAGCCCGGAGATATGCACACCCTTGATATTGACCAGGCCCTGCAGCAGCATATATGTAAGTTCAAGCTCCTTTTCCCTTATGGCGTCTGTTCCTATATTGTCTATGTATTTTAAGGCGGCATTCAGACCGTATATACCAGGCAGATTCATGGTACCGGCTTCAAATTTGTCCGGCATATAGGGGGGCTGCACCTCATATTCCGACAGGCTTCCGGTGCCGCCGCTTATAAGGGTATCTATCGCCTCTGCCATTTCATCGTTGATTGCAAATCCTCCCGTACCCTGGGGTCCCAAAAGGCCTTTATGGCCTGTAAAGGCTATTGCATGGGCTTTTATTTTATTAAAATCAATGTCCATAATACCCGCAGTCTGCGCCGTATCTATAATGAATTTCAGCCCCTTTTCCTTGCAAATGCTTCCTATGTCCGCCGCCGGCAAAACTGTGCCGCATACATTGGAGGCATGTGTTATAACGACGGCCCTTGTGTTGGGTTTTATGTGGCGGGAAATGTCGTCGGGATTAAGCCTTCCGAATTTATCACACATAACCCTTGAAAACTCGGCTCCTTCTTTTTTAAGCTGCATCAGGGGACGCATTACAGCGTTATGCTCCATTGACGACACTATGCAGTGGTCTCCCTGTCTCAAAAGACCCTTCAGCAGAAAATTAAGCCCCTGGGTAATATTCATGGTAAATATTATGTTTTCAGAGCGGTCAAAGTTGAACAGCCGGCCAAGCATTTCCCTTGTTTCGAATACAATTTCTTCCGCCGCGAAGGAACCTGCATATCCGCTCCGGTTAACGTTGTTACCTATATCTTCTATAAACAGCTTTACCGCATCTCCCACCCCGGGGGCCTTTGGGTACGAAGTCGCACCGTTATCCAGATAGATTCTTTTCAATTAAATACACCTCCGTATCTAATTGTACAACAACTTTTCCCAAGCCAGTAATAGATAATTTCTATGCATCCGGGACGGACATAGAAAAACTCAATTGTACACCGGAAGATGCTGTTAATATAATAACAATTGGATAATTCCAGTGACAGATTGCAGACCAATACAAACAGACTCCATAGAAATGGGCTGCTTTTCCGTCATACCGTGTCATTTTTTATGTCTTCTAACAGAAGCTTTGTTCAATGAACGGTTTTGTAGACAACAGCAAATCCAGGGAGGGAAATACTATGAACGGTAAAAAGGGTATAATACTGACCGGTGCCATTGTAGGGATACTGGCAGTAGTGCTTGTAAAGCTGGGCAACGCAGGGAACTATGGTTTGTGTATTGCATGCTTTATAAGGGATACGGTGGGTGCCCTGGGTCTCCACAGGGCAGCGGTGGTACAATACATAAGGCCAGAAATAATCGGCATTGTGCTGGGGGCATTTATTATGGCGGTGGCCGGAAAAGAATACAATGCCCGCGGCGGTTCGTCACCCTTTGTAAGGTTTGTACTAGGATTTATTGTAATTATCGGAGCGCTGATGTTTTTGGGATGTCCCTTAAGGATGGTACTCAGACTGGCGGGGGGAGACCTGAACGCAGTATTCGGTATACTTGGCTTTGTGGCAGGCATCGGGTCAGGCATAGTATTTTTAAACAAGGGCTTTACCCTCAAGAGGACATATACCCTGTCGAGTTTTGAAGGTTATATGTTCCCAACGTTGTGCGCAGGACTGTTTATGCTTTTGATTGCCCGCCCGGCGTTTGTTTTATTCAGCGAATCGGGACCCGGGGCAAGCCACGCTCCGGTTATGATATCCCTGGCCGCCGGGCTGGTTGTGGGCATTCTTGCCCAGAGAACCAGGCTTTGTATGGTGGGCGGGTTAAGGGATGTCTTTATGTTCAATGACTGGCATCTATTGTCGGGATTTATCGCAATATTAGTTGCGGCATTAGCTGCCAATGCGGCGGCTGGCAACTTTAATCCTGGTTTCACCGGCCAGCCCATAGCTCACAGCGACGGGCTGTGGAATTTCCTGGGTATGGGTTTGGCGGGTCTGTGTTCTGTGCTCCTTGGGGGCTGCCCGTTGAGACAGCTTATACTCTCTGCCGAGGGAAATATCGATTCGGTTATAACGGTTATGGGCATGGCCGCAGGGGCAGCCTTTGCGCATAACTTTGGACTGGCGGCTTCCGCAAACGGACCTACGGCCAACGGCAAGACAGCGGTTGTTATTGGCTTTTTAGTGGCTGCTGCCATAGGCTGTTCTAATATGGACAAAGCAACGGATATCAAAATGAAAGGAGATGTCAGCGTTGACGCTTAATCAGGTAGATACCAGGGGAAGGTCCTGCCCGGAACCGGTATTATTGGCAAAGAAAGCGATAGAACGGTTTCCGGAAGGGGTGCAGGTAATCGCGGATAACACTGCGGCGTGGAATAATATTATCCGCTTTGCCAAAAATGCGGGATATAATGTTGAAACGGTTAAGGAAGGGTCTGATTATATCCTGACATTGATAAGGCAGGATTAAGATGAAATATATTGCTACTTTTTATACCCACTCAGGGGCGGTAAAGTATAAGAGATATATGAAAAGAAATGGTATAGATATAGAGCTTATGCCGGTTCCAAGGGAGATTAGTTCAAACTGTGGGATAGGAACGCGGTTCACGCTGGATGACGATATAAGACTTTATATAAGTGAAGATATGGAAAAGGTGTTTGAAATTACTATAGACGGATATAAGCTGATACATGAAGACTGGGACGGGTAAGGAATACCGCCAGTTTACCTTTGATATTTACTATTTATGTGGTAGAATATTTACGGCAGTGTATGAGGAAATGCAATAATCTATACAGGGTGGAGGTTATATATTGAAAATAATTCGTGAAGGTAAAACAAAGACAGTATTTGAAGCCGAGGACGGCAATATACTCCTGCGGTTTAAAGACGACGTGACAGGAGAGGGTGATATAATCGATCCCGGTGCTAATTCCATAATAGGTAAAGTAGCAGGGAAGGGCAATGCCTCGCTTAAGCTGAGCAAATACTTTTTTGAGTTGCTAAAAAGAGAAGGAATTACCAGCCATTATATCGATGCCGATACGGATAATAATACCATGCTGGTCAGGAAGGCTGTTACATTTGGAGACGGGCTGGAATTTATATGCAGGCGCAGGGCGGCCGGCAGCTTTGTGAGGAGATATGGCAGATACATAGAGGAAAATACGGCTTTGGATTATCTGGTGGAAATTACTCTTAAGGACGATGAAAGGGGAGACCCACTGGTTAATGAGGACAGCCTGTGCCAGCTGGGTTTAATGACCAGGGAAGAGATAGAATACGCAGCAGGGCTTACAAAAAAGGTTACGGAGCTTATTGAGCATGAACTGGAACGGTTCGGCCTCGAGTTTATTGACATTAAATTTGAATTTGGCAGGGTTGACGACAGGATTGTCGTCATAGACGAGATTTCAGGAGATAATATGAGGGTTAGAAGGGACGGAAAGGGAATAGACCAAAAGGAACTCTGCAGTATAATCTGTGGATGAAATACCTTCCTTTGGTGCTTTATTACCGGAAGCTGAATCATACAAAAATACAGGGGGCTTATAAAGCCCTTTTTTTTGGCGCCGATGTAAAATAAACTTGACATGAGAGGACTGCTGATGTAAAATAAACTTGACGTAAAGGAAACTTTACAAATAGGGGTGACGGATATTGGAAAACAGGATTAAGGAACTTAGAGAAGGCCGCGGGCTTACCCAGGAGCAGCTTGCAAAGAGAATGGGGGTTTCCCGTCAGACTATAATATCAATAGAAGCAGGCAGATACAATCCCTCGCTGCTGCTTGCCCATAGGCTTGCCTGCGAATTCGGGAAGATTATTGAGGAGCTTTTTGATTTTTCAAATCCGGAGGGAGGGATGAAGGATGAATAAATCCTTTGTCAAGGAAATGGTGGTAACCAACTATATATTAATCGGCTCCTTTGGAGTGATTATAGTAGCAGCCAACCTGTTCTACGGAGGCAGTGCAGCCACCTGGAGCAGATCTCTGGGGCTGCTGGCTGTTCTGGCACTGGCGCTGATTTTTAAGATAAGGCGCATAAAGGCAAGGGGTGACAGACTGGACGAGAGGCTGCAATTAATCACATACCGTGCCACAACAGTGGGCTTTTACTGCATGTTGGGCGCTATATTCTGGTTTTATACAAGGGAAATGGTCGTTGAGGGACAGGTTTCAATTAGGACCATTATAGAACTGATGGTGGGTATGGCAGGTTATTTAGGGAGCTTTTTTTTGCTGAATAAGCGGTATTAGAGACGGCAGACACGGGTTCAACAAGGGGCAGTCCAAAGGCCGGGCTGCCCTCTTTATTTTTTCCTGTTTAGAAGAAGCAGCACTCCCACTATAATAAGAACAACCGGGAATACCGTTTCAAATCCCAGTCCCGTATAGCTGCGCAAGAAGGCTATGGTGGAAAAACCCCCCAGAATGCCGATGGGTATCAGCAGGGCGGCCTCCCTTTTGCCGAACAGGTACAGCTGAAAAAGGCCTATTGCCACTCCCAGGGGGAAGGCCGGCCATAGGTATTCCATCATGTGCCATCCCCAGATTATGTTTGCGAAAAAGACAAGTCCCCAGGTTGTCAGTATACCGCCGGGGACTAAGAGCCCCGGATCCTTGCCACCGGTCAGGTACCCGATCTCG
Source organism: uncultured Clostridium sp. (assembly GCA_964625335.1). Classification (GTDB taxonomy): domain Bacteria; phylum Bacillota; class Clostridia; order Ch29; family Ch29; genus CAZGUG01. Next base: position 992 of record CAZVBE010000040.1, on the reverse strand, counting down.
AAGGCCAGGCCCGGCACTAGCAAAAATAATGGCCATAACAGCGAAAGGTCTATGTTTAACAATCCGAGGTTGTTAAACAGAAGGACAAGGCCAATCAGAATTATTAGCGTTCCGAAAACTGCCCTTGAGATTTTCACCGGAATTCCCCCTTGTTTTTCGTTCCCTTTATTATTATCACAAGGCCCGCAACGATAAGAAGAACAGGCCAGTATCTGCCAAGGTCAATCCAGTAAAACCACTTTCTGAAAAGCAGTAACCCCCCAATGCATATAAGCAGGGTTCCTGCAAGAAGCCTGTTTCTTTCACTGCTGTCCGAGGCTTTCGGACTGTATTGGTCCTTTGTATCGCACCTATCCTTTTCGAAGTCAGCTTCCTCTGTTTTTGCGGATACGATTACCTCTTCCTCTACCGGAACGTTTTCCTTTTCACAATGATACGTATCAGCTTTGTTTTCGGGGATAACAATAATGCATATGATATATGCTACCACCCCAACTCCACCATAAAGGGCCGAAATTACCCAAATCAGCCTTACCAGCGTGGGGTCGACATCCAGATATTCGGCAATACCACCGCATACGCCGCCTATTTCGGAGTTTTTATTAGAACGGTATAAACGTTTTTCCATCAGAATTCCTCCTATAATTCCTCAGTGTCCAGAACCTGTGACATGGGTTCTGCATTCCTGTTATATTATATTTTCCGGAGGTTGCAATATCAACTGTTTTATTCTCTGACAGCGCAATTAGTTTTCAAACGATGATTTGAAAACCCGGAACGAATTGGTAATCCACATATAAAGCATATACTAACGGCTTTGCATGGATAGAACAAAAAGCATTTTGACACCCTATAGAAAGAGTTATATAATAACATTATACCCCCTATGGGTATAATGGGGATGTGATTAAAATATCCAAAGGGCGGGTATCAAACGTAAGACCAGCTAATTAAAGTCAAGGGTTTTTGAAGAAAAACTTAATAAAACTTAA
>CAZVBE010000039.1:0-11334 GCA_964625335.1 uncultured Clostridium sp. | reverse complement strand
GCGTGACAGGCTGGCATTCTAACCAATCTGAACTACCGGGCCGTACATGGTGGGCACAACTGGGCTCGAACCAGTGACCCCCTGCTTGTAAGGCAGGTGCTCTCCCAACTGAGCTATGCGCCCATGTATCATATTTATTATTAGCGACAAATAATAGTATACAATATTCGAGGTAGTAAGTCAAAACATTAGCGGGTAAATTATAAGGCCTATTTCAAAAAATCTTAATAAATCTTTCGCACGCTCAATTATACTACACATTCTATCCCGAATAAACAGATTTTATTATTTATTTGCAATCTGGTCAACTGGTATATATTACAGGCGCACAGCCAAAAGGAAGAATTTTTGCAGGTTAAAGCAGCAGTTGAATCAGCATGGAGGCAAGACCCACAAAAACAAGGAAACCACCCATAAAAGCGACCATTATTCTGCCGTCCACTTCGTTTTTGCTCACAATATAACCTCCCTGTATTATTAGTATACTTTCAGGTTATTTTGAGAAAAACAATAAGACGTTCTAATTATATTATATACGTTATAGCTGGGAATAAAAACCTTTTTCAGCCACGTAATTGTACTTGAAACTCAAAGGGCGGTACTGTATAATATATTAATGTAACAACAGAATATAGGGGCATGGCTCAATTGGTAGAGTAGCGGTCTCCAAAACCGTCGGTTGCAGGTTCGAGTCCTGCTGCCCCTGCCAGCAAAACAGAGGCTTAAAGGGCCTTTGTTTTTTTATTCCAAAAAACAATCAAAATTTCCTGTATCACAAAGGAAGCCTCACCAAAAACCTATATGCTCCATAGCATATAGTGAATAGGAGGGGAGGTGCGGAGGGTGTCTAACGGATTTTTCGGTGGCAGTAGTTCCGGCGGGTTTGGCACATTGTTTTTGCTTCTGATAATAATTATCATATTCTTCTCGGCCGGATCCTTTAAGTTCTGATTGGCGAAAATTAAGGGATGTCGGTTGTAATACACAATATTGCGTGCCTTCCGACAAAAATAATGTCGAGCCGAGCAATCGGTTTGACATTATTTTTGTCGGAATATGGGGTAATTTTGTAGAATTTTTATGGAGGGTTTAAGAGAAATATGTCAAAATAACAATAAGGTCATAAACAAAATGCAGCGGGTGGGTAAAAAATACAAATCATTGAAGAAACAAAGGAAAGGGGTCGGGTTTTGTTTGAAAAAGTTTTCAATAAACGGCGAACAGAGAGAGATTGCCTGGGAGCTCGGACAATGCCCATTATATCTCAGGTGGGGGGCTTAAATCATGTGTGATTTAAGAGGCAGATTAGACTGCCTAAGGACAAAGATATGCGAAGAAAAGCAGAAGGATGTTACGGAGCTGCAGGCGGATAAACTACTCGGATTATGCAGGGAACTTGATGAACTTATGACGAACTATATCAGGCTCTACATAAAAGAAGAGCAATACTGACGGAAGCTAACTTAAGAGAGGTCATGGGGGATTAGGCACTTCTTCCGGGGAGAATAATATTGTTATTAGTTTAAGGCACCGCTGGTTAAATGTCCTTAAAGGCCCTGCTACAGACACGGTCATTAAGGTCGGCGATGCTTTTTGCTTTTGCCGGAGTTTCCGGTTATGCCAGGTATTAGCGGGAAGTATATATACACAGCTTTGCAAAAGGAGAGAGGAGAGTATTAAGTGTTCAAAAAATATGGCGGGACAGATACGGTGAAGGCGGTAATTGTGGATGGAAGAGCCGCCCCGCTTTTGGAAAAACGCATAACTTCGATGGGTATAAGGGTGATAAGGACAGTAAAGCATCCCGGCCTCTATCAGGCTATAGCTTTTCATCCGGATGCCGTAATATGTCCGGTGGGCAGGGGAAAGATGGTAGTGGAACCCGTCATGTTTGAATATTATAAAGAAGCTTTATCACCATATAAAGTGGAACTGCTTAAGGGGACAACCGAATTGTCAAGCAACTATCCCTTAAATATCGCATATAATATAGCAACGGTCGGAAACAAAGCATTTATGTACTCCCGGTATGCTGACAATATGGTGTTGGAGGAGTTGAAAAAAGGAAACATCCAGCCAATAAATGTGAAACAGGGGTATGCCAAATGCTCAACCGCAGTGGTTGGCGATAACAGCGTTATTACATCCGACCCAAGTATTTATTCCTGTGCCCTGCAAAACGGTATCGATGCACTATTGATAAGCCCGGGGCATATAAAGCTGGAAGGTTTTGAGTATGGCTTTATAGGCGGCTGCTGTGGCAAGCTTTCGAAGGCAGTATTGGCCTTTGCCGGCGATCCGTCCCTGCATCCCGATGGAAACGCAATAACAGAGTATGCCGGAAAACACAGTGTGAAGATTATACCGTTATGCGATGGGCCTCTGATGGACGTGGGTTCGCTAATTCCCGTTGTGGAAAATAATTGATTTGTAATATTTGTATTAATGCTAAAGCAGAATATCGAATTTTTGGCTACACATAATATTACTGAAGGGAGTGAAAAACCAATGGATTTAATCACCATCGGTATTAGCGATGACATCGATGTGGTGCATGAAAGGCTGAAGACCGAATTAAAGGTACTTAGCAAACAGGGAATTGACTTAAATCTAAATGAGAGAGTTCAGGGAGATTTGCGTTTTTTTGACTGCAGTGTATCCAACTGCGTCTTGGGCAAATTCTCCTATAATGATATTATATATATTTCGAAGCACTATGTGGCCAATGCAATCGCAGATATAATAATTGACATTATGGAAAAGAAAATCCTGAAAAAATGTATAGACAGCAACTACTATTATTTCAACGGGGAGGAAAGGCTCAAAATATTTGCCTATGCCTGCAAAACCCTTGGTATAGATGAAATAGAAAAGGATAAGGGCTGTGTTTACCGGCTCAGCAGAAAGGCCAGGGTGCTTCAAAAGGTGCTGGACTATCTGGAAAACAACAGCAGTGTAATAATCCCCGGTTTTGTAAGGTTTAGAATGAAGGACTATATATCTGAACTCGAAGATGCCATTGACCGGGCGGTAGAGGAATACCTGATGGAAAGGGAATATAACGAGTTCATTAAACTGCTCAGGTATTTCGTTGAGATACAAGAGCCCAAGGTGGATACAATAAATGTACTGAGGAATTCGGACAAAAGCTACAGGCTGTTGGACGGGGAAGGCAGGCCGGTCAGCAACGAACTGCTTGACGACCTTTCGGGTGAAGTTCTTGAAAACAATATTAATTATGACGATTTACTTATCAGTTCGCTGATAACAATAGCGCCCACAAGGATTGTGTTCCATAACCAAGCGGTCAGTGAGGGTTCCGAAATCCTGGATACTATAAAAAAGGTGTTCCACAACAAGATTGCGTACTGCCACGGCTGCGAACTGTGTTACGTCAGAAAGCCGGTTGAAAAGGAATGAAAATTTTTAATATATACTATATAGACGGCTTCACTATTCAATTAGTGAAGTTTTTTTGCGCAAGAAATTGTTAATATGATATACTCTTCCAGTAATACAGAAAACAATGTTGCGGGGGATAGGTTATGTTATTGAAATTTGCAGTAATGGCTTTTGTAGGAGCCGGGATTGGCTGGTTTACCAACAGGATTGCCATAAGGATGCTTTTCAGACCCCAAAACCCGTTTAGGATACCGGTTATCGGTATATCCATCCAGGGGCTTATTCCCAGGAGACGCCAGGAAATAGCCAGCAGTATAGGAGAAGTGGTGGACAGGGAACTGGTATCCATTGAAGAGATTGTTTTGGGCCTGGCGGCGGAAAAAAACAGGGAAGAAATAATAGAGGCCATAAAGCAAAAAGTTGAGGCGATAATAAAAAGTAAGCTCTCGGTACTTGTGCCCGGGTATGTAAAGGAACTGATTGCCGACTATATCAATGACATTATTGACCAGCAGGCAAATATAGTTATTAATGAACTGGTAGAGAATATAATACACAAAGCTGCAAGGGAAATGAACCTTCGGCAGATGATAGAGGATAAGATTAACCAGTTTGACATAGGCAAGTTGGAGGGCATTATCCTGTGCGTTGCCGACAGGGAGTTAAAGCATATCGAATACCTCGGTGCGTTTATAGGATTTTTGATTGGAGTAGCCCAGGCATTTTTGGTGTATATTGTTTTGTAACAATTCCGGAACAATGATTAATTTCATTAATATGCAACAGAACGAAAGGGGGCTGCGAAGGTGAGAAAATACCTTGGAGTTGCTTTGAGTGTGGTTGCGGTATTATGTCTGGTATTACTGTTTTTTTTGTCTGCACCTGACACACCCGGAATTCCCGAAGCAGAGGTAAAACCTTCTGAAGCATATGATATAGCGTTAGTGGTGGACACCCATTCGGACACGCTGCTCAAAATAACAAACAATACAAATTGGCTGCCTTTGGTGGATATCGGCAACGAGACTCCCTTTGATATCGATATACCAAAGCTGCGGCGGGGGGGTGTGAACGTTCAGTATTTCGGGGCATTTACTTCCGGATATTACAGCGGCGGGCAGCCGGATTATACAAAGGCAAACAGCCGTCTGCTCTCTCTTTTCAATGCCCTTTACTGGACGATAGATAAAAATCCGGCATCCATAGGTTTGGCAAAAACGGTGGAGGGTATAAACAATTTGGCCGCAGATGGCAGGTTAGCTGCAGTGATAAGTATAGAGGGTGCTTATTCAATAGATGAAAAGTACGGCATTGAACTTCTCCGCCAGTATTATGACCTGGGGGTAAGGGCTGCAGGATTAACCTGGAACCATTCCAACGCATTGGGTGAAGGCGTGAACAAAGCTTATATGGACGGCACTCCTTCAAAGGGAGGCCTTACCGCATTAGGGAGAAAAGTTGTAGCAGAGGCAAACCGATTGGGAATTATTATTGATGTATCCCATATGAACGAAGAGACTTTTTGGGATGTTATGGAATTTTCAAATGCACCGGTGATAGCAAGCCATTCCGGAGTATATAACCTAAGAAACCATGTCAGAAATTTAAAGGACGACCAGATTAGGTCTTTGGCAGAAAAAGGCGGGGTGGTTCAGGTGGTGTTTTATCCTGAATTTCTGGCAGGTCCGGAGGCTGTTGTAAATGTTAATACCATTGTCGACCATATAGATTATATTGCCAACCTTGTGGGAGCAGAGCATGTGGGCATCGGTTCGGATTTTGACGGCGCCCCCATGCCGGAGGACCTTCCGGATGCGTCTATGATTCCCAAAATAGAGAAGGAGCTTAACCGGCGGGGGTACGAAAAAAGCCAAATCGAGAAAATTATGGGGAAAAACACTATGAGAGTTATGGAAGACGTATGGGGAAGAGCAGATATAAGGAAAGATAGCGCTGCCGCACCCACCATTAAGCCTATGCTGGATATGGGACAGGCGGTTACCGGAAACCCTCCGGTTTTAACTGCCGTGATAGAAGGCGACGAGGGTACATCTCCCGATATATCCGGTATCAGTGTTATAGTTGACGGCAGGGTATATACACCAAAATTTGATGCACAAACCGCAACTGCATCCCTGAAGCTACCTGAGCCGCTTAAGGAGAAATTCCACGTTGTCACCTTCCGGGCTGACAGCCACAGCGGAGAGCAGGCACGGGAAACCAGGATATTCTATATCCGGTGAAATAGAAGGAGCGGTTAAAATAACCGAATAATGGAGGACAAGACCGTTTATTATATTAAGACAAGGGTACGTATATAACAGGATTGGTCAAGCAAGATATAACCATGCAAAACTTAAACGACTCAGAAGATACGGGAGGAGAATTTTTATGAAAAAATTAATAAAAAACAATGTCCATTGGGTAGGGAAGGTTGACTGGGAGCTTAGAAAATTTCATGGTGACGAATTTTCTACCCACAACGGCTCCAGCTATAACTCCTATCTGATACAGGAAGAAAAAAACGTTTTAATCGATACTGTTTGGATGCCCTTTTCAAAGGAGTTTGTTGACAATCTGGCAGAGGAGATTGATTTAAACAAAATAGATTATATAGTTGTAAATCACGGTGAAGTGGACCACAGCGGCGCTCTTCCCGAACTGATGAAGCACATTCCGGATACTCCTGTTTACTGCAGTGCAAACGCGGTAAAATCACTTAAGGGCCAGTATCATAAGGATTGGGATTTCCATGTTGTAAAAACGGGGGATAAATTGGATATAGGCAACGGAAAGGAGCTTGTATTCGTAGAAATGCCCATGCTGCACTGGCCTGACAGTATGGCGACCTACCTGACAAAGGACAATATACTGTTTAGCAATGATGCCTTTGGCCAGCATTATGCAACTGAGGAAATGTTCAACGATTTGGTGGACCAGTGCAATCTGTTTAAGGAATCGATGAAATACTATGCAAATATTTTAAATCCCTTTAGCAGGATACTTGCAAAAAAACTGGAAGAAATAATATCTCTAGGGCTGACGATAGATGTGATTGCCACCAGCCACGGGATTATATGGAGAGACAATCCCATGCAAATAGTTGAGAAGTACTCCCAATGGTCACAAGCCTACCGGGAAAACCAGATAACCATTGCTTACGATACAATGTGGAACGGCACAAAAAGACTGGCTGAAAGAATAGCGGAAGGGATTAGGCTTGCGGACTCCGATGTTGTTGTTAAGTTATTCAACATGGCCAAAAGCGATGATAACGACGTTATAACCGAAATATTTAAATCAAAGACGGTGCTTATTGGTTCTCCGACTGTAAACAACAGTATTTTGCATTCAATGGCCGGTTTCGTTCATTTTATGAAGGAACTTAAATTTAAGGAAAAGAAAGCGGCATCCTTTGGTTGCTATGGTTGGAGCGGCGAGGCAACAAAGATCTTGAACGAAATGCTGGGGGACGCAGGCTTTGAATTAATCGATGAAGGCTTCAGAAGTCATTGGAATGCCGATGACAACCGGCAGCTTGAGGCGATTGAATATGGCAAAAAAATTGCCGCTATATAGCCAATACGACAGTGCGACAGTGGGGATGTTTCTCTGCTGTCGCATTTTATTCGCTGTCACTGCATATCATCTTCCGTCTGTAATCCTGTCTTAAACGGTCAATGGATATAAGCTCTCCGTCCCTGTCGATATACCAGTAATCCCAGCCGTTGTTGGATGCTCTTCCCAGAATGCCTGCGCTGACCTTGTGTATTGAGCCTACTGCGTCCTTGAATACCAGAGAGCTGTCGGCCTGCACGATCGCTTTTTGTTTCCTGTCCCTGGAGTATAGTGCCTGGCCTATTTCAATATAACCGTAGGCTATCAGATTTCCAAATGGAACCCTGGGAGGCTTATACTCTACCCGGTACTCAAGCAGCTTATTGTCATCCACCGGTTTAACGCTTTCTATACGTTGGGCAGCAATCCGGACATACTCTTCTTCCTTTTCAAAGCCAATGAAATTGCGGCGCAGCTTTTTGGCAACAGCCCCGGTTGTTCCGCTTCCCATGAATGGATCCAGCACAGTATCTCCGGCATCCGAAGTGGACAGTATAATTCTATACAGCAGTTCCTCCGGCTTTTGTGTGGAATGGGCCTTTTTACCCTTTGTCTTTATTCTTTCATTACCGTTACATATTGGTATGTCCCAGTCGCTTCTCATCTGCTTATTATCGTTAAAGGTCTTTAACGCCTTGTAATGAAAATTGTATTTAGCCTGGTCGGATTTTGCGGCCCAGATAAGCGTTTCATGGGCATTATTAAACCGCGTTCCCTTAAAATTTGGCATGGGGTTGGATTTTATCCAGACTATATCGTTGAGTATCCAGTAACCCAAATCCTGCATAATTTTCCCCACCCTGAATATGTTGTGATAGCTGCCTATAACCCATAGGGCGCCGTCCTTTTTCAGGATTCTCCTGCATTCTTTAAGCCAGTTGTGTGTAAATTTGTCGTATTCGCTGAAGTTCCGGAACTTGTCCCATTTGTCGTTAACAGCATCCACCTTAGTCTGATTGGTTCTGTAGAGGTCGCCCCTGAGCTGTAAAAAATACGGAGGGTCGGCAAATATTAAATCAATGCATTCGTCGTCCAATCCGCCCATAAGCTGAATGCAGTCACCTTGATGTATTTTGTTCAAATAGTACTCAATATTGTTTTTCATAGACGCCCCCTCTGTACGTTTGTATATTTACGATTATACTTTAAAATACAAATTTTTTGAAGAGATTATGTGACACGGTGCCGACAGAGGATATGCGCAGAAAGATAATTTGTATTGTCAGTTTTTGTAGAAGAGAAGGAAAATTGACCCAAACAGAGAAGTATTGCTCCATTGACAAAATAAAACGGAGGATGAGGAGCGTTGTTAATTGATAGATATATCAGATCAAAATTCTATCATAGGAGAATGGGAAAGGTTTGTATCGGCTGTTAAAGAAAATCCAACAATAAAACCTGTCACTTTGGAAGCCTGGAAGAGGTGCAGGGAAATTGGGTTGGAACCGGACAAAGTAAAGTTTGCTTTTCTGTCCGATAAAGAACTCGAACAAAGATTACGGGATTATTCACAGGTAATTGAAATCGCAAAGCCGTATATGGATTCCCTGTCCATAAGCCTGACTGGAATACCGCATATGGTTGCTTTGTCAGATAGCGAAGGCTGGATTATCGACTATAGGGGGACACCTGAGGAGTTAGGCGGGAGAGCTACCGGTCTTTGCCTTGGGGCAAGTTGGTCTGAAAAAAGTATTGGAAATAATGGTGTTGGAACGGCACTGGCAACGGGGCAGCCGGTTTTAGTGTATGGGGTAGAGCACTATAGTTTGATTTACGGGGCCTGTGCTTGCATAGGTGTGCCCATTAGAAGTAATGCCGGAATTGTAGGAGCCCTTGATATAAGCGTTCTTGAACAATATGCGCACCCATCAAGATTACATATAGCTGTGGCCTGTGTGAGCTCAATAGAATCCGCTATTTCTCAATTTAATGAAGTTTGCAGGAAGATTTCGCCTGACACGAAACTGGAATCAACAAATCAATTAATTGCAACAGCAGTCCATGACATAAAAAACCCATTGGCTATAATAAGAGGGTTAGGGGAATTGGGAAAATTGACTTCGGATAATGAAAAAGTCCGCTTTTACTTCGATAGAGTAATAAAACAGGTTGATGAGCTGAACAATATGGTTGCTGAACTTATAAATATTTTTAACCCCGTAGAACTAACACCCAAAGACGTGGTACCAATACTGGAAGAGGTTGTGCATTCATTTGAACCTGTATGCAGTTCGAAAAACATTGAGCTGTTATTAATCAATAACGCTAACCAACGTGTTAATATACGTGTTAATATATGTGAAAGTCTCTTTAGGAGAGCGATAGAAAACCTGATAAACAATGTGGTACAGATAATGGAAAGTGGAGGAATTATTGAAGTTAAAACAGAATCAGATAAAGACTTTATATTAATTTCCATCAGGGATAATGCCGGAGGGATACCTGAAGCATTAAGAGACAATTTGTTTGAGGCATATACTTTTCAAAGAAGCGGCGGAACAGGCCTGGGGTTGTTTATGGCATACCATACTATAACAAATACCCACAGAGGCCAAATATGGTATGAAACTCAAACTGACCAGGGTACTACGTTCTTTATAAAACTTCCGGTTGCAGATAATTATTCCCTGCAGCAATCAGATTTATGACCGAAACGATAAGCGGGTGGCATATGAATAATAATGTGAACTACAAAACCATGGGGGAGAAACTATCGCGGCAAGCCAGGGAGGAATTATTATGGAATTCGATTATGCAGGATGGCTGACCAGTCCGTTTATTCTTATGTCGGCGGCGGTGTTTACTGGGGTTATTCTTGGGAGGCTTAAGATAGGAAGGTTCAGTCTGGGAATATCCGGTACGCTTTTCACCGGCCTTGTTATTGGATGGTTTATATATCAAAGATATGCGCTGCCCTACGAGGGGACCTCTGATGCCCCCGGGTATGCCGCACATATGCTTAAGTATGGCGTTGTTCACATAGATTTTTTCTACCTTTTCCTTATACTTTTTGTTGCCGCAGTGGGACTGCTGGCGGCCAGGGACCTTGGGGCCGTACTAAGGAAGTATGGGGGGAAATTTATTATACTCGGATTTATTATCACCTTAACAGGGGCAGTTGTAACTTACCTGATGGCGTTGGCCAGCCCGGGGCAGAATCCCTTTGCGGTAACAGGCGTTTATACCGGGGCCCTTACCAGCTCCCCCGGTCTTGGGGCTGCAATAGAAACGGTGGCAAAATACGGCAGGGAAGCGGAGGCCGCTGTAGGAGCAGGATATGCAATAGGCTATCCCTTTGGCGTTTTGGTTGTAATAATTGCGGTTAATTTTATCCCGGTTGTTTTCGGAATTGACCTTGAAGCGGAAAAAGAAATATTTCGAAGGGAAATGGCCGAAGCGAGGGCTGCAGCAGGTACAAGGGAGATACCCGAAGTGTCCTTTGATATTGCAGGCTTTGTGCTGACGATAATTACCGGTTATACAATAGGGAGTATGAGGATATATATGGGACCCCTGGGGTATTTTAGCCTGGGTTCGACCGGAGGAGTGCTGATTGGTGCGTTGGTTTTGGGTTATATAGGCGAAATAGGAGGTATTCATTTCAGGATGAGCAACAAAATACTGGGAGTGATAAGGCAGGTATCCCTGGCATTTTTCCTGTGCATAGTGGGGCTCCGGTACGGCTTCGGGGTCTTTGATGCCCTTGCGAGCGGCGGCGCATATCTCGCCCTTGTGTCTTTGCTTGTAGGGATTGCCGCCATACTTGCGGGGTACCTGGTGGGCAGGCACCTGTTTGGTATAAACTGGATAATGCTGTCTGGGTCTATTTGCGGAGGGATGACTTCAACACCCGGGCTTGGAGTTGCCATAGATGCCGTTGGCAGTGACGACCCGGCGGCAGGATATGGAGCGGTTTATCCCTTCGCACTGCTGGGTATGGTTATGTTCACCATATTACTGCACCGGCTGCCTGTGAATCTGTGAAAGCCGGGAACCATCCCCCTCACAGCACCTGTTGCATGTAAAAAGTGTATGTTAGTGTATCATACGGTTGACAATGGGGGAAAATAGATTTATAATTACATAGATATATAGAATAAAAGGCAATGACAGGAAGAGTAGAAGGATCAAAACCCCAAAGAGAGAGGATGCCACCGGCTGTAAGTATCCTTGGGTTTTAGCTTTGAAGACCACCCTGGAGCCGTGTGCGAATAAGCACTGACGGTGGCGCCGTTATAGCCTCAATGAGTGGACTTTACGTCTATTTAGGGTGGAACCGCGGGAATAACCTCTCGTCCCTTAGCTTTATGCTTG
>CAZVBE010000038.1:2862-13009 GCA_964625335.1 uncultured Clostridium sp. | reverse complement strand
AAGGAGAGGAAGTGCAGTGGATATTTTGCAGGCAATAGCTACCCGCAGAAGCATACGCAAATACACCGGACAGCCGGTTTCCAGGCAGGACCTGGAACCCCTGTTCAAAGCTGGCTTTCAGGCCCCGTCGGCGCACAACCGTCAGCCATGGCATTTTGTAATAGTAACGGATGATAGTACACTGAGAAGCATAGCGCAATTTCACCCCTATGCCAAGATGCTGCCCCAGGCCGGTTGCGGGATTATTGTATGTGGGGATAACAAAGAACAAAAAAGAACCGGCTTCCTTGTTGAAGACTGCTCCGCCGCAATACAAAATATGCTGCTGGCGGCCCATGGTATCGGATTGGGAGCTGTTTGGTGCGGTCTGTATCCCGAGCCCGGGTTGATGGAACCAATGGCAGAACTTCTGAACCTGCCATCCGGCATCATACCTGTCGGCCTGGTGGTTGTGGGACATAAGGATGAGCACAAAGAGCCTGTTGACAGGTACAACGAGTCCAAAATACATATGGAACAATGGTGAAAGGTAAACCAGCCAAAGGGATGCATTATCTGAATGCATCCCTTTGGCTGGTTTAATCTCACTTTTACCCCCGGGTTATGTCATGTCGGCCTACAGGGTGGCTGCCATTACCGCTTTTATGGTATGAACCCTGTTTTCCGCCTCATCAAATACAACCGAATGCTTGCTTCTAAACACCTCGTCGGTTACTTCCATTTCCTTTAATCCGTATTTTTCAGAGATTTCCTTGCCGGTACCTGTATTCATATCATGGAAGGCAGGCAGGCAGTGCAGGAAGATGCAGTCTTCCTTACCCGTAGCCCTTATCATATCCATATTCACCTGATAGCTTCTGAGAAGTTTTATCCTCTCATCAAAGTATTCCTCTTCCCCCATGGATACCCATACATCTGTATAAAGTGCATCACAGCCTTGTACGCCGGACCTTACATCATCGGTAACGGTAATGGAAGCACCGGTTTCGGATGCCACCTGTTTGCAATAAGTCACCAGTTCCTCCGAAGGGAACAGCTCCCTAGGCGACACCACCCTGTAGTCCAGACCCATCTTTGCCGCTCCTATCATCAGCGAGTTGGCTACATTGTTCCTGCCGTCGCCCGCGTACGCAAAGGAAACACCCTTTAGATACCCCTTATGCTCTTTTATCGTAAGGAAGTCGGCCAATATCTGGGTAGGATGATAAAGGTCCGTAAGCCCGTTCCATACCGGCACCCCCGAGTGCTGCGCCAAAAGTTCGACAGTCTCGTGCTTATAACCCCTAAACTGAATACCGTCAAACATCCTGCCCAACACCTTGGCAGTATCTTCAACGGATTCCTTCTTGCCAAGCTGGATATCCCCCCTGCCCAGGTATTCGCCGTGGGCGCCCTGGTCAACACACGCCACAACAAAGGCGCAGCGGGTCCTGGTAGAGGGCTTCTCAAAGATAAGGGCAATATTCTTCCCACTAAGGTTTTTTGTTTCTGTTCCTATGTATTTCGCTTTTTTCAGCTCTTCGGACAAACCCAGCAGATGCTCTATCTCCTGCGGGGTAAAATCCCTGAGCGTCAATAAACTTCTTCCTTTAAGATTAAACGGCATTTATACATCCTCCTTTATAGCTCTTCCCGGACAATTGGCATGGTCATGCATCTGGGGCCTCCCCGTCCTCTGACCAGTTCCTGTCCGTCAATCTCAACCACCTCTATTCCATTCTTCCTGAGGACTTCATTTGAGGCTTCGTTTCGGTTGTAGGTTATAACGACCCCGGGAGCTATCGCCAAAGTATTTGTGCTGTCGTTCCACTGCTCCCTTGCGGCGGTTATTTCATCTCCCCCTCCGCTCTTAATCAGTTTGATGGCGGGAAGTTTGAGGGATTTTTTGATTGCCTGCGTAAGATTATCCTCGGCATCCACATGCAGGCTGTAGGGTTTGCTGTCTCTGGTTACTTTAAACACCTTGACATGCTCCTCCACCCCCGGATATATGGTAAACTTATCATGGTCAACCATTGTAAAGACGGTATCCAGATGCATGAAGGCCCTGATATGGGGAATCAGTATAACCAATATGTGGTCTAACTCTTCTATTCCTTCGAAAAGATTCCTGCAAAGCAGCTCAATGCCCTGGGCAGAAGTCCTCTCGCTGCACCCTATCGCGAGAACTTCTCTGCTGAGCACGAGGATATCCCCTCCCTCTAAACTGTATTTATTATTATAATTATACCAAAGGGGAGTGGGCTTGGCATTAAATATTGGGTGATATTTATAAAAATATTTCAACAGCAGCGCTTCCCGTTTTCTGGCATTCACTTTCATGGTGTTTATCGACAGACCGTTTCCTATTGCAGCCCCCGGATCCCTGGTAAAATACGAATTTGGCAACGGGTTAATATAATAAGGGAACTCCTCGTTAATATAATCAACCAGACTTAAATGCTTTTCTATATCTGTTATGTCGGATTTGGGAAGACCCACAATCAATTTGTCGGCAAACTCGTCTGTAGTAAGCCCCTGAAGGTAATCGGTTATTGCCTCCCTCCGGTCGGGGTTTTCAATGCCGCTTAAATCCAGCGTCTCCCGTATCATTTGGGTTTTTACTTCAACTGTTTCCAGAACATCCCTCAAGAGCTCCTTAATGTAATATACATGGGCGCCCCTGTCTCTTAATGCATCTGCAAAACCATCGTGTTCCTCTGTCATCTTTTTAAGCCATGGGATATCATCAAACAGCATCTCCGCAAGATATTCCGGAGTAAGCCTTTCAAGCTCACTGCCCGGTCTGTGCATAATAACCGCCTTTAGCTTACCTATTTCCGAATTGACCATGATACCGTTATTAATAGGCACAATCCATCACTCCTTATTAAGGATATGTAACCACTGATAGTGTTTTCTGTTATAGTCGACAATATTAGTATATTATCTTTATTTTTTTAATACAAGAAGGATGGTTTTCTATAGGTTTACATATTTTACGTAATTTTCTATTTTACTGAATAATCATTCACCAACTCCGTACAAATCACTGCGAAACAGCCCACCGGCCCCCTTAGGCCGGAAGCCTGTAATAAAGCACAAAAATCCCCGCCGGTTTGAAGTTTTTATCCAGGCAGAGGTATTAAATATATGCTAAATATTTGTATAAAAAATTTTGTCGGCGCTAAATAACAAAAGCGGCTGTCCGCCGCTATTTATGTCTTTAACTGCATTTGATTCTTCTATTTTCATTGCAGATGGTCAATTCAACGGTTTCTGTAAGAATATCTGAATAGCTGTAGGAAACCCTTCTTATGGAATCCTGGTCGGTAAGAATTTTCACAACGAATATGGATGGGTAAGTGGACTCAAGTATGCCTTCCTTAATAAAGGTTTTTTTCCTGCCCTTATTGGCTTTTAATCTCACCTTTTCTCCGACACAGGTCTCAATATCCTTTTTAATCCTGTCGAGGGAATTATTCACCCGCACCCGGTTTCACCTCTTTCTTGCTTGCCTTTACTAACAATATTTTACCATAAAATCTAAGAAAAATCAAAAAGTTTATTGTACCAATTTATACAAGCACTTGTCAAATACAAAATGTGCTAATTTTATATGTCCTTCGATGTTATTTACCAGGTTGGTTTTTATAGAAATTTAACACACCATTAAAAATTGCCGCCGCCACGCGGTCTATAAACTTCCCTGATTTCAACCTTTCTTCTTCCCGGGGGTTGGTTATGTGAAACAACTCCAATTGAACAGACCTGACCTTCGCTTCCCTGAGGATGTAGAAGTTTGCTGTTTTAACTCCCCTGTCGGTTGTACTGACTTCCTTCTCAAGCTGTTCCATTATAAGCTTTCCAAGCCTTTGGCCGTCCGCATCTCCATTATAGTAATATATTTCAGTCCCCGAAACAGAAGGGTTGAAAAAGGCATTCTGATGGATACTGATAAAAAAATGCGGCCGAATTCTGTTCGCCATATCCGTCCTGTCCGAAAGCAAAACTCTAGTGTCCTCCCGCCTGGTCATATACACTTTCGCTCCGGCTTTATTGAGCAGTTCCTCCAGCCGCCGGGCAATATCCAGATTAACATCCTTTTCCCGCAGGCCCCCGGGGCCTGTATTGTCACTGCTGTCGCCCCCGTGTCCGGGGTCAATCACAAATATTTTTCCCACCAGTGGCATGTCCTCATGGGATGCTATTATTGGACCTATTTCCACCCCGGTAAAATAGTAATTTATTATATCCCTGTAACTGCTGCCTTCCGCTGCCATAGCAGCAGCGCCATATTGACACATTCCCAGACCATGGCCCTTACCGCCGGTGAAAAACTTCAAGGCCGTCGGTTTCCATCCAAACCGGGTTGAATTCAAGCCCAGAAGATCTCTTACCTCCGTGCCCTTAAAAAGCTTACCGCCTATTCTTATACTTTTTATTCTGCCTTCATTATCCCTGTCAATCTCATCTATTAGCCCGTCGATGGCAGAGCCCTTAACAGGATTTATAGCCTCCGCCTTTATTCCCAGATTCCGCTCTATCTCTTCAACGGTAATATCTTTGTGCTGCTCCCAGTAAACCGAACCTCTGCAATATCTGCACAGCACCTTTCTCAGATAGACCACCCTGTTGCCTATTATGTTTTCGGAGTTCTCGGTAGCACCACCGCAGCATGGGTGATAACGGGCTATGATTGGCCTGTTGTTTACAACAACTATTTCTCCGCGGGTATCTTCAACCGCTGTTATTATTTTTGCCCAAAACAGACCTTTTTTATCCCCCCAGTTTTTTTCCGCCTGTTCACGGGGCAGCCACTCAATGCAGTGGCCGGAATCACATATATCTGCATCCGGGTGCAGCTCGCAGCCCCTGCCATCGTAAACCGCCTGCTGCCTGACTATGTTGGTCCGGATAAGAACCGCCTGAGCCCTTAACGCCTCATCGTCAAACTCCACCGATATCTGAGAAGGCAGGATTTCCGATACAAGGGTTTCCAGAGGCTTAATAACACACTTGTTTTCACTGTCTATATACACCCTTACATTAATATCACTGTATTCTTTCAACCCCCTACCCCCTCTACCCTTTACCCTTAACAGAACCGGACAAACCTTCTCTGTATTTGCCCCTTGTTTGCAAGCCCCCAATTCCTTCAATACCGGTTATGGTTTTGGAAACCAGTTCCTCCACCGAAATAAAAGTGTCAACATTGGAATAGGCAATCTTTTCGCACACAAGAACAGGGTCGAGTGCGTGTATCAGAACCCTGTCGGGAGAACTGGCATAGTTTGCCCCGGCGTCAAGAATTGCTTCAAAATGGGACTGGCAGGCCCCTGCAAATATAACTAGGTCATCGTAGGAAGGTTCGAACCTTCTCGCTTCCCTGACAGCGGCAGCATAATATTTTGAATTTCTGTAATGATTGATATCGTTAATGTCCTTATTCTTTTCAACGGAATCGTGGCCTGTCAGCACAAGTATGTCCGGAAGATGCTCTTTAAGCATATCCGTTACGCCTTTGGGCTGCTGGCTTTCCGGCATATACCTGCCCTGGGCGTTAAGACCCATCTCCCTATAGGCCTCCATGCACATATCCAGGTAATCCCTGTCCCCGTCCAGATGCAGGATTTTACCCGGTCTGCCGAAGGAATTTCTGTTTCTATATAAAAAAACGCTTCTTATACCCCTTGGGTTGGTTTTTGACTTCTGCGAGCCCACAACACTTCCTATCCGTTTGCTGACGATTTCACGGTTGGATTTTTCGAACTTGCGCAGGTCCTTGTCTGTCTGTACCGTCAGGTCCGCCTCGGGAGCGTCCACCATTATTCTCATATTTACTCCCTTTAATATATAAACCCTTTCCTTGCTGGATTGGTTAATTATCTCTACGACTTTGAAAAGAGTATCGCAGTTATAGGATTTTCTTGCGACGAGGTCTCCTATTTTTATTTCCTTCACGGTCATCCCTCCCGGTATAATACTAATAATAAATCGATTAGTATATATTATGAAGGGGCATGAAGGTGTGTGCCCTTTGGTTATTTCGCCTGTATCTTTGCCATAATAAAAAACAATAGCATTATGTCATAACTTTTTATATAATGAAATTATAAAGAAAATATTTCGTTAGGTGAGGTTCCTGTGCAGATAGACGCTGCTGCCCGGAAATGTCGAGAGACGCCAACGGGTGAGCAGGTATTACCGGAATAAGGTTCTACCTAATGCAGCTGGTGCATATCCAAAGCTGTACAGTGCCAAAACTCAACGAGGGGAAGCCTTTTTATTAAGCTTCTTCTTTGTTGGAGAAGCTTAATTGTTTTTGCAGCATGGGGAAGTGGTTTTATAGGGCAGAGGAGGTTTTTATAATGCTGGAGCTGCGGGAATTATACAGGCGAAAGGATTTCGAAGAGCTTATCAACAGGCTTAACAGCTATCATGAAGCAGACCTGGCTGAATATTTTAATGAATTGGACAGGGATGAAAGGATTATACTTTTCAGATTTTTAAAAAAGGACCTGGCGTCCAGTGTGTTTTCATATATGAATAAAGAGGAGCAAATGGACTTTATCGGTACAATAACGGATCACAGCCTCCGGGAACTACTGTCGGGGCTGGCCTTTGACGACAAAATAGACCTGCTGGAGGAAATGCCGGCCAATGTAACAAAAAAAATACTGCAGAATGTATCAAGGGATGAAAGAAAAATAATTAACCAGTTTTTAAACTTCCCGGAAAACTCTGCGGGTTCTATAATGACTATTGAATATGTAGATTTGAAAAAACATTATACTATACCCTATGCGCTGGAGCATATTAGAAAAACGGGAATTGACAAGGAAACCATATATACATGCTATGTAATAGACAGCAACAGGTACTTATGGGGTACTATTTCCCTTAAAGACATAATAATGGCCGGCCATAATATGACGATAGGGGAATTGATGGAGGAGAATACCATCTCGGTACAAACCACCGATGACCAGGAAGAGGTAGCGGTCCTGTTCAAAAAGTATGACCTTCTGTCCGTACCGGTATTAGACCACGAAAACAGGCTTGTAGGTATAATAACAATAGACGATATTATCGATGTCATTGAGCAGGAGGGTACAGAGGATTTTTACAAGATGGCAGCAATGGAGGCCACCGACGATACCTATCTGTCCACCGGTGTGTTCGCTTTGGCAAAAAAGAGGATTGTATGGCTTATGGTACTTATGGTTTCTGCCACCATTACCGGTAATATTATAGGACATTTCCAATCGGTACTGCATTCTGCGTTAAGCCTTGCCGTCTTTATTCCAATGCTTATGGGTACCGGAGGAAACGCAGGAGCCCAGTCCTCAACCCTTATCATAAGGGGTATGGCAATTGGGGAACTGAAGCGCAGTGATACTTTCAAAATCCTGTTCAAGGAATTGAGGGTATCACTGATGGTCGGCTTTGTTCTAGGTTTAATAAATTTCATAAGGATAATTGCGTTTGAAGGTGAGAGCATACCCATTGCCCTTATAGTTTCGATTACAGTCTTTCTGACCATAGTTCTGGCAAAGCTTACCGGCTCGGTCCTGCCGATACTCGCCAAATCCATAGGGCTGGATCCGGCGCTTATTGCCGCTCCCCTGCTAACTACTATTATTGATGCCCTGGCTCTTTTGGTGTATTTTAATATAGCGATGCTGTTGCTTGGGTCTTCTATGTCAACCCTTTGAGATGTCCGGTTGCTGCCCCCGAAAAGCTGTACAAAATACCTTGTTTTTTGTAAAAATCTTTCGGAATAAAAGGTGTTTTGCTAAATTTGTAGAAATAGTACAAAATAATAGGATGTCGGACTATGGAGGTGCATGTATGGATAAAAAGGGCTTTTTATATTTATTGTTACTGGGATTGTGTATGACGGGGTTAGAATATTTTCTTCTGGTGATAAACCTGCCGGCGGCTGTTGCGTCATTACCGGCCGGGTATGCCTCGGAGGACCTGGTTTCGCATATACACCGGATATCCATTACCCATTGGGTGATATTGGCATCATCTGCCTTCGCCGTGCTAGCTTTATTCTATATAATTATTAACGGATCCTCAGGCAGAAACATAAGAAAAATGGAACAGAGCCTGGATTTGATAGAAAAGGGAAATTTGCTTAAAAAACTGCCTGAAGACCTCAAGGGCGATTATAAAAAAGCCGCCGATTCAATGAACAGAATTCTCATTAACAACAAAAAGCTTATGGGTAATATACTAACCACCGCCGAAAAAACAAAGGACTATGTTGAAAACCTGCTGGTCAATGTAGGTGATACCAGCCGTTCAACCGAAGAAATAGCTGTAACGGTATCCGAAATAGCAAAGGGTGTTGAAGAAATATCCCTGGCTGCTACCCAAACCATGGACAGCATACAGAAGATGGTGGATTCCTCCGAGCAGATTGAGGAGTTTTCCAACAAAACCCTGGCCGAATCCATCGAAATGCAGCAAACAATTGACGCCAGCGTTCAAAGGCTTACCGATCTCGTTGAAAGAATTCGTATGAATTCGGATATTAACAACAACCTGGCGCAGGAGGTTGCTACGCTGGAGGAACATGCAAAACAGATATCCGGTATAACTATGGAAGTAACCGGCATAAGCGAACAGACAAACCTCCTGGCATTAAATGCAGCTATAGAGGCGGCCCGGGCAGGAGAGCAGGGCAGAGGCTTCGCAGTAGTGGCCGACGAGGTGAGGAAGCTTGCCGAACAGTCAACCGCTTCCGCTGCCAAGATACATAAACTGGTTGAAACGATTTCCAGACAGGTCGCCCTGGTTGCAGAATCCATGAAAACACAGGCGGTTAAAGCTAAGGAGGATGTTGACCTGGCTGACATGTCCAAAGAAGATTTTGGCAAGGTCAATACTGTGACACAGACTGCAGTCCTTTCCTTTCAGGAAGTATTGAAACTGACCCAGGAACAAAAAGGGAAGGCGGGGGAAATAAGGTCTCTTATGGAGGATATCGTCGCCTCGGTCCAGCAGTCCTCAGCGGGAGCCCAGGAGGCCGCAGCGGGGGCCCAGGAACAGTCGGCAGCCATGGAACAGGTTTTTCAGCTTATTAAAAACCTGGACGAAATAGCAAAAGGATTAAGTGCCAGCTTCGTGGATTACAGAAAAGGACTGGAACTGGGAGATGCCGAAAAAACCAAAATAGAAACCGTCAAATCCATTGTTGCCCGGCTTATTAGTACTCCGGCCTTCAAAAACGGAGACTTAACCGGTATTGAAAACCTGTTAAAAGAAAATGCAGTCCGGAATGAATATCTGGAATTGCTTGCTTATATTGACTCGGATGGACTGCTTCAGGCAGCAACCCTGGACAATATCAATAAAGGTGATAATGTATCCCATAGGGATTACTTCAAGGAGTCTATACAGGGAAAGGATTACCAGTCCAAGCCTTACATATCTTCCGCAACCAACGATTTTTGCATATCCGTAACAACACCGGTAAAAAACGCCTCGGGCGGTATCACAGGGATACTGCTTGCGGATGTGAATATTTCAAAGTAGAACAGGGATGACAAAACAAAATAGGAGGTGGGGGACCTCCTGTCTATCCGGGGTTTGCCAACACCCCGGTTTTTGCATCCACAAAGGCAAGCCAGTAACCTAAATCACCAGGGGTATGTTCGCTTCCCTTTTTGGGCTGCCACCTGCAAAAGCCATAGGCCTCCATTTGCATTTGTGTCTGCGTTTGATAGATCCCAGGTATTCCATACGCGTAATATTTAACTCTTCCGTCACCGCCATATAATGTACCAAACAGATAATCATAGCTGTTTATGCGCCACCAGTGGCAGTTTGCGTCAGGATGTTCAAAGGGCTCGACCCTTTGATAAAACCTGAGAACTTCCTGCAAATAATCCTCTATACCGGTATTGACTTGGTATTTTTGTTTTAATTCCCGGTTTTCTTGTACTGCCCCTTCGGCGGATTCCGGAGCAGGCGCTTTGGTTACTGTTTCCGCCGCACCATCAGTCACTCCTTCCATCACCGTTTCATGTGCCTCTCCATGAGCTTCATGTGCCTCTCCAGGGGCTTCATGTGCCTCTCCAGGGGCTTCATGTGCCTCATCAGGGGCTTCATGTGCCTCATCAGGGGCTTCATGTGCCTCATCAGGGGCTTCATG
>CAZVBE010000038.1:0-2762 GCA_964625335.1 uncultured Clostridium sp. | reverse complement strand
TGCCTCCTTCCGGGTAATTTTCCCGGGTGCCAAACCGGCAGGTACTTCTACGGATTTTTCATGTCCCTGTGGACAAATATCATTTAAGACCTTCCCGCCGTATATCTCCTTCCAGTTTTTTGGGAGTTCGCCCCTGCCACCTGCAAGAGGGCATATGAAATTATGTTCTCCCCCCTCGGGCCTGTAAACTCTTATCCCAAATAAATCAAACCTGTCTATGTTGTGTCCCGTATTGGCTACATTTGCGGGGTCGAACCTCCACTTGCTTTCCCCTTTACCTGTGCTGTCAACCGGTATTGTACCGGTACTGACAAATACCGGCGGCGCTTTTGTTGATGCGATAAATCCCTTATATACCAGACCCTCTTCCTTTAAGTCCTTGAGGTTTTGAACAAGAGAAGTCAGCAGCCCTTTACCGCCTCTTGTTTCAATCTTGGTAAAACCTGCAGGTTTTTTCCCGGCATCTGTTCCAAAACCTTTGTCCTCTTCGTATAATACCAGCAACTGCCTGCGATAATTCCTTGCTGCCACTTGAATTGACCTCCCCCTTACAGAAATACTGTGGTATTAGTATATTCTCCCGAAGGGGATTAGTTACCGATTTTTCTCATATATATAATCTGCCAGACAGCAGAACTCCTCTATTGAAAGGGTCTCACCCCTTCTGCCGGGGTCTATTCCGCAGTATGCAAGACTGTCATTAAGTCGGTTCCTGTCGAGCAGGGTAAACCCACTGCTCAATGCATTTATCAGCGTTTTGCGCCTTTGCCCGAAGGCAGCCTTAACCAACCTGAACAACAACTTCTCATCCTTGACTGCATATCGCTTATTCTCCCCGATATCCAACCTGACTATTGCAGAACTTACGGTAGGAGGCGGTATAAACACAGTGGGGGGTACTACAGCAATTATACCTGGCAGGGAATGATACTGGACGGCTATGCTGAGGGCTCCGTAATCCTTACCTCCGGGAGCGGCACACATTCGCCGGGCAACTTCCTTCTGAACCATTATTACAATCCTTTTGAGGGGCAGACCCTCTTCAAGCAGCTTCATAACTATCGGGGAGGTCACATAGTAAGGCAGGTTTGCAGCCACTATGGCCTTACCCTTAAAGCAGTCCCGCCAAAGGGCTTTAAGGTCAAGGGCCAGTATATCACCGTTTATTACATCAACATTACCAAAGGGTTCAACGGCATGCTCCAGTACCGGAAGCAGCCGTTTGTCTATTTCCACAGCTACCACTTTATCCGCTCTGGCCGCCAGTTCACGGGTCAGCGTCCCGATACCCGGACCTATTTCCAGTACCTGGTCATCCTTACCGATTTCCGCAGAAGCCACTATTTTACCCAGTATGTTTTTGTCGGTAAGGAAGTTCTGTCCCAATCCTTTGCTTGGTTTTATTCCAAATTTCCTCATTAATTCTAATGTTTCATTAAAGGTATATCCGTAAACCATAATTCATTACCGCCCTCTTTTATTTTTTCACTGTCAGGATAAATTCTCCCATCAAAATGCCCACCTGTCGGTGGGCTTATCCTGAAGTAAAATGACCTATGTCCCGTTATTCCAGTACATAAACGAGCACCTTTCTCCTGCCGTACTTTCTAACGTCCTCGGGGGATTCATAGTACAAATCTATCTTATTACCCTTTATCGCCCCACCGGTATCCTCGGCGCTGGCAAAACCGTAATCCGGAGTGCCGTCCAGGGACTTGACATACAGTTTTGTGCCCAGAGGGATAACCTTCGGGTCTACTGCCACCACTCCCGGTCTCACCTGTGTCCCGCTCCGGGTTATTCCGTAATGGGGGTCCCCGGGGTTTTTCCCGGTACTTTCAAAGGTAGCGTCATATGCGGTGGCACTCATATTTATAGCTCTTTTAAAGCGTACTGCCCCCCTGGAAGTGGCAATGGTATCCCTTGTCCCCTTCTCAACAACGCGGTTTACTGGCTCCTTAAGCACCTCCTGGTTTACCCTTTGCCGGCTTACCTCATTCCCGTCATGGTAAGCAACTAATATTTCTTCCCTTGTTATTCCGTTTTCACCTTTTTTGACCACATTCTCGATACCTCTGTCAACTTCGTCGTCGTACTCTACTACGGTTTCAAAGGGAATCTCCTTTTCTTCGGCTATCGTGTCATGGGTCACCCTTACCACTCTTACTTCCATATCCCTTTCAACCGGACTGTTGATACCCGGCTTTATCATATCCTCGGTACCTGTTTGAATACCTGCCCTGCTCAAAACCTCCCCCAACGTATCGGCAGATGACATAATCTCCTTGACCTCTCCATCGACTGTTACCCAAAGGGGTACCGCCCTCTTAACAACTATTTCCATGCCATCCTTCAAAGGAGCCGTAAGTCCCGGAATTATCCGGTCTTCCTCCCCCAGAAATATCTCCTGTTCCTCAAGCAATTCCTGCACACTGTTTCTAAAACATACCACCTCTGCTGCCTCTTCCCCTTCTATAATGGTAACCTGTTTGCCAAGTATATTGTATAGAGCAGTCAGTAACAGTATCATGGTCAACGAAATCAGGATAACTGTACTCTTTCTCTTCATCGTTCATCCTCCCATTCTTTTACAGCCTATAGTATATTATGTGTCTCCGGTAATATATGTATTCACATTATATCAACTGTACTGCTATAATGGTAATTATACCAGAAACCCGGTTGTTTTGCTCTAGTAAATTATACAATG
Source organism: uncultured Clostridium sp. (assembly GCA_964625335.1). GTDB lineage: Bacteria > Bacillota > Clostridia > Ch29 > Ch29 > CAZGUG01. The sequence goes on along the minus strand of CAZVBE010000038.1, from coordinate 52 downwards.
TTAGTGTCAAGTAATCGTTGGCAACTTTTCTGTCTTCTCTACATTCCAATAT
>CAZVBE010000037.1:0-14309 GCA_964625335.1 uncultured Clostridium sp. | reverse complement strand
GCGAATTCCTAAAATATTTTCCAGTTTTCACTTGACATCACACCGCTGCTCTTTCTATAACTCATTAACCACACTGCGTCTTTTTCTTGTTAAGCGTCGCGTTGAAAAGGCCCAAAAGCAAACCTAATGTCAGGAAAGCTCCCGGTGGCAGTATGAATATTATCCACGAAACAAAACCTTCTCCGAAAAGCTGAATGCCAAATAGTGAACCCATGCCAAGTATCTCTCTTATTGACCCCAGTAAAGTCAAAGCCCAGGTGAATCCGAAACCCATTCCAAGGGCATCCAGCAGTGACATTCCAATGGTATTTTTTGATGCAAAGGCTTCCGCCCTGGCAAGTATAATACAGTTAACCACGATAAGGGGTATAAACAAACCGAGAACCTTGTAAATATCCGGGAAAAAAGCCGCCAAACCCAGGTCGGCAATGGTAACAAACGTGGCAATGATAATTATATAAGAAGGTATTCTTACTTTATCGGGAATTATACCTTTAAGCGCAGCCACCATAATGTTTGAACCGAGCAAAACAAAGGTGGTTGCAAGACCCATTGACAGACCGTTCATAGCTGCGTTGGTTACCGCCAGCGTGGGACACATTCCGAGAAGCAGTCTGAAGATTGGGTTTTCATCCCATAAGCCCTTGTAGAATTCATAACCGGATTTCATTATTTTCCACCTCCCAATACCTTATACTGTTCCAACGCCTGTGGAAGGCTCTGTTTTATAATTGCCGACACCGATTTTGAAGAGACGGTTGCGCCGGTTACACCGTCCACATCCCCTTTTACTTCAAAATTATCGTTTATTGATTTTTGCGCAAATTGGTCCAGAAAAACCGGTTCTGTGATCCTTGCCCCAAGACCGGGGGTCTCTGAATGATTTAATATTTTCACTCCTGTTATTTTTTCTTCCTGGGGGTCTACTCCCACCATCATCCTAATTATACCCTGGAAGCCTCCTCCTTCTACCACATACGAAAATCCGACAATATTGCCGTTGCTGTCCAGACCTTTATATATAGGGAAGTCAGTTTGCTCCAGTTCCTGGTAGCTAACCGCGCCGGGAAGGGTTTCCAGTATGGCGATTTCCTGATCCCGCGCCGCATTCGCTTCAATATGGGGTATAGTATAGGTATAGGTGAGTGCAAGGAAGAGCCCTGATCCTACTGAAATTAGTGCGAGTACAATTATCAGCCTCGCTATCGGATTCTTCATGATTGCTTCACCTCCCCATAAATTTTCGGTCGGGTATATTTATCTATAATGGGTGTAAAGGTATTCATAAGAAGTATCGAAAAGAGCACTCCCTCGGGATATCCGCCATAAAGCCTAATCACTGCTACCAATACGCCGGCGCCAGTGCTAAATACAATCTTGCCCGTCCTGGTAACCGGTGTGGTAACCATATCCGTTGCCATGAAAAAGGCTCCCAGCATTAAACCACCCGCAAGCAGGTGAAATATCGGATCTGCACCAAGTACAAGCGTCATGACGGCTACCGTTCCCAGGTAGAACGCCGGTATTCTCCAGTCAATTATACCCCTGTACAAAAGGTACATGCCTCCCAGGATCAGCAAAAGAGCCGAGGTTTCTCCGAGAGAACCTCCTACATTTCCTATAAAAAGCTCCATATAGCCCGTTGCAGTGCCCTCCATCTTAAGAAGACCCAACGGAGTTGCCGATGACACCCCGTCTACCGGGTTTATCCAGGTTGTCATGTGGACGGGAAAAGTAACAACCAGAAAAGCTCTGCCCACAAGGGCAGGATTAAAGGGGTTGCTCCCCAGTCCGCCGTACACCTGTTTGCCAATTCCGATGGCTGCCACAGCTCCCACTGCGACCATCCACAGCGGCATTGCCGGAGAAAGGGTAAGTGCCAGCAAAAGTCCCGTAATTACTGCACTCCCATCGCTTACGGTAACAGGTTTTTTCCTTATCTTTTGTATGGCTGCTTCGGCTGCCACTGCGGCAGCAATGCTTACCAGCGTTATTGCCAGCGCCCTCATTCCAAAGAAATATACAGAAGCGGCAGTTGCAGGCAGCAGCGCTATTATCACATCAAGCATTATCCTTTGTACAGTTTCTTCAGACCTGATGTGCGGTGATGAACTCACTACAAGATTTCCATAGCCCATAGCTTTCCCTCCTATCCTATCAGGCTTGTTTTGCTTTCCGTCTCTCTGCTATAATATCGGCCTTTATCAGCCGGATTCTTTCAACCAGTGGCCTCTTGGCAGGACATACGAAGGAACAGCTTCCGCATTCTATACAATCCACCGCGTTATATTCTTCCGCTTCCTGCATCATACCTTTCTGTGCAAAGCCTTCCAGCTTTGTAGGCATAAGACCTATCGGGCATGCATCAACGCACTTGGCACATTTTATACAGGGAGATTCCTGTGAAAGCCCAAGGTCTTGTTCCTTTAGTATCAGCATACCGGAGGTTCCTTTAATAACAGGTACCTCAATGGTATACTGGGCTATACCCATCATAGGTCCTCCATGGATTATCTTTCCAATGTCATCCTCCAAACCTCCGCACTGCTCTATTACGTCAGCAAAGGGCGTACCTATTCTGACAATAAGGTTCCGGGGCTCTTTGATACCGCTGCCGGTAACAGTTACTATCCTTTCCACCAAAGGCATCCCTGTATCAATAGCACAGGCCAGCGCTGCGGCAGTACCCACATTGTTTACAATGACGCCGCTGTCCATTGGCAATCCGCCCGAAGGAACTTCCCTGCCGGTACATGCCTTGATAAGCTGTTTTTCCGCGCCCTGCGGGTATTTGGCTTTAAGGGCAACAACCTTAATGCTTTCTTCTCCTTTGGCAGCCTCGGTTACCGCTTTAATGGCATCCGGCTTATTCTCCTCTATTGCAATATAACCTTTTTCTACATTGACAGCCTTCATCATCGCTTTAATCCCGTTCACTACATCTTTGGACCTCTCAAGCATTAGTCTGTGGTCTGAGGTAAGATACGGTTCGCATTCGGCTCCATTTAGAATAACCGTATCAATTTTCTTGTCGGGTGGAGGAGAAAATTTGACCTGCGTTGGGAAGGCAGCTCCTCCCATACCCACAAGACCGGCTTCCCTCATAATGTTTTTTATCTGATCGGCTGTAAGATCCTCAAGTTTTTCTTTGGGCTTGACGTTTTCGTCGGGAGTGTCAAGACCATCGGATTCTATTACCACAGCCAATACCATTCCTCCTCCCGGATGAGGCCTTTTCTCAATGGCTGCAACCTTGCCCGATACGCTGGAATGCACCGGCGCCCCAACAAAACCCTTTGGTTCGCCAACCTTTTGTCCCAGCTTTACCTCTTCTCCAACCTTGACAACCGGTTCACAGGGTGCGCCAATATGCTGCTGAAGTGGTATTATTACCAGATCCGGAACCTTCGCCTTTTCCAAAGAAAGGCCTTTGGTTTTGTGTTTATTGTGAGGAGGATGTATACCTCCTTTAAATGTTAATAGCTTCATTGGCATTTTTTCACTCCTTTGATAAAAAGAATGTCGATTTCTTGCGTCTTGTCATCATTTTGCCGCCAGCAGCCTGTGCCTGCGACAGAGTAAAATCTACAAAAAAATGTATTATTTCAAATAACACACTTAATTATACTACAATTTATTTTCGAAATAAACCCGAGAATATGTTCCAATGAATAATAACTATCCAAACAAACGGCTGCAAGTCCATTTACCCACAATCTTCCGGTAATTTCTGCCTGGTAACAAGGCTCGCGTATAATATCGCATAAACCTGTAAAAAGAAATAGTGTGAAGTATTGACACAGTCTTTTTCAGCTGTTATACTTAAATTACCCCCTTATAGGGGGGGATGGTATATTTGTGATAGGGAGGGATACAAATGCAAATAAACATACAAGACAGCGCAAAGGAAGAACTGGTCAGACTTTTGGAATCCAAAGGCGCTGCGCAGAAACCTCTGCGCATACACGTTGCAGGCGTTGGCTGAGGCGGGCCGACCTTCGCTCTGGCTCTGGATGAGCCTAAGGAAAACGATATAGTAACCCAAACAGATGGATTTAGCTTTGTTGTCGACAGGGAACTTGCGAAGCAATACCCCCACTTTAATATTGTTTATCAAAACGGGTTTATTTTTAAAGGGCTGCGTATTTACGCCCAGGGAATGTCACATTGTTAGGAGGGATATAATGAAAAATGTAACTGTTTATACCAGTGAAACCTGCGGCTACTGCCACATGCTTAAGGAATACCTTAAGGACAAGGAAATAGCCTACACAGAAAAAAATATAAGCACCGACAGCCAGGCAAGGAATGAACTGATAAGCCGGGGTTATAGAGGGGTACCCATAGTATTGGTCGGAGATGAAACAATCGTAGGCTTCGACCAGGCCAAACTGGATCAGCTTCTTTAATAATCCAAAAAGCAAAGACCCAAAAAGCCGCTAAGATTAAGCGGCTTTTTCATTGTATTGTCAGGCCTTTAGCCCTGCAGTACCTTAATACCGTCTCCCGCCTTTATTGTGCCGCCCTCTATAACCTTGGCAAAGATGCCCTCGGTAGGCATAATGCACTTTCCGACCTGTTTAAATACCTCACACCCATGGTGGCATTCCTTTCCAATCTGGCTTATTTCCAAAACCACTTCTCCTGCTTTAATTCTTGAGCCTACACCAATGGTATGAAGTATTATACCCTCGGTGGTAATGTTCTCCGCAAATTTCCCGGTACACAGGCCCTCAATACCCAATGCCTTCATCTTATCTATGCTCTCCTGCGCCAGCAGGCTTATCTGCCTGTGCCATTTGCCTGCATGGGCATCCCCCTCCAGGCCGAAGTCTTTTATAAAGTTTCCCTTTTCAATCGGCTTCTTTATTTGCCCTTTTTTTTCGCTGATATTAACGGCAATCACTTTTCCCTTCATTTGAGCCGCCCTCCTTAACATATTTTCCGGATTTGCCTCCGGATTTCTCAACCAACTCGATATCACCTATCACCATTTCCCTATCCACCGCCTTGCACATATCATAAACCGTCAATGCTGCCACCGCTACCGCGGTAAGAGCTTCCATCTCCACCCCGGTCTTCCCCGGGACGGTAACCTCGGCCTTTATATCCACCGCCACAAGCTCCCGGTTTATTTCAAGAGTCATATCAATTCCGTCTATATTGAGAGGATGACACATAGGGATTATATCCGGGGTTTTTTTCGCTCCCATGATACCGGCAACCTGGGCCACCCCCAAAACGTCCCCTTTTTTCATGCTGCCCCTTTCCATCAGTTCAAGGGTTGCGGGTTTCATATATACCCTTCCCCGGGCTACGGCCTTCCTGTCGGTAATATTCTTGCCACCGACATTTACCATCCTTGCACGGCCCTGGCCGTCAATATGAGTAAGTTCCATAAAATCAACCTCCTATCTGGTACATATCCCTGTCTCCATTTGCCCTGTTCAAATCATCCATGCTGTGCCTTCTTGGTTTAAGCGCTATGGCATAACCTAATACGTCAATCAGTTCCCCTTTGCCCTGTCTTAAAGAGGGCTTTAAATCCACCTCAAGGTCGCTGTGCAGACAGGGCTTTATTTTGCCATCGGCAGTCAGCCGGATTCTGTTGCACCTGTCACAGAAATTATGGCTTAAGGCCCCGATAAATCCCACAGTGCCTAAAGCTCCGGGCAATCTGTAATTTACCGCAGGACCGCTGCCCCTGCCCTTGGCAGCGGGTATAAGGCCCGGCAGCCTTTCCATAACACTGTCGTTTGAAATATAATAGGCTTGAAAAAACTCTGATGCATGGCCGATTGGCATCACCTCTATAAACCTTACTCCCACCGGCAGTATCCTTGTCAGCCTTGCAAACTCCTCTATCTCATCATCGTTTACACCCTTCATCAAGACTACGTTAATCTTAATTGGTTTAATACCCTCTTCCATGCATGCGTTAATACCCTGGAACACTTTGTTTATATCTCCGCCTCTGGTAATCTCTCTGTATTTATCCGGCGACAGCGAATCAAGGCTTATATTCACTCTGTCAAGACCTGCTTTTTTCAAGCTGCCTGCCATGTCCTTCAGAAGCAGACCATTTGTGGTAAGGGAAACATCCTCTATACCTTCAATATTCTTTATTCCCTTTATCAGGTCCTGAATATCCGACCTTACCAGGGGTTCTCCTCCTGTCAGCCGTATCCTGGAAATACCAAGCTCAGCCCCCTGACGGACTATCCTTATTATTTCCTCATATCTGAGCACATCCCGGTGGTCCATTTTACAGACGCCCTCTTCGGGCATACAATAAAAACACCGCAGGTTGCACCGGTCGGTTACCGAAATCCTCATGTAATCAACCTGTCTGTTATACGTATCCTTCATGCATACACCCCCTCAGTCAATTAACACAATCTCCCCTGTCCTATCAAGGGAATAACCTCCCATATCCCTTACCTTTTCTTTGAAAGCGTCTTCCTTTATTGTTTCCAGCATAAGCTCAATATTTGGCTCTTCCAGGAAATCCACAGGAACCGCCAGGTCGTATTCTTCGTTACAAACAGGGACAAAATCAAGCCCCAGGGCGCAGGCCGCCGAATACACGCCAAGCCCCGTATCAATATTTGAAAATGCCACCGCCGCCGCCACCGACATATGAGTAAACTCCTCCCTTTGGTACCCGGAGATACCCGCCGGATCAATTCCTTCCTCCTTAAGTTTGTAATCCAACAGAAGCCTTGTCCCCGAACCCTTCTGCCTGTTGACAAAACTCACCCTTTTCCCCGCAAGGTCGGAAAAATCTCTTATTCCTTTGGGATTGCCCTTCTTTACCATAAAACCCTGTATCCTGCTTACCAGCTTGATAAGAGCGATTCGCTTATTGCCAAGATATTTCTTTATATAGCTGATATTGTACTCTCCCGTCACCTCATCCAAAAGGTGTACACCGGCTATATGGGTCTCTCCCCTTAAAAGGGCCATTATACCGCCCATACTGCCAACATGGGCCGAGGCAAGGTGGAGCTTTTGGTTCTGGTAATGAATTTCGTTTGCCAAAAGGTCGATTACGGGGTCGTGACTGCCAATGCACACTATAGTATTTTCGATATCCTCCAGGTCTTTTAAAAGCCTTACATTTACAGCTTCGCCGGCATCTACTCCCTCGCTGTTCTGTGGAATGGCAAGTATCCCGTCCGCCCGCACCAGCGACATAACCACCCCGGCACCCCTGGTCAGCGGGGTTGCAATAAGCTTGTTCCCAACCTTACCGAGCTTTACCCTCACGAACTCTTTGTTTTTCAGTGATGATACCATCCTTCTGGAGGATATTGCCTCCACCTCCTGCCAGGGTTTTGCCGTCAATCGAAGGTAATTGCAAATAAGGGGTTTAACTATATTTTCCATCACCATATATGCCGAAACCGGATAGCCCGGTATTCCCACCACCGGTTTACCCATGACTATGCCCAGTATTGCCGGACTGCCGGGTTTTATGGCTATCCCATGGGTTATTACCTCTCCAAGCTCCCGGATAATATCCTTTGTAAAGTCCTCCCTGCCCGCAGACGAGCCGGCGTTTATAAGTACCATATCGCTGTCTTCTACAGCCTTAAGCAGCGCGCTTTTTATGTCTTGGTACACGTCGGGAACGGGCTTATACCTGTACGGCGCGCCGCCCCATTCCTCAATCAGCCCGGCAAATATATGGGAGTTGTATTCTATCAGGCTGCCCTCCTTAAGAGGTTCTCCGGGCAGTATCAGTTCCGTACCGGTTGGAATTATAGTTACAAGGGGTTTTTTTATCACCTTCACCGTATTTACGCCCCCGCCCAGCATGGCTCCGATATCCACCGGCCTTATTTTATGAAAGGTGGGAATAATCAGTTCACTCTGCACGATGTCTTCCCCTATCGGCCTTACGTTTTGCCAGGGTGTCGCCGCCGAATATATCTCCACCTCTCCCTCTGCGGTCTCAATAAGGTTCTCTGACATGATTACCGCATTATGCTGCGGAGGTATAGGGTCACCGGTATCAACCACCAGATAATCCTTCCCCTCAAATAACCGCACCCTGTTACGCTCGCTTGCCCCAAAGGTTACCGATGCGTCCAGGGCTATCCCGTCCATGGCCGAGGCGTTAAAATGGGGTGATGAAAGTTTTGCATATACCGGCCCGGCGGTAACCCTGCCCAGTGAAAGGGCTGTGTCCACTTCCTCGGTTTTATAATTGTCGAAATAATCCTTAAGGCAGGCTGTAAACTCGTCCACTGCCTCATCCAGTTCCTTGCTGGACAGATATATATTTTTAGCCTTCATGTGAAGCCCTCCTTACAGCAGTATTACCTGAACCTCTTCGTCTTTATATAAACCTTCCTTGTTTTTGGATATAACCACCATCCCATTGGCACTTGAAATAGTAGTAATCATGCCTGACTTGCCTGAAACAGGACGTACACGCATTTTCTCATCCTGTCCCCGGTAAACCGTCACCATAAGGTATTCCTCCCTGCCCGGTGAGGAATAATAGTTTTCATCACACACCGCCGGCAGAAGTGTCTGCTCTTTTTCGGTGTGTCCCGCCATCCGTCTTATTAACGGGGATACCACAACATTATACACCACCAGTGAAGATACCGGCTGACCCGGCATACCTATAACCGGCTTGCCGGCAACACTGCCGATTATGGTGGGTTTACCCGGCTTTATAGAAATACCGTGGACCAAAACCCCCGGCTTACCCAGTTCAGTGATAATGTCTGCTGTATAATCCCTTGTTCCGGCGGAGCTGCCCCCCGAGATCAGCACAACATCACTGGCGGCCATAGCATCGATAACACTGCCTTTAATGGCAGCCCTGTCATCTCCTACTATACCCTTAAGCACAGGGATGCCACCGTCCTCTATAACCGCCGCCGCCAGGGAATAGCTGTTTATATCCCATATCTTCCCGGGACTTAACTCCTTTCCCGGTTCTACAAGTTCATCGCCGGTGGAAATAATAGAAACCTCCGGCTTTTTTTGCACCCGGACAGTATTTAATCCGATGCTTGCCAAAACTCCGATATGGTGCGGTTTAATAGGTATTCCCCTTTTCAGCACCACCTGCCCCGTCATTATATCCTCGCCGTTTTTTATGGTATTATCCCATGGACCAACGGGCTTATATACCGCTATGCTGTTGTTGCCCAGGTCCTCAGTATCTTCTATCATAACCACTGCATCACTGCCGGGTGGCAGCATACCGCCGGTTGGTACATACGCGCATTGGTCTTCCTGTATCCGGATTCCTGCCCTGCTGCCTACTGACACTTCATTTATTTTTTGAAGCAGTGCGGGCATACTGTCGCCGGCACCAAAGGTATCCCTGGATTTTACCGCATACCCGTCAACCACCGATTTGTCGAAACCCGGTATGTTGCAGGCCGCCCTTATATCCTCACAGGGCATCCTGCCCGGAGCGTCCATAAGCTCCACTTCTTCAACATCCGCCGGATACTCCCAAAACTGTTCCTTCATTATTTGCAGCACCTCTGCTATATCCTTTACTTTGAGCAGCACGGTTCATCCTCCTGTCAATAGATAATTTCTCCCCCAAGAAACCTTTTGGTCAGTTCTGAACCCGGGTTGTCGAAAAAATCTTCGCTCTTTCCTTCTTCTATGATCCTACCTCCCATCAAAAGATAGGCCTTGTCTGCCATTCTCTTTGCCTGAAAAATATTATGAGTAACAAAGATGATTGTGGTACCGAAATCCTTTTGATAGTCCTTAAGTACCTTTTCAATGATAATTATGCTCTCGGGGTCAAGGTTGGCGGTAGCTTCGTCCAGAAGCAAAAGCTTGGGCTGCAGCGCCAGTGCCCTTGCAATAGCTACTCTTTGTTTTTCACCCCCTGAAAGGGTCCGGACATTACGATACAAAAACCTTTTAAGGTCAAGCATGGCAGCGTATTTTAGCACCCTGTCCTTTAGCTTGGCCTGAACCAGACTGCGGTATTTCAGCCCCGAAGCAATATTGGCGTAAACTGTTGTGTTAAACAGGTAGGAACGCTGCATGACAAGGGTTATATTTTCCCTCACCGTTTCAAAGTCCCTTTGGACGTTGCCATACAAAACCCTGCCCCCATCGGCTTCCTGAAGTCCCGCAATTATGCCAAGCAGTGTGGATTTGCCGGAACCGTTGGGACCCATCATAACATGCAGTACACCCTCTGTTAAGGATAGTTTTTCTATATCCAGCACCTTTACTCCGTCATATTCCTTTTTAAGCTCCAAGACCTGTATCCTCAAATTTATGCCCCCTGAATTCTCTGTAAAAATATATTTATAAGGAAAAACAGCGTCAACAGCACGATGCCTATGGCAATGGCCTGATCAAAGTTTCCCATATTGGTCTCAAGAATAATGGCGGTGGTCATCACCCTAGTATAACCTTTTATATTACCCCCCACCAGCATCACAGCACCCACTTCCGAAATTGCCCTGCCGTATCCTGCTATAAGGGATGATCCAATGGAAGTCCTGAACTCCCGTATAAGAGTCCATAAAATCTGCAGTTTGCCTGCTCCCAGCGTATAGGCTGTATTTTTTATGAGCTCACCCCTGTTCTTAACCGCCGCCATGGTTACCCCGGTTATTATGGGGGAAATTAAAAGCACCTGGGCTATTATCATAGCCTTAGGTGTATGCAAAATTCTCAGATACCCCAGTGGCCCGCTCCTTGAAAGCAGAAGATATACAAAAAGACCCGCTATGACCGGGGGAAGTCCCATAAGTGTGTTTATTGTCATAATAACCGATCTTCGCAGCGGAAACCTGTTCATACCTATGGCTATCCCCGCCGGAACAGAAAAAATCATGGATATAGCAACCGAAACAAAGGAAACACCAAGGGAGAGGCCTATGATGCCATAGACCTCTTTGTCCCCCGATAATATCAAGTTCAGCGCTCCTGCAAACCCATTAAGTATGTTTTCCATAATACCAGTCCTATTCTCCGTTTGGCACGAACAAACCCTGCCCGTATTTGTCCTTTCCAAATTCGGCTATCATATCCTGCACCTCGTCGGACAATATCCATTCAACAAACCTGTCGGCACCTTCCTTGTTTATTCCGTCATGCTTTTCGGGGTTAACCTTAATCACTCCGTACTGATTGAACATCCGCTCGTCGCCCTCCACCGCTATATCAAGGTCAAGGTTATCCTTCATGGAAAGGTAGGTAGCCCTGTCGGTCAATACATAGGCCTTTTCTTCACTGGCAAAGTTGAGTGTTGCACCCATTCCCTGACCTACCGATTTATACCAGTCTCCGGCCGGTTCTACGCCGGCGCTCTGCCACAGTTCCAGTTCTTTCATATGGGTCCCCGAATTGTCACCTCTTGAGCTGAAAAGAGCCTGCTTTTCCTTAATAATATCCAGTGCATTGGCAGCATCCGAGCCAGTCGTTTCTTTAAGCCCTGCAGGGTCATCCTCGGGGCCTGCTATAACAAAATCGTTATACATGACCCTGTGCCTGTCTACACCATATCCGTCCTCGACAAACTCAATTTCTGTCGCTTCGGCATGGACAAGAAGCACGTCGGCATCGCCGTTTTTCCCCATTTCCATTGCCTGGCCGGTACCTACCGCTACCACATTCACCCGGGTGTTGTACCTTTCTTCAAAATGCGGGAGAATTTCGTCCAGCAATCCTGAATTCTCGGTACTTGTGGTGGTCGCCAGAGTTATTGGGTCCAGTGTCTCGGCCTGGGGTGTTTGTTCTTCCGGTGTTTCGATTTCGGGTGTTTCCGAAGTACCGCAGGAAACAAGTGTGAGGATAAGCAGTAATCCAATTGTCAATATAAAAACCTTTTTCATTTTTCATACCTCCTGAATTTTTTGTTGTCCATGTTGTTCAAGGAGGTTTATGAGCAAATTCATAGATAACGCGGTAATATCCCTTCCCGGATACCGATACAACTGCCACGGGATTTTATCCGCCTCAAAAAACAGCGGTATCCACCATGGTGGATACCGCTATAAATTCGCCATTTATAACTCCTTTCCAACACGGGAGGCATAACAGTTTCCTATTATACCCTATCGGCTTGGCGTCAAGGTTTCCCGTAGACGCGTAAGCTCGGAGTTCCATTAATATTATTATACTATATAAATATGGACCTGTCTATATTTAAAGACGCCAATCAATCAGGCTCGACTGCTTCAAGTTCCCCGCTGCAGGGGTCGATCAACAGGCCGTGTACTGCTACATCCCCGGGAATGAATTTGGAGCTTTCTATTGCGCTAACGGCCTCTTTAATATTCTCCGCTTCATCCGAAATAATGCCCGACCACTTCTTAATGTCTGCCGAGGCTATCACGCTTTCGTCAATTCCACGGTCCCTCATCGCCTGCTCTATCTTTTCCACAGTCAGCTTTTTCATCCCGCAATCCCTGTGCCCTACCACAAATATTTCTTTAATGCCCATCACAAGTACACCCAGCGATATGCTTCTTAAAACATCCTCACAGTCTTGCCTTATAGTGTTTCCTGCATTCTTCAGAACCTTTACCTGCCCTCTTTCAAAACCCATGGCTTCCTCTACCAGCCCCACCAGCCTTGTGTCCATGCAGGTAAATATCATAACACCCTTCTGTGCGTGTCCGCTTATCTGTTTATCCAGACCTTCGTTTTTGCGCTTCTCCACAAAACTTTTATTATAGCTTAGGATTTCTTCCAGCATTTCCGATATTCCCTTCTTTCATTTAATTCTATTAAACCCGGAATAGACATTAAATCTTCTGCCCCTGACAAAACCGGCCAGCGTAATATTGAGCCTGTTGGCCAATTCTACTGCCAAAACCGTAGGCGCAGACCTTGAGGCTATAACAGGTATCCCTCTTTTTGCAGCCTTAATCAGCATTTCGGAGGAAATTCTTCCGCTTGTCAAAGCAATGCATTCCCCAAAATTCAAGTTTTTTTGCACTGCATGGCCCAACACCTTATCCATCGCATTATGACGTCCTATATCCTCGTGATATATTTCAATTCCTTCTCCGGTGCCCAGCGCGCAACTGTGCACTCCCCCGGTTTTTTTAAAAACTATCGCCCTGCCGTCGAATTCTTTCATAAGTTTGGCGATTGTCTGATACCCGATTTTAAGACCGTCCTTATCAAGTCCTTGCGTATCGATGGAATCCTTCACATTATAGAATACAGGTCCCCTGCCGCAGCCACTTGTAATTGTACGGGTTCCGTACAGCTTTTCTGCAAGTATACTGCCGCCCTTAAGCTCTATTTCCGCAATACCCTTATCCTTATCAATCCTCATGCTGTCTATATCCTCATTTGTTTTGATAAACCCTTCGGACAGAAGAAACCCTGTTACCAGATACCCAAAATCCTCTGGAGAACACAGCAGTGTAACAAACTCCCTGCCTTCCAGGAAAAGAGTCAGCGGATACTCCTCCACCACAATGTCGCTTATGTGCTCTGCGCCCTTGTCGCTGTATCTTACTATATCCGTATCTTTATAATAGGGCATTTTCTATACCTCCGGCTTCTATCAACCTGTCAAAATCCTCCAGGTCCCTAATATGGTTGAGATTTGTAAATATCCCAAGGTTGGGGCTATACTCCCTCACCTTGCTCTCGTTTATCTTTATAACATTTTTATGCTTTATTACATCAAATATCTTGAACATTCCCTTTTCCACATTCTTTTGTATATCACCGGCCAAATCCACACTATAAAGTGCATGGAAGGGTTCTATCCAGCTGCCTTTTTCTGATATCACCGCATCGGGAAGACACTTTCCGGCGACGTCTGTCATATATCTTGCATAATCCGATGAAATTATCGGCATATCACAGGCAGTGAGGAATGCATATTTGCTGGAGGAAAGTCCAAGGCCTGCGTGAATACCTCCTAAGGGTCCGGAATCCTTAAGTATATCCTCCGTTATCCTGGCATCTATACCAATAAAATCATCCGGTTTGTTGGTAACCACTATAATATCATCAAATGCTTCCTTAAGCTGTTTTATGATTATTTCAATAACCGGTCTGCCGCATATTTCCAGCAAAGCCTTGTCAAAGCCCATCCTTGTGCTTTTGCCCCCGGCTAAAATAATGGCTGTACCGAATAATTTCATACCTCCACCGTCCCTGTTAAATAGCTAAAAAGCGGCAAGGCCGCTTTTTAGCTATTCTTTTATCGAGAACATTCCTTTTACTTTTTAGCTGTACCCCAAAGCAAAGGTGTGCCCCCATTCCTTATTATTATATCATTTACTTGGATGCTTCTGCAGGGGTTTTTTCAACCTTGGTGCAGCCCTTGTAGACAT
>CAZVBE010000036.1:13832-14600 GCA_964625335.1 uncultured Clostridium sp. | reverse complement strand
AAAGAAAACAGTGCCCATCGGACATCCGGTGCCACCCCTACCTTCATGATTAAAGTAGTATATTCGGAAAACTTCAGCGTGCAAGGGTATATACACTGGATAGAAGAGGGGAAATCAGTGCCCTTCAGAAGCTATATGGAGATGCTGCATTTGATTGAGGAAGGTATGTTTATTAGCAGAAAAGAGATGGCGAGACTAAGGTCCTGGGGGTTGAATATGGAAGAGGGGGAAGGGGGTAATAATAAAAGCAAGGTATTGTAGGGGGTTTGTATAACGGCTGTGCACGGATACATATGACGGATTGCGGGTAATTCACGGCAGAGGTACATGTTTGACAGAAGAAGTGGCAAGAATATAGTAAGAAATATTTGGGGTATTTTACTTATTATAAATAAAGGAGTGAATGAATTGGCTATAAGAAAAGCTGGAACAAGAAAGATTATTGCTGTACTGGCTATTGTTATGCTTTTAGTATCTTCCAGTATAGCTCTGGCACAGACCGGTGATGATGACGGGCTTGACCTGACGGGCCAGCAGCAGGAACAGTTTGATGGTTCCGATGGCGGCGATGACGGCGATGGGGGCGACGGCACCGAAGGTGACGGTACAGAAGGTGACGATGCAGAAGGCGACGGTATCGAGGGCGATGACGAAGAAGGCGACGACGAAGAAGGCGATGATGAAGAAGGCGACGATGAAGAAGGCGACGATGCAGAAGGCGACGACGAAGAAGGCGATGATGAAGAAGGCGACGATGAAGAAGGCGAC
>CAZVBE010000036.1:0-13732 GCA_964625335.1 uncultured Clostridium sp. | reverse complement strand
GATGCAGAAGGCGACGATGAAGAAGGCGACGATGAAGAAGGCGATGATGAAGAAGGCGACGATGAAGAAGGCGACGAAGGCGGATTAATGGTATTTGGCGCTGGTATAATGGGCAATGATCTGGAATTGGAAGATGAGTTTGTTCTATTATCAGGCGGATATAATATGGAGGTTAGAATTACCGATTATCCGAATGAGGCCCGAGTAGATGAAGTAATCACTGTAAAATATGAGGTTGAAAACATAAGTGGTAATGATAATGATATATATGGAGTTGTTTTAGAAGATAGCTTTGGTAATAGGGTTACAATAGGTACCCTTTCTAAAGGCATCAAACTAGACTATACACGGACATACACAATAAAAGATACAGATGGGGACACTCTTGAATTCTCAGTTGAGGCAGAGGGATACAGAAATTCAAATCTTAATGGAGCTAAAGTTTCAGATGATGCCCAAGTATCTATAACAATAACACAGCCGGAACCAGACATAGAAATAACCCTGAGTACGGATGACACTACAGTAGAGGCAGGAGAAACTATAACGTATAATTACAGTATAGAAAATACAGGCGATATAGATCTTACCGATATAACGGTGATATTAGATAACGGGGACGATCCTGACAGCGTTGCAAGCCTGGCGAAAGGTGCAAGCAAATCAGGAACCCTAACCTATACAACCGATGAAGGTGATATTGGTACATTCAGTAATAAAGCAACAGTTAAAGCATATTATACCGCATCAGATTATATAGAAGAAACAAGCGATGTAGTAGAAGTGGAAGTAACAGAACCGGAGCCCGAACATACATATGATCTTGATATTGAGCATAAAGATCATATTCGCTATTGGGCGAAGTTTGAGGGTTTTGACCCCGAATTTGAATACAAAGAAGACGGTATAAACAAAAGAATTTTTGTGTTTGATGGAAGCGGCCTTGATGACTATGATGAATCGGGTATTGCTGACTGGTCCGGGGTACCGATAGATATAATAGCAAAGGCATCAACCGTTGAAAGTGAAGTATTGACAATAGAAAGTGTTGGTGAAACCGTTACTTTTAGAGCGGTACACAGCCCCGGACAGAGCGGGAAAACACATATTTCAGAATACGACATTAAACTTATTGGTTTCTCCAATCAAAAATGGACGTTTGAGGTTACTGCCAAGACAGGAGGAGATATAACAGGCTCTCCTGCACTCAGTAATTTTAAATTCTCTGCCTGTGAAGAAGAGCCTCCGGTAGAGCCTGCCAATCCTAATATTAAAATTACCAAAACCGTAGACAAAAAGGTTGTAAGGGCAGGATCCGAAATCACCTATACATATAAGGTGAAAAATACCGGAGACGTTCCACTAACCAATGTACAGATTACTGATAAAATTTATTACCTGATAAGCGAGATTGATGTTCAGCCGGTAATAAACCTGGAATTCCCTGGGGAAGATGGTACCCTTGAGCCGGGTGAAACAGCCACAGGTACATATACCTACACCCCTCAAAAGGCAGGTACCCTTACCAATGTGGCAAAGGCAACAGGTGATTACGAAGATATAACCGTTCAGGATACCGACATTGTTCTTGTTGTGGTACTATTAGAATTACTGGAAGCCGGAATAGAGATCAATAAAACAGCAGATCCCGGAGAAGCCAAAACCGGGGACACAATCACCTATACCTATGAGGTTATCAACACAGGCGAAGCTAATATATATATAGAAAAGGTATATGATAATAAGCTTGGAAATATCTTTAAACCAATATTACCGCGGCTTCTTAAGTCGGGCCAGTCAACAGAATTTACCAAAGAGTACGTAGTGACCGGACAAGAGGGTCTTGATGAATCCGGATTCTTGGTGAATACTGCAACGGTAACCGGAAAATGGTTCAAAGGTATAGTCCTCAAGAAAATAACTGCTCAAGATGAAGCAGAGGTAAAGATAATACAAACAGGCAGCATAAAGGTAATCAAGACTATGTCTGATGATTCAGATCCCAACGGAATTACCTTTATTCTGGATAAATACGAACAGGGACCAGCCCCACGTCTTCTCATAGCTGGAGAAGACAGCTGGCCGAAAACAGGAGTTACTGATGAAGACGGAGAAATTCTGTTTGACAATCTGGAACCAGGTCTTTATACACTGGCAGAAATTGTGCCTGACGGATATGAAACCGATCTTGATCCGGATGAACAAATAGAGGTAAAAGCTGGTGAGACAGAAACAGTAGAAGTGCATAATACTAAAGAAGAAGATGAACCTGAAGCCGGCATAAGGGTAGTGAAGACCCTTGACGAGAGGGGCGGAGAGCCTCATGTAGGCGTAGAATTTAAACTCTATCGTCATCTATGGGAACCTCAAACACGCGTTTTAGCCCTAGACACAGACGATGATTGGCCGAGGACAGGTACAACAGATGAAAACGGAGAAATTCTATTCGAAGATCTGGAGTGTGAAGGCTATTATTACACACTGGAAGAAATAGACATGGACGATTATGAGGTTAAATATTTAGACAGAGATTTCGAAGAATTTGATGAATGCCCGGATATATATATAGACTGCGAAGATATAACCACAGTATATGTGGTTAACACTAAAAATAATGATGATGATGATGATGACGATGACGACGACGACGATGACAACGGCGGCGGTGGTGGTACACCAAGACGTAGAATTACTACCAGCAGTGTCGAAGTTCCTGAAGAGCCTATAGTATTCACAGCTCCGACAGAAGAACCGGTTGTAGTGGATGAAGAGCCTATGGTAGTGGCTCCGCAGCTGGGCGACCTGCCCTTTACCGGTGGAAATCCCGCAGTGTTCGTATTCATGGGAGCCGCCCTGGCGGGACTGGGACTGTACGTAAGAAAGCGACGCTAAACGCAGCCTATACAAGAAGGAGACAAAAAAATGGCTCAGAGCAGCAGTGAAAAAATGCATAATAAAAATAAGCTGAGCTGGATACTGGTTATAATGGGGATATTGCTTATGCTTTATCCCCTTTTTACCAGAATGTATGCGGAGTATCACCAGGCCAAGCTTAAGACTTCTCTGGAGGAAGCCCAAAACCCCGTGATGGAGCAGCCGGAGGAGAACATACCGGAAACGGAGGAAGTCAGGGAAATTCCCGTTAAGCATATGCCGGACGGAGCCTTTATGACCATTGAAATCCCTGAGCTTGAACTGTCGGCGGTGGTGCTTGAAGGTACAGACCTGCCAGAGCTTGCCAAGGGGCCGGGCTGGTACCGGGAATCCGTGCTGCCGGGTGAAGGCAATACAGCAATTGCAGGCCACAGGACTATGCACGGAGCATGGTTCCGGCATTTGGATAAGCTCAGTGAAGGGGATGAAATTATAGTGGGCTATGACTTACGGGGTTATACCTACAGGGTTGAGGAGGTATTTGTCGTAGCCAAAAATGACTGGAGCGTAATTGATGACTGCGGCTATCCGGTTCTTACACTGACAACCTGCCATCCGGTGGGCAGCGCCAGTCAGCGGCTTGTTGTAAGGGCTGCTATGGAGGAGTAGGGGGCACAAAAAAAGCAGCGGTGGAATCCGCTACCCTTAAATAAGGAGGGGTCTATAAGACTTTCTGTTTTTGGCATAGTTTTTTAATGAAGCGTTACCGATGTTGCCTGGTGGGTTTTAGCAAATAATGTAGTATCGGGGTCAAAATATTTGTCTGAGAGGGAGGTTATAAACCTCTCT
Source organism: uncultured Clostridium sp. (assembly GCA_964625335.1). GTDB lineage: Bacteria > Bacillota > Clostridia > Ch29 > Ch29 > CAZGUG01. Next base: position 10,009 of record CAZVBE010000036.1, on the reverse strand, counting down.
TCTTTAATGTATCCCGCATCCCAGGTAGCGTCCGCCTTAACCCAGCGCCCATCGGCATACAGTTCATTCCAGGCATGGAGCTGTGACTTCCAGCCCTTATCCGAATCGGCAACATTTCCATATACAATTCTAGCGGGTATTCCTAATGCCCTGGCAAGAGCTGCCACTACAAAGGAATAGTCCCGGCAGGTTCCTTTTTTGTCTTTTATGGTTTCGCTTGCTGTTCGCAGTATATTTTCGCCGTTAAGGTATGCGTTGTAATCATACTTAATATTTGAAGCAGCCCAGTCGTGGATGGCCTGTACCTTTTCCATGTCCGTCATGGTCGGCCTGACAAGGCTTTTTGCAAGGGCCTGTACATCTTTATGGCTGCTGTCCACATAGGCTGAGGGTGCCGTATATCTGATATCCTCGGTTACGGAATTTTTAACTTCAAAACGTATCTTGCCGTCGAATTTGGTGGGATTGTCCCCTGCCCAAACGGTATAGGTGCCCTTTCCAAACCGCAGATGCAGCCTGACCCGGAATTCGTCATCCGTAACCTCTGCCGGGTAGGTTTCCAGCTCGCCTTCCGGACCTCTTACGCAGAGCCATATTTGGGAAAGACCGGTTTTCCCTTCCACGTACAGGCTACCGTCAAAGGCTTGACCGTTTGTATCCGGAGAGGTTATTTCAATGGCAGCCGACTTGAAGCCCACACTGTAGGCAGCCTGAACTGTCAAGCCTGTGCCCATCAAAAGGCTTGTACATATCAAAAGTATTAATAATACCCTGTATACATTCTTTTCCCTCATCATCTGTTTGACCCCCAGTCAAATAAGGAAAGGGGACACACAAAAACCCGCACACCAGTGCGGGTAATATACAAAATTATATATTCCGGCAACTGGCTGGCATAGCGCCTGTGGCGCTGTAGCCCCTTTAGTTTTGCGTCACCGTCTTTCGACGGCTTTGCCTTTATCTGTTTTTTTAGAGGAAAGTGGACACACAAAAACCCGCACACCAGTGCGGGTAATATACAAAATTATATATTCCGGCAACTGGCTGGCATAGCGCCTGTGGCGCTGTAGCCCCTTTAGTTTTGCGTCACCGTCTTTCGACGGCTTTGCCCTTATCGGGTTTGTATGTACTTGTGACAATATTATATATTACAATAGAAAATATTGCAAGTTTTTGTAGAAAAATTTTCAAATATTTTTTTCCGGCCTGCAAATAATAAAATCAGAGGCAAAAAAGTTGGGAGGTGTATATATGACGGCACCAAAAATGCAGGTAAAATGCGGAGTAAACAACTGCGAATACTGGAGGGAGCATTACTGTACGGCAAGCGCGGTGGAAGTAAACGCCATGGGTGACGGCCGTGCACAAACAAGTGAAGGAACCTGCTGTACCACCTTCAAAGACAGAAGTTTTAAATAATACAATAAATGAATCGGTCGGTTCCTTTCAAAGGGCTGACCGATTCATACGGAAAAAGAAATATAAGGTGCAAAGCAAGCCGGCATTTACAGATGGATAGGAGAGTATGCGGGACAGATGTTGGGAAGGTTTTTACTGTTGCAATGCTTTTGGAAATATGCTAATATACTTTATGTAGCCCGCCTTGATGGGTCAATATGCGGGAGTAGCTCAGTGGTAGAGCGTCGCCTTGCCAAGGCGAAAGTCGCGGGTCCGAATCCCGTCTTCCGCTCCACAGAAAAAGCAGATCTGGACAGGTCTGTTTTTTGCGTTTGCTTGTTATAAATTTGTTGTTATGTTATAATGTCTTAGTCAAATCGGGCATAAACAAAGCCCTGTACATATAATCATTTAATGCGAACAAGGAGGAGCATATATGGGTTCGAAAGTGGAGAAAATAGAAAACAATACAGCTGCCCTGGAAATAGAAGTAAGTGAGGAGCAGTTTGAGCGGGGCGTTAACAAAGCCTACAAAAAAAATGCAGGCAGATTTAGCATACCCGGTTTCAGAAAGGGCAAGGCACCAAGGTTTATTATAGAAAGGCATTACGGCGAGGGCATTTTTTACGAGGATGCAATAAACGAGGTGTGCCCTGATGCCTATGAGGCCGCTGTGGAGGAGCACAACCTACAGCCGGTGGACAAACCCGAAATAGACATAGTCCAGATAGAAAAGGGAAAACCCTTCATATTCAAAGCTGTTGTCACAGTTAAACCCGAAGTGGTTTTGGGCGATTATAATGGAATAGAAGCAGAGAAAAGGGAATATCCTGTTACCGATGAGGATGTGCAAAAAGAACTGGACAGCATGCGGGAATCCGGCGCAAGAATGATAACGGTTGAAGAAAGGCCCGCGAAAAAGGATGATATGGTTATAATCGATTATAAGGGTTTTGTTGGAGAAGAGCAGTTCGAAGGCGGCACTGCGGAAAACCAGTCTCTGGTTATTGGCTCCGGACGTTTTATCGAGGGCTTTGAAGACCAGCTTGCCGGCGCAAAGGTAGGAGACAGCGTTACGGTTAAGGTCAATTTCCCGGAGGATTACCATGCCGAGCAGTTGGCGGGTAAAGAGGCTGAGTTTCATGTGGACGTGAAGGAGATAAAGGAAAAGGAACTGCCGGTCCTGGATGACGAATTTGCCAAGGACGTAAGCGAATTCGACACCCTCGACGAGCTGAAAAAGGATATCCGTACAAAGCTGGAGGAAAAATCAGAGCAGCGTACTAAAAACGAGCTTGAGAACGAAGTCATCAAAAAAGTAACCGCTCTGTCCGAGGTTGATATACCGGATGTAATGAAGGAAAAACAGATAGACGCAATGGTAAGGGATTTCGAAATGCAGCTCATGTACCAGGGTCTGAGGCTGGAGGACTATCTTAACCATATGGGTAATTCAGCAGAGGACCTCCGGAACAATCTCGCCAAGGATGCCGAGGAAAGGGTAAAAACACAGCTTACCTTAGAAAAAGTTGCAAAGACGGAAGGAATTACCGAGACAGAGGAAGAATTAGACCAGGAGATAGAAAAACTGGCCAAACAGTATAAACAGGAAGACATCGGGAAGTTCAAAAAGTCCCTCGGCGAAGATGAACTAAACTATATCAAAGATAGTATAATAATAAGGAAAACCATAGACCTGTTGGTTGAAAGGTCTGATATAAAATAATCAAATGTCAGGGAGGTTTATTGAAATGTCACTTGTACCGATTGTTGTAGAACAGACCAGCCGCGGCGAAAGGTCCTACGACATCTATTCGAGACTTTTAAAGGACAGAATAATATTTTTAGGCGATGAAGTTAATGATATAACTGCCAGCCTTGTGGTAGCACAGCTTTTGTTCCTTGAATCCGAAGACCCGGATAAGGATATACACCTTTATTTAAACAGCCCGGGGGGCTCGATATCCGCAGGTTTGGCTATTTACGATACAATGCAGTATATTAAATCGGATGTGTCCACAATCTGCGTGGGTATGGCCGCTTCCATGGGAGCTTTTCTACTGGCTGCGGGAGCCAAGGGCAAAAGGTTTGCCCTTCCTCACAGTGAAATAATGATTCACCAGCCGATAGGCGGCACCCGGGGGCAGGCGGTGGAAATAAAGATACATGCCGAAAGGATTATAAAGCTGAAAGACAGCCTCAACAAGATATTAAGCGAAAAAACCGGGCAGCCTTTGGAAAAAATTGAAAAGGACACCGACAGGGATTTCTTCATGACATCCGACGAAGCATTGAAATATGGTTTGATAGACAAGGTTATTACTTCAAGGTGATAACACATTGGGAGAGGTGAAATAATGACCAGGTTTGACGACAAAAAGCAGCTCAGGTGTTCTTTTTGCGGTAAAAACCAGGAACAGGTAAAAAGGCTTATTGCAGGTCCGGGGGTTTATATATGCGATGAGTGTATTGACCTGTGCCAGGAAATAATCGAAGAGGAATTCGAAGAGGATCTGGATGAGGTGCTGAAGGATATACCCAAGCCTAAGGAGATCAAGGATTTTCTGGACCAATATGTGATAGGCCAGAATGAAGCCAAGAAATCCATGGCGGTGGCGGTATACAACCATTATAAGAGAATAAACAAAGAAAACAAGGACGATGACGTTGAACTCCAGAAGAGCAATATTATCCTAGTTGGGCCCACCGGTTCGGGCAAAACACTGCTGGCGCAGACGCTGGCCAGGATGTTGAATGTGCCCTTTGCCATCGCTGATGCCACATCCCTCACCGAGGCGGGGTATGTGGGAGAAGATGTGGAAAACATACTCTTAAAGCTTATACAGGCGGCGGATTTTGATATAGAAAGGGCCGAGAAGGGGATAATATATATTGACGAGATTGACAAGATTGCAAGGAAGTCGGAAAACCCTTCAATCACCCGCGATGTCAGTGGCGAGGGAGTGCAGCAGGCACTGCTGAAAATACTCGAAGGTACGGTTGCCAGCGTTCCTCCGCAAGGGGGCAGGAAACACCCCCACCAGGAGTTTATACAGATTGACACAACCAATGTGCTGTTTATCTGCGGCGGCGCCTTTGACGGTCTCGAGAAACTGATACAAAAGAGAGTAGGCCAGAAGTCCATTGGCTTCGGTGCGGATATTAAGGGCAAAGGTGATATGAATATTGGTGAAATTCTCAGGAAAATACTGCCCGAGGACCTGCTCAAGTACGGTCTTATTCCCGAGTTTGTGGGCAGGGTGCCGGTTATAGTTACCCTGGATCCCCTTAGCAGCTCGGACCTTGTATCCATACTGACACAGCCAAAGAATTCGCTGGTCAAACAGTATGAAAAGCTGTTTAAGCTGGACGACGTGGAGCTGGATTTTGAAAAGGAAGCACTGGAGGTAATAGCCCAGCGGGCCATTGAAAGAAAAACCGGTGCCAGGGGGCTAAGGTCGATACTGGAGGGTATTATGAGAAATGTTATGTACGAGATACCTTCCAGGGAAGATGTTGAAAAATGCGTGGTGACCAAAGAAACCATAGAGAACGATAACGAGCCTACGCTGGTGTTTGTGGACCCTGCCCGCAAGAAGAAACCAAAGCAAAAGTCGAACAGGCGGACCACCAGTAAAACCGATGAAACCGCATAAAAAAGCAAATAATAGCACCTCCGGGAATTAACCGGAGGTGTTTTTTCGTGCTGAACCGTTCCTTATGTTTGATACCCGTGTCTGCATCCATATCCTGCCCGAAATCCCAATAATGCCTTGCCTTATAGCATGCTAAAAAAACCGTGTATGCAAATAATAATTGTATAGCAGGGGGAAGGGAGGCTTATGGATACAGGTGTCGGAGATAATTTTTTTAGTCCAGTTCTTCTTTGCGGTAGTAATTGGACTATATTTTTTAAATCTATTGAAAAACCAGCAGGGAAATAAAGGCGCTATCGAAAAGGAATCCAAAAAGGAAATGGAAAAGCTGGAGAAAATGCGAAGGGTGTCGCTCACACAGCCGTTGTCTGAAAAAACCAGGCCCTCTGACTTTTGTGAAATAGAAGGCCAGAATGATGGTATCCGGGCCCTCCGGGCAGCCATGTGCAGTCCCAATCCACAGCATGTTATAATATACGGTCCTCCGGGAATAGGGAAAACCGCAGCGGCCAGACTGGTGCTGGAGGAAGCGAAAAAGAGCCCCCTTTCGCCCTTTGGTCATAAAGCCGGTTTCGTGGAAGTGGACGCCACAACCGTAAGGTTTGATGAAAGGGGGATTGCCGATCCGCTTATGGGCTCTGTGCATGATCCTATATACCAGGGAGCCGGTGCAATGGGTATGGCGGGCATACCCCAGCCAAAGCCGGGAGCGGTGACAAGGGCCCACGGCGGCATACTTTTCATTGACGAGATCGGGGAACTGCATCACATACAGATGAATAAGCTGTTAAAGGTATTGGAGGACAGAAGAGTGTTTCTGGAAAGTGCATACTATAACTCTGAGGATTCCAACATACCCCTTCACATACATGAAATATTCAAGAACGGCCTGCCGGCGGATTTTCGCCTGGTGGGCGCCACAACTCGGCCGGCGGAGGAAATTTCCCCTGCCCTGCGATCCAGGTGTATTGAGATATATTTTAAACCTCTTACCAGGGAGCATATCAAAAAAATTGCAGTCAATGCGGCGCAAAAAAGCGGTTTGAAAATTTCCGGCAAAGCCGCTGAACTTATTGCCGAGTACGCTTCCAACGGAAGGGAAGCGGTAAATATGATACAGATAGCGGGAGGTGTATGCATTACCGAGGGCAGGAAGGAAATAGACGCCACTGATATAGAGTGGGTGGTTAACTGCGGGCATCATTCCCCCAGGCTGGAGAACAGGCCAAAGGAACTGCCCCAGGTCGGAAGCGTAAGCGGGCTTGCCGTACATGGTGCAAACAGCGGCGCGCTGCTTGATATTGAGGCCTCCGCAATACCCGTAGACAGGGGCAGCGGTACAATTATAGTTACAGGTATAGTGGATGAGGAGGAAACCGGCAACGGTGTCACACGATTTAAAAGACGGAGCACCGCGAAGGGTTCGGTTGACAATGTAATAACAGTGATAAGAAAATTCTTAGGGGTGGACCCCAGGGATTTTGACATACACATTAACTTTCCCGGTGGCATCCCGGTAGACGGCCCTTCGGCAGGCATCACAATAGCTGCTGCCATTTATTCAGCTATTACCGAAAAGCCGATAGATAATATGCTGGCCATGACCGGAGAAGTATCCATACGGGGTGAGATAAAGCCGGTGGGAGGTGTACCGGTAAAGCTTGAAGCGGCCTGCCAGGCGGGAATCAGGAGGGTACTCATTCCACAGGCAAACTGGCAGGACTCCTATAGGGATTTTGACCTGGAAATTGTGCGGGTTTCAAGGATAGAAGAGGTTATCGGGTATGCTATAATGGAAGAAAGTGATGGGAAGTTGCAAAAAACTACTACTACAGTTATTATATAATGTAGTTGTCAGATATATGGAGAGAGTAAGGAAATATACTAATATTAATTAGTTTGCGGGAGTGATCGGCATGAAACGCTCAAAAGAAAGCCGGGTTTTACCTCTCCTTCCTTTAAGAGGCATATCGGTTTTTCCATACATGATGCTCCATTTTGATGTGGGAAGGGACAAGTCGGTAAATGCTCTGGAAGAAGCAATGGTAAAGGACCAGCTTATATTTCTGGTAAGCCAGAAGGATGCTGCTACCGACGAACCCTCGGCCGAAGACTTTTATCAGGTAGGTACGGTTTCCAGGATAAAACAGCTTCTGAAGCTGCCCGGGGATACCATAAGGGTACTGGTGGAGGGTATTAACAGGGGTAAAGTAGCTGCCATAATAAAGGATACGCCTTATTTTGAAGTGGAAATACAGGAGTATATTGATCATGAGGAAGCTTCAAAGGATACCGAAACCGAAGCTCTTATGCGGGGGATTTTTGACTGCTTTGAGGAATATGTAAAGCTTACCAACAGGACGGCGGTGGATACCCTTGTGACGGTGGGCAACATTGAGGAACCCGCACGGTTTTCGGACGCTGTGGTATCCAATCTTACGCTCAAGATAAGCCAGAAGCAGCAGATACTTGAAGCCTTTGACCCCCTGGAAAGGCTTAAAAGACTCCATACCATACTTATTAAGGAGCTTGATATATTAAAGGTTGAAAAGAAAATTAACCTGAGGGTAAAGCGACAAATAGACAAGATGCAGAGGGAGTACTACCTGAAGGAGCAGCTTAAGGCGATACAAAAAGAGCTAGGAGAAGAGGAGGGTGTCCTGTCTGAAGTAGAAGAGTACAGGAAAAAAATAAAAAAGGCAGGGCTTACCAAGGAAGTTGAAGAAAAGATGATAAAGGAAGCAGAGAGACTTTTGAAGCTGCCCCCGGGTTCGGCTGAAACAGGAGTAATAAGGGGTTATCTTGACTGGATACTCGAGCTTCCGTGGAAAACTGAAACCGAGGACAATCTGGATCTGAAATATGCAAGGGATGTTCTGGAGGAGGACCATTACGGACTGGTCAAGGTTAAGGAGAGGATACTCGAATACCTTGCGATAAGGCAGCTGGCGGTAGGAATGAAAGGGCCTATACTATGCCTTGTCGGGCCTCCCGGAGTGGGCAAGACCTCAATAGGCCGTTCCATAGCCAGGTCCCTTAACAGGAATTTTGTCCGTATGTCCCTTGGCGGCGTGAGGGACGAAGCCGAGATAAGGGGCCACAGAAGAACCTATGTGGGCGCTATCCCAGGCAGGATAATATATTCCATGCGGCAGGCGGGTTCAAAAAACCCGGTATTCCTGCTGGACGAGGTTGACAAGATGAGCAATGACTTCAGGGGCGATCCCGCTTCGGCAATGCTGGAGGTGCTGGATTCCGAGCAGAACAATGCTTTCCGGGACCATTTTCTGGAGGTGCCCTTTGACCTGTCCAAGGTGGTATTCGTAACCACGGCAAACACTACCGATACCATACCCAGGCCGCTTTTGGACAGGATGGAGGTTATATATATTTCTAGCTATACCGAGGAAGAAAAGCTAAACATCGCCCTCAAGTACCTGCTTCCAAAACAGCTCAAAGAGCACGGGCTTACCCGTGAAAATTTAACCTTATCCGAAGCAACGGTGAGGGATGTAATCAACTACTATACGCGGGAAGCCGGGGTCAGGAACCTTGAACGGAGAATAGCCGACATATGCAGGAAGGCGGCAAAGCAGATCGTCGAGCATAAAAAAACCGGCGTGAGGGTAACAGGCAGCAACCTGGGAAAATACCTCGGTATACCCGGTTACAGATACCAAAAAATAAAGGAAGGCGTGGATATAGGCATAGCAACGGGTTTGGCATGGACTCCCGTCGGAGGCGAAACCCTTTCGATAGAGGTAACCACGATGAGGGGTACCGGCAAGCTGGTCCTTACAGGGCAGTTGGGCGATGTTATGAAGGAGTCCGCCCGGGCGGGCATCAGCTATATAAGGTCCAGGGCAGCGGAGCTGGATATTGATGCTGAATTCTATAAAGATATGGATATACACATCCACATACCCGAAGGCGCTATCCCCAAGGACGGGCCCTCGGCGGGCATATCAATGGCTACGGCTGTTATATCGGCCCTTTCGGGCAGACCGGTTCGAAAGGATATAGCAATGACCGGAGAGATTACCCTCAGGGGCAGAATTCTGCCGGTGGGCGGTATCAAGGAAAAATGCCTCGCGGCAAACAGGGCAGGGATTTCGGAAATCATTATTCCTGTGGAAAACGAGAAGGACCTGGAGGAAATACCCGCCAATGTAAAGAAAAAGATAGATTTTGTTCTTGCGGACCATATGGACAAGGTGCTTTTGCATGCATTGGCCCGGGATAAGGAATGATTGATATGGAAATTAAACTGAAGCAGATTGAAATGGTAATAAGCGCAGTGTCCAGAAAGCAATACCCCGCGGAAGGTCTGCCGGAGGTGGCGATTGGAGGCCGCTCCAATGTGGGTAAGTCCTCGCTGATAAACAGCGCACTTAACAGAAAAAAGATAGCCCGCACCAGTTCACAGCCGGGGAAAACCAGAACCTTAAACTTTTACCGGGTTAACGGGGAATTCTTTATAGTGGACCTTCCCGGCTACGGGTTTGCCAGGACATCCAAGAACGAACGGCTTAGATGGGGTAAAATGATGGACGAGTATCTGAACACCCGGACTACCCTAAACGGTGTAATACACCTGGTGGATATCAGGCACAGGCCGTCGCAGCTTGACGTTATGTTTTTTGACTGGATAAAACAGGCGGGGTTCCATGGAATAGTACTGGCCACCAAGGCGGATAAGATATCAAGGAGTAAAAGAAGACAGCATTTTAACGAGATTATAGATGCCTTAGGAATGGAAAGCGATGATCTGCTGGTTCCCTATTCCTCGGTTACCAACGAGGGAAGGGAAGAATTGTGGGAAGTGATTGCAGAGCTTTGCATAAAACAGTAACAAAAAACAATAGGGACGGTTCTTTTTGTTATATATAATTGGCGGAGCAAAAGAACCGTCAGATTGTGTCGATAATCCAGCAATTGGTTGACATAAACTAGTC
>CAZVBE010000035.1:0-14771 GCA_964625335.1 uncultured Clostridium sp. | reverse complement strand
TATATGCGGTTTGTTCCTTTCATATTTTGCCTTTGCCATCCTTCTTTTCTCCTCCCTGCAATAAGATTTTGTAAGGGGCGCACAGGTTGTTAAACTGTGCTGCCCTTAAACCATATTATCTTAAAATCTGTTCCTTAATACTTTGAGGTACCGTTTCATAATGACTAAAATGCATCGTATAGGTTCCCCTGCCCTGGGTCTTTGACCTTAAATCGGTTGCATATCCAAACATCTGGGCGAGGGGGACATATCCCCTTATTATCTGGGCACCGGCCCTTGGTTCTATTCCTTCAATCCTGCCCCTTCTGCCGCTAATGTCCGACATAACGTCACCCATGTAATCCTCCGATACCACCACTTCGATTTTCATTATGGGCTCGAGCAGCACCGGTTTGGCCTTTCTGGAAGCCTCCTTAAATGCCATGGAGCCTGCTATTTTAAAGGCCATCTCGGAGGAATCCACCTCATGGAAAGAGCCGTCTACAACGGTGGCTTTAATATCCAATACCCTGTATCCGCCCAGCACTCCGTTTTCCATTGCCTCCCTGATACCCCCTTCGACAGCGGGTATATACTCCTTGGGTACGGCTCCCCCGATAATTTTATTTTCAAATTCAAAGCCGCTGCCCGGTTCAAGGGGCTCAAGTTCAATGACCACATGACCGTATTGACCCCTTCCGCCTGATTGCCGTATGAACTTGCCTTCGGCTTTAACCTTCCTGGTGATTGTTTCCTTGAAGGATACCTGCTGTTTTCCTACATTGGCTTCCACCTTGAATTCCCTCATCAGCCTGTCAACTATAATCTCAAGATGCAGCTCTCCCATCCCCGATATTATTGTCTGTCCCGTTTCAACATCGGTATAGGTTTTAAAAGTTGGGTCTTCTTCCGACAGCTTTTGCAGGGCTATACTCATTTTTTCCTGACCTGCCTTTGTCTTGGGCTCAATAGCAACCGAAATAACCGGTTCCGGGAAAATCATCGATTCCAGCATAAGCGGATGACCGGCATCGCACAAAGTATCTCCGGTAGTGGTATCTTTAAAACCCACAGCCGCAGCTATGTCACCGGCATAGATTTCATCAATTTCTGTCCGGTCATTAGCATGCATCATTAATATCCTTCCTATTCTTTCCCTCTTGCCCTTTGTAGAGTTGAATATATAGGATCCGGTTTTTAGCGTTCCGGAGTAAACCCTGAAAAACGTCAGCTTACCAACATAGGGGTCGGTCATAATTTTGAAAGCCAGAGCCGAAAAAGGCTCGTCATCCAATGGGTGTCTCTCTTCATATTCATCCGTATCATCATCGGCGTCGGGGTGTACTCCTTTTATTGCCTCAACATCCGCCGGAGAAGGCAGATAGGCTACTATAGCATCCAGCAAAGGCTGGACCCCTTTATTCTTATACGATGATCCACATAGTATCGGAATAATCTTTACATTTATTGTTGCAGTCCGTAAGGCCTTCATTATATCTTCTGCGGCAATTTCTTCGCCTTCGAGGTATTTAACCATCAAATCTTCGTCGAAGTCGGCTATGGATTCAAGCATATGGTTCCTGTGTTCCTCAGCCATCTCAACCATGTCGTCGGGTATAGGCTTTTCCTCGCTCCTTGTACCAAGGTCGTCGAGATAATACACTGACTTCATCCGTAATAAATCGACAATGCCCCTAAAATTATCTTCCTTGCCTATGGGAAGTTGAATGGCTACCGGATTGGCTCCCAATCTTTTTCTCATCATTTCCATAACATTGAAAAAGTCAGCGCCGGTTATATCCATTTTATTGACATATGCAATTCTCGGAACATTATATTTGTCAGCCTGACGCCATACCGTCTCGGACTGGGGTTCTACTCCGCCCTTCGCGCAGAAAACCGCTACTGAACCATCGAGAACACGCAGGGATCTTTCGACCTCCACCGTGAAATCCACATGCCCTGGCGTATCGATAATGTTTACTCTATGGTCCCTCCAATATGCAGTGGTAGCCGCAGAGGTAATAGTAATTCCCCGCTCCTGCTCCTGCTCCATCCAGTCCATGGCAGCGGCTCCGTCATGCACTTCCCCCATCCTGTGGAGTCGGCCGGTATAGAACAAAATACGCTCGGTAGTCGTGGTTTTCCCTGCATCAATATGTGCCATTATTCCAATATTTCTGATTTTTTCTATAGGAAACTCTCTAGGCACTGTTAGTACTCCTTTCAACCGGTAATACTCCGGCATTGTTCTCGGATAAGCTCAATAGAGTTCTACCATCTGTAATGTGCAAAAGCCTTGTTGGCTTCTGCCATTTTATGGGTATCCTCTTTCTTTTTGACGCTGGCTCCGGTATTGTTTAAAGCATCAAGAATTTCTCCCGCCAGTTTGTCCTTCATTGTTTTCTCTCCCCGCTTCCGGGTATAGCTAACCATCCATCTAAGGCCTAAGGCTAACCGTCTGTCATAGCGAACCTCCATCGGAACCTGGTAGGTTGCTCCCCCAACCCTTCTTGCCTTAACTTCGAGTACAGGCATTATGTTGTCAAGGGCTTCACGGAAGGCTTCCAAAGCATCCTTTCCGGTTTTTTGGTTAACTATTTCAAAGGCGTCGTATACGATTTTTTGCGCTACTCCTCTTTTTCCGTCCAGCATAATATAGTTTATAAGCTTTGTAACTATCTTGTCGTTATAAATAGGATCCGGCAACAGTTCCCTTTTGGGAACACTTCCTTTTCTTGGCACACTGCTTCCCTCCTTAATAGTGAAACTTATTCATCGGTACTCGACGGTTAATTTCCCGCCGTTGTGCTCTGTACTCTATATAAAGTGCACAGCGTCACAATTATTATTCAATTATTTCTTTTTGGGTCTCTTGGCACCATACTTGGACCTGGATTGTTTCCGGTTTTCAACACCGGCAGCATCAAGGGTTCCTCTGATGATATGGTATCTCACACCGGGAAGGTCCTTAACCCTGCCCCCCCTGATAAGTACCACCGAGTGCTCCTGGAGATTGTGTCCAATACCAGGTATATACCCCGATACCTCGATTCCGTTTGTCAGTCTTACCCTGGCAATCTTTCTCAATGCGGAATTAGGCTTTTTGGGCGTAGTAGTCTTTACGGTAGTACATACTCCCCTTTTCTGTGGGTTTTCCTTTAGCGCGGGAGATGCTGATTTGTATTCAACCATGGCTCTTCCTTTTCTAACCAGCTGGTTTATTGTTGGCATTCTTTTCACCTCCTTATAATTTAGTTCCCTCGCAAAAACAACCCTTCCCCGGGAAGGGTTGTCACTGCTTATTATCAGCCAGCCTGGAGATACTGACCGCTCTTGGCTTCCGGCAGCTCCAAACTATTATTTCAGTACAACGGCAGATGCGGCTCCTACTTCAATACCGCATGCTTTGCCCAACTCTTCCATGGTATTAACCTTAACCACCTTTATTGACTTTTCAACACAAAGAGTTTCCAGCTGCTGTATGACGTGATGGTCAGCATCCTGTGCGATATATGCGACAAGGGCTGTACCCTCTTTAACTACCCTGGTGGACTGCTTTATGCCCACAACTTTACGGGCAGTTTTCAATCCTTCCAGCATACTTAAACCTCCCCAATTGCAACATTTTTTATTTTACCATTCACATACCGCTGTGTCAATTCTATTATTGCAGCTTGGCTTCTTCCACAGGCAAATCCTCCGGTGCCGGTACCTGCTCCTGTTCCAGACAAACCTCAATATCTCTGTACCTGCTCATTCCGGTGCCGGCGGGAATTAGTTTTCCTATTATGACGTTTTCTTTAAGCCCCACCAGCGGATCGACCTTTCCTTTTATTGCCGCTTCGGTAAGCACCCGGGTAGTCTCCTGGAAAGACGCTGCCGACAGGAAGGATTCGGTGGCAAGGGACGCCTTTGTTATGCCCAGCAGTACCCTTTTCCCTATGGCCGGGTTTCCTTCCTCTTCCTCAATTACCCCGTTTTCTTCCTCAAACCTGAAGATGTCTATAAGCCCTCCGGGCAGCAATTCGGTATCTCCCGAATCATCCACTTTGACCTTTCTTAACATCTGTCTTATTATTACCTCAATATGCTTATCGTTAATATCCACACCCTGAAGACGATACACTTTTTGTACTTCCTGGAGCAGATAGGTCTGAACTCCTTTTACGCCTTTAATCTTCAATATTTCATGGGGATTCACAGAGCCTTCGGTAATCTCGTCCCCGGCCTCGACAATATCTCCGTCTTTTACTTTAATCCAGGCTCCATACGGAATCAGGTAATTTTTAGCATCTCCCTCGTCGGTTATTACCATGACCTCGCGCTTTTTCCTGCTCTCGCTAATCTTGATTGTTCCGGATACCTCTGCGATAACAGCAAGTCCCCTTGGCTTCCTGGCTTCAAACAACTCTTCAACCCTTGGAAGACCTTGAGTTATATCGTCTCCTGCCACACCTCCCGTGTGGAAGGTACGCATGGTAAGCTGTGTTCCGGGCTCCCCGATGGATTGTGCGGCAATTATTCCTACCGCCTCGCCTACATTTACCAAGTCCCCGGACGCCAGGTTCACACCATAGCATTTAGCGCATACGCCATACCTCGAACGGCAGGTAAGTACTGAACGTATCGGTACCTTCCTGATACCTGACTTAATCACCCTGGACACATAATAATCGTTTATAAGCGTATCCGCAGGTATAATTACCTCGTTGGTATTGGGATCCACCACATCATGCAGGGAATACCTTCCCCAAATCCTGTCAGAAAGGTCCTCGATGATATCCTTTCCATCAAGAATGCTGTTGACTTCCACCGTTTGATTGGTATTACAATCCTCTTCCCTGACAATAACATCCTGGCTGACATCCACAAGCCTTCGGGTCAGGTAACCGGAATCCGCAGTTCTCAGGGCTGTATCCGCAAGTCCCTTCCTTGCGCCATGGGTTGAAATAAAGTATTCCAATACCGTAAGCCCTTCCCTGAAGTTAGCCCGTATAGGCAGCTCAATAATCCTGCCCGACGGGTTTGCCATAAGTCCCCTCATACCCGCCAGCTGCCGTATCTGGTTTTTGCTTCCCCTGGCTCCTGAATGCGCCATCATAAATATCGAGTTCATCGGGTCAAGATTCTTCATTAATGCATCGGTGACATCCTCTGTTGCTCTGGTCCATGTTTCTATAACCTTTTCGTACCTTTCATCGTTGGAAATCAGCCCTCTCCTGTACTGTTTCTCGGTGACATCCACTTCTTCATCGGCTTTGGACAAAAGCTGCGCTTTCTCACCGGGGATGTGCATATCGGATATGGATATGGTAATTGCTCCCCTGGTGGAGTAAATAAAGCCCAGTTCCTTCATTCTGTCCAGTACAACGGCTGTTTCGGTGTTTCCGTAGACCCTGTAACACCTGTCAATAATATTGCCAACGGTCTTTTTATCTACCAAATTGTCTATTTCCAGCTTATATCTGTTCTCAGGGATGCTTCTGTCCACAAACCCAAGCCCCTGGGGTATTGCATCATTGAATATAAACCTGCCCACCGTGCTTTCAACCATACTGCTTACTCCGTCTATCTTGTCAACCATTCTTACCTTTACCTTTGCATGAAGGGCTACAACACCGGCTTCGTAGGCCATAATCATCTCATCATAATCCCTGAAGATTTTCCCTTCCCCCAGCTGTCCCGGTACATGGGCAGTCAGATAATACAGCCCGAGAACCAGGTCCTGGGTGGGGCTCACCACCGGCTTGCCATCGGTGGGTTTCAAAATATTATTGGTAGCCAGCATTAGCAGTCTTGCCTCCGCCTGCGCTTCGGCAGAAAGGGGCACGTGCACCGCCATCTGGTCCCCGTCAAAGTCTGCATTATACGCGGTACAAACCAGCGGATGTATCTTCAGTGCTCTGCCCTCAACCAAAACCGGTTCAAAGGCCTGTATTCCCAGCCTGTGCAGCGTAGGCGCCCGGTTTAACAGAACCGGATGCTCCTTAATAACCTCTTCCAGAACATCCCAGACCTCCGGTCTGATCCTTTCAACCATACGCTTTGCGCTTTTTATATTGTGGGCGAAATTTTCATTTACCAGTTTTTTCATCACGAAGGGCTTAAACAGTTCAAGGGCCATCTCCTTAGGCAGACCGCACTGGTACATTTTCAGTTCGGGACCGACGACTATTACCGAACGCCCCGAATAGTCCACCCTCTTGCCCAGAAGATTCTGGCGGAACCTCCCCTGCTTGCCCTTTAACATATCGGACAGCGATTTAAGGGGACGGTTGCCCGGTCCGGTTACCGGACGGCCTCTCCTTCCGTTGTCTATAAGGGCGTCCACTGCTTCCTGCAGCATTCTCTTTTCATTTCTTACAATTATATCCGGAGCCCCCAGGTCCAGGAGCCTTTTTAAGCGGTTATTTCTATTGATAACCCTTCTATACAAATCATTTAAATCCGAAGTGGCAAACCTGCCGCCGTCCAGCTGTACCATCGGCCTCAGCTCGGGCGGTATAACAGGAATAACATCAAGCACCATCCATTCGGGCTTGTTTCCGGACTTTCTGAAAGCCTCTACGGCTTCCAGCCTCCGTATAGCCCGAATCTTTTTCTGCCCCGTACTCTCTTTCAGCTGAACCTTCAGCTCAGCTGACAACTTTTCCAGGTCAATCTTGCGAAGCAGTTCCTTTACTGCTTCCGCTCCCATTCCGTACTTGAATTTGTTCCCGTAGTTTTCGACGGCCTCCCTGAATTCCTTCTCGGAAAGCAGCTGCTTTTCTGAAAGCCCCGTTGTTCCGGGATCTATAACTATATAGGATGCAAAATATAAAACCTTTTCAAGTGACCTTGGAGACATATCCAGTATAAGTCCCATACGGCTGGGTATGCCCTTGAAATACCAGATATGGGATACGGGGGCCGCAAGCTCGATATGCCCCATTCTCTCCCTTCTTACCTTGGAGCGGGTTACTTCAACTCCGCATCTGTCGCATACAATACCCTTATACCTGACTCTTTTATATTTACCGCAGTGACACTCCCAGTCCTTCTGGGGGCCGAAGATTTTTTCGCAGAACAGACCCTCTTTCTCGGGCTTTAATGTTCTGTAGTTTATGGTCTCGGGCTTCTTTACCTCTCCCCTCGACCATTCGCGTATTTTTTCAGGCGAAGCCAAACCGATTCTTATAGAATCGAAATTGTTGAGTTCGAACAAGGAGTCTCTCTCCCTTCATTAATAATCTAAATCATCCTTTTTCTCTTCTTCATAATCTTCATCCTCAAAAAGCGAACCGTCAATTTCGACCTCGTCATCATCATCCAGCTCATTAAGGTCGTCCAGGGTTAATTCCTCTTCAAAATCCTCATCCTCACTATCCGTCCTTTCATCATAGGAAATATCTCCCGGTTCGTCTTCCCGGCCCTCAATGTTGACCGACAGTTCTTCTACCTCTTCTTCGTCCTCGTCCAGTTCCCTCAGTGTTATCTCCTCGTTCTCCTCCGAAAGAACCTTTACATCGAGGCCGAGACTTTGTAATTCTTTAATCAATACTTTAAATGATTCCGGAACCCCGGGTTCCGGGATGTTTTCTCCCTTTACAATAGACTCATAGGTCTTAACCCTGCCCACGACATCATCTGATTTTACCGTCAGTATTTCCTGCAGAGTATGGGATGCGCCATAGGCCTCAAGGGCCCAAACTTCCATTTCACCGAACCTCTGCCCTCCGAATTGGGCTTTGCCGCCAAGGGGCTGCTGAGTTACCAGTGAATAGGGTCCTGTAGAGCGTGCATGTATCTTATCGTCTACCAAATGCGCCAACTTCATCATATACATATAGCCAACGGTAACCCTGTTGTCAAAGGGCTGTCCCGTCCTGCCGTCATATACAACCAACTTTCCGTCGGCGGGAACTCCCGCCTGGCCCAGCGTGGAAAACACATCCTCCTCATTGGCCCCGTCGAATACCGGCGTTGCTATTTCCCAGCCAAGCAGTTTGGCCGCAAGACCCAAATGTACTTCCAGCACTTGTCCTATATTCATTCTGGAAGGAACACCCAAAGGATTTAGTACCAGCTCAAGGGGCGTACCATCGGGAAGAAAGGGCATATCCTCCTCGGGCAGTATTCTTGAAATAACCCCTTTATTTCCATGCCTTCCTGCCATCTTATCTCCAACGGATATTTTTCTTTTCTGGGCCACATAGACCCTGACAAGATTGTTAACCCCCGGGGGCAGCTCATCGCCGGTTTCCCGGGTAAAAACCTTAACGTCAACAATTATTCCGGATTCACCATGGGGAACCCTGAGGGAAGTATCCCGAACCTCCCGGGCCTTTTCACCGAATATAGCCCTTAAAAGCCTTTCTTCCGCGGTAAGCTCCGTTTCACCCTTAGGCGTTACCTTACCCACCAGAATGTCTCCGGCCCTGACTTCTGCTCCTATACGTATTATTCCTCTTTCATCAAGGTCCTTCAGGGCATCTTCACCCACATTGGGTATATCCCTTGTTATCTCTTCGGGACCTAGTTTTGTATCCCTGGCTTCCGCCTCATATTCTTCAATGTGAATGGAAGTATAAACGTCTTCTTTCACCAGTTTTTCGCTTATCAGAATTGCATCCTCATAGTTATAGCCTTCCCACGTCATAAACCCTACCAGTACATCCTTGCCAAGGGAAATTTCCCCCTCCTTTGTAGAGGGCCCGTCAGCTATAACCTGCCCCTTATTCACCTTTTCCCCATTAACGACAATGGGCCTTTGGTTGATACATGTTCCCTGAT
Organism: uncultured Clostridium sp.; assembly: GCA_964625335.1. Lineage (GTDB taxonomy): Bacteria > Bacillota > Clostridia > Ch29 > Ch29 > CAZGUG01. The sequence goes on along the minus strand of CAZVBE010000035.1, from coordinate 6,017 downwards.
TTGAACGTTTAAATTTCAGTAATTTATAAATATCTGTCCCGCCATCGTTGTCCCTTAGTATCTTTATCTCATCCGCGGCGACTCTTGTCACCGTTCCGGCATTTTCTGCAATAACCACTACCCCCGAATCCTTAGCCGCCTTGAACTCCATACCCGTTCCCACAATCGGCGCCTCCGACTTCAACAGGGGTACCGCCTGTCTTTGCATGTTTGCCCCCATCAACGCCCTGTTGGCATCATCATTTTCGAGAAAAGGAATCATGGATGTGGCAACAGATACCACCTGCTTGGGGGATACGTCCATATAATCGACCTCCGAGGACGGTACAATTACAATATCCCTCTTTGTGCCCGCCCTGGCTGTAATTCTGTTATCCACAAACCTTCCCTCTTCATCCAGCGGGTCATTGGCCTGGGCTATTATATATTCTCCCTCTTCGTCGGCTGTCATATATATTATCTCTTCTGTGACTACGCCCCTGTCTTTCTCAACCTTTCTGTAGGGGGCTTCCACAAAACCATATTCATTAATCCGTGCGTAGGTGCTCAGGGATCCAATCAAACCAATGTTGGGACCCTCGGGAGTCTCTATGGGACATATCCTTCCGTAGTGGGAATTGTGTACGTCCCTCACCTCAAACCCTGCCCTTTCCCTGCTTAAGCCTCCGGGTCCAAGGGCGGATAGTCTGCGCTTATGTGTCAGTTCGGCCAGTGGATTGGTCTGGTCCATGAACTGGGACAGCTGGCTGCTCCCGAAAAATTCCTTTATCGAAGCAACCACCGGCCTTATATTTATCAGCGCCTGCGGTGTTACAACATCAATATCCTGGATGGTCATCCTTTCCTTTACCACCCTCTCCATTCTGGAAAGGCCTATTCTAAACTGGTTTTGCAAAAGTTCTCCCACGCATCTTAACCTTCTGTTCCCCAGATGGTCAATATCGTCCACATCTCCAATTTCATAAGCCAAACCAAACAGATAGTTCACCGAGGCAATAATATCGTCAATTATTATGTGTTTCGGAGAAAGCTCCGCCGCCCTCTCCCTTAAGCTTTCCTTCAGCTCCTCTTTGGATTTGCTTGTGTCAAGTATCTCCTTAAGTACCGGATAATACAGCATCTTGCTCATCTTCAGCTGGTCTATATCGGAAAAATCGAAGGGAAATTCCATTGAATCCGAATCAACAAAATGGTTGCCTACCACCCGTAATTCCATATCGTCAAGCATTATATCAACTGAGTTTATGCCAAGGTTCTGAATTTTTTTTGCCTGTTCCTTGGTTATTCTCTGTTCTTTTTCTACTAATATTTCTCCCGTGGCCGGATTTTTGATGTCCTCCGCGCTTACCTTTCCCCATATTCTTGACCACAGCGCCAGTTTTTTATTAAATTTGTACCTTCCCACCTTCGCCAAATCATACCTTTTGGGGTCGAAAAACAGGGTATTTATAAGGGACTGGGCACTGTCAATGGTCGGGGGCTCTCCCGGCCTCAGTCTTTTATATATGTCCAAAAGAGCTTCCTCGGAGGTTTTGGTTGCATCCTTCTCCAGGGAGGTCAACAGCCTTTCGCTCGACCCCAACAGCTCTATAATCTCATTGTTGGTGGAATAACCCATCGCCCTTACCAGCACCGTGATGGGAAGTTTTCTGGTTCTGTCCACCCTTACGTATACAATATCGTTGGAATCCGTTTCGTATTCAAGCCACGCACCCCGGTTGGGTATTACGGTAGCAGAAAAAAGTCTCTTGCCGGTCTTATCAATCTCATCAGAATAATAAACGCCCGGAGACCTTACCAATTGGCTTACTATTACCCTTTCAGCACCGTTAATTATGAATGTGCCTTTATCGGTCATAAGGGGAAAATCCCCCATGAATACTTCCTGTTCCTTAACTTCTCCTGTTTCTCTGTTTATCAGTCTAACCCTGACCTTCATAGGAGCAGAATAGGTTACGTCCCGTTCTTTACATTCTTCCACCGAATACTTGGGTTCTTCCTCAAGATAGTAGTCCAGGAATTCAAGCACCAAATTCCCTGTATAATCCTGAATAGGAGAAATGTCTGCGAACACCTCCCTTAACCCTTCAGCCAAAAACCATCTATAGGAATTCTTCTGTACCTCTATAAGGTTTGGCATATCCAGAACTTCGTCAATCTTAGAATAGCTCATTCTTACCTTTTTGCCCATTTGAACAGGATGTACCATAAGCATTCACCTCTTGAAATAAAGTAAAATAGCGACTTAGTCGCTGAAAACAGGGACCTCCTGATTTCCATAACAACCGTTACACATTGGAGGCCTGAACCATGAGTAGAGTACATAATTACATAAATTTTTACTGTAAAACCGCAAACTTTTGCAAAATCCATATTGTATGTAATGAGGCAAAAAACATCTATTATACTATTTCCATATAATAATTATTTTATACAAAAGTAATAATAAATCCTAATTTTGTTTATATCAATGCAATTTATAATATTAACACAATGTTGAATTGTTGTCAACTACTGCAAAGCAGGTTATTTAAAAATATAAGACAGGATAAAATAATATCCTGTCTTATATTTTGCGTTAGTATTATACCGGTTTGTTACTTAACTTCTACTCCGGCTCCTACTTCTTCAAGCTTAGCTTTTATTGCCTGGGCTTCTTCCTTGGTTACGCCTTCCTTGACCGGCTTGGGAGCGTTGTCTACAAGCTCCTTCGCTTCCTTTAAGCCAAGGCCTGTTATTTCCCTTACTACCTTGATTGCTTTAATCTTTTGGTCTCCTGCGCCTGACAGTATTACGTCAAACTCGGTCTTTTCCTCTTCTGCCGCTGCGGGAGCAGCCCCTGCAGCCGGCATAGCTGCCATTGCCATCGGAGCAGCCGCGCTTACACCGAATTCCTCTTCAAGGGCCTTAACCAGTTCCGAAAGCTCCAATACCGTAAGACCTTTAACTTCTTCAATAAGATTTTGAATTTTTTCACTTGCCATTGTTTATCCCTCCATTATTTTTCTTCGCTATGCGGATTTTTTCTCGCTTATTGCGTTCAGTGCATATACAAGATTTCTGATATTACCCTGCAGCACGTTGACCAGACCTGTAACAGGCGCGTTAAAGCCATAGAGTACCTGGGCAACAAGTACCTCCTTCGAAGGCAGGCTAGCCAAGGCCTTGACCTGCTCGGCGTCTATTAATAGTTCGCTTACCATTCCTACTTTTATTTCGGGCTTATTATGGTCCTTCGCAAAATCAGATATTATCTTTGCCGGCATTACAGGATCATCATATCCAAGGGCCACTGCGTTGGGTCCGGTAAGGTAGGGTACAAGACCCTCATTATTCAATTCTGTCAGTGCCCTGGTCATAAGAGTATTTTTATATACCTTATAATCCACTCCGGCATCCCTGAACCTTTTTCTGAGTTCGGTTACCTCCTGCACATCAAGACCCCTGTAGTCAACCAGCACCACTGCTTCGGCTTTTTTAAACTTTTCCTTTATTTCGTCTACTATTTGCTGTTTTGCTCTTTTATTATCGGACAATTACCTTTTCACCTCCTCCGCCAATACGGTCAGACATCATATGCTGGCAAATTAAAACCTCTACCATGAGACAGGCAGAGGCAATAGATTTCAAAAAGGCATAAACCTTTGTTCTATACCTCGGCAGGAATATTTAAGCCCAAAGCTCCTGCTGTCTCAGGTAAATGATTATATTCTGTTGTATTAGTCTACCGCTTTTGCAGTATTTATTTTAATCCCGGGGCCCATAGTACTCGCAATAACAATGCTCTTTAGATACTGGCCCTTTGCTGCCGGCGGTTTAGCCTTGATTACGGCCTCCATAAGAGTCCTGTAGTTTTCCGCAAGTTTTTGGGTTCCAAAGGATATCTTGCCTATTGGAGCGTGTATAACACTGAACTTGTCAACCCGATATTCTATCTTGCCTGCTTTAATTTCATTTACAGCCTTGCCAACATCAAATGTAACAGTACCGGATTTGGGGTTTGGCATAAGTCCCTTGGGACCAAGTATTTTACCCAACCTTCCTACAACGCTCATAGCATCGGGTGTCGCCACCACCACATCAAACTCAAACCAGTTTTCTTTCTGTATTTTTTCTACATATTCGTCGAGGCCTGCATAGTCGGCTCCGGCTTCTTCCGCTTCCTTAATCTTTTCACCCTTGGTGAGCACAATAACCCTTCTGGTCTTGCCGGTACCATGGGGCAGAACTATGGCTCCCCTTACCTGCTGGTCCGCATGCCTTGGGTCTACCCCAAGCCTTATGGACACCTCAACCGTTTCGTCAAAATTGGCCTTTGCGGTCTTTTGTACAAGCTCAAGAGCCTCTGACGGTTGGTACAACTTTTCCCTTTCATAAAGCGTAATGCTGTCCCGATATTTCTTGCCTTTTTTCGGCATACTAATACCTCCTTCGTGGTATTTACGGTATTTTTACCTCCCACCTGTGCCCGGCTTGATTATTCTTCTACCACCAGACCCATGCTTCTTGCTGTGCCTTCAATCATCTTCATCGCCGCTTCAATGTCTGCGGCATTTAAGTCAGGCATTTTCAATTCTGCAATCTCTCTTACCTTGGCCTTTGATACTTTGCCTACCTTGACCCTGTTTGGTTCCCCCGAACCGCCTTCTATGCCTGCCGCCTTTTTTAACAGTACGGGAGCAGGAGGCGTTTTGGTGATAAAACTAAAGGATCTATCCTGATATATAGTAATAACCGCCGGAATAATCAGCCCTGCCTGCTTTGCCGTTCTTTCATTGAATTCCTTGCAAAAGCCCATTATATTAACTCCGTGGGGCCCGAGGGCAGTTCCCACCGGTGGCGCAGGAGTAGCTTTCCCGGCCGGTATTTGCAGCTTTACAATTCCAACTACCTTTTTTGCCATACTAATCACACCTCCTTATCGTATTCTTTCAATCTGAACAAAATCCAATTCCACAGGAGTCTCCCTGCCGAACATGGAAATTAAAACCTTTACCTTGTGCTTATCGAGGTTAATTTCTTCAATGGTACCTATGAAATTCTCAAAGGGCCCGCTTACCACCTTAACCGAATCCTTAACTTTAAAGTCTACTACCACTGCCACCTCTTCGATGCCGAGGTTAACAATTTCCCTGTCGGTAAGGGGCACGGGTTTTGAACCGGGACCCACAAATCCGGTGACTCCCCGGGTATTGCGGACAACATACCAGGATTCATCATTCATAATCATCTTAACCAGTACATATCCCGGGAAAACCTTCTTCAAAGTCTTTTTAAGCTTGTTGTTTTTTCTCTCGTAATGTTCTTCCATGGGAACCTGTACTTCGACTATGACATCCTGCATGCTCCGGTTTTCCACGGCCTTCTCAAGATTGGCCTTCACCTTATTTTCATAACCGGAATAGGTATGGATAACATACCATTTTGCTTCCTGCGTTTCAGGCATAAACTTAAGGGCCATATCGGCCCTTCCCTCCTTTTATCTGATTATCAAGCCGAGTACCTGACCGAAGGCAAAATCGACCACGAATATGAGTAATGCTGCTATTAATACAGAAACAAGCACCACAGATGTAAATGAAACCAATTCTTTTCTGTTCGGCCATATAACCTTCTTGACTTCAGACCTTGTTTCCTTTACAAACTTGGTGGCCTTGCCACCAAGGCCTTTTTTTACGTTTGCCATATAACTCACACCTCAAATAGTATTTAACCTATTACTTGGTCTCCCTGTGAAGGGTATGTTTTCCGCAAAATTTACAGTATTTGTTCATTTCTATTCTCTCGGGGTTGTTCTTTTTATTCTTCAACGAATTATAGTTTCTCTGCTTGCACTCTGTGCATGATAAGGTTACTTTAACTCTCATTACTACACCTCCTGGACCCCTCATCTAACCCCCGGTATGGAGCGTAGGATTACCAATAAAACTTACCACAGTTTGTTATGATTGTCAATAAACAAGTTCCCTGTCTGCTACAGTATCTTGGATACTACTCCTGCTCCTACCGTTCTTCCG
>CAZVBE010000034.1:0-16118 GCA_964625335.1 uncultured Clostridium sp. | reverse complement strand
TTCCTTACTACGGAATGTCCCCGATTGATAAGCTTTCGGGTCAGGGGACACACCGCTGCCTATAAGGTCAGGGGACACACCGCTGCTAACGGGTATTCCTTACTACGGAATGTCCCCGATTGATAGTCTTTCGGGTTGGGACACACCGCTGCCTATAAGGTCAGGGGACACACCTTCATAGCTGGTATTCCTTTATGGCCAAGGAATGTCCCCATTAGAATTCCTTACTACGGAATGTCCCCGATTGATAGTCTTTCGGGTTGGGACACACCGCTGCCTATAAGGTCAGGGGACACACCTTCATAGCTGGTATTCCTTTATGGCCAAGGAATGTCCCCGGACAATATGCTTTGGGATGGTGGACATGGAATGATTCTTTGTCCGCGCACATAACAGGGGGATGGAGTGCTGTCATAACCGGGACGCCGGTCTATGACAGGGGGACGCCCAAGCAAGGTACCTGTCTTAGTGTTTGTGTCCCCCTGTTTGAGGTAAAATTAGCACACATAAAAGGGAGGATTTTCAGATGATTACTGTTATTGTTATTATGTTGGCCTATATGGCTGTTATGCTCTTTATAGGCTATAGGGCATCAAGAAAAGTTAAAACCTCGGAGGATTTTCTGATTGGCGGCAGAACATTCGGCACGGTGCTTACTTCAATTGCTCACCAGGCTGCAGGCTTGAGCGGGTGGCTGTTTATCGCCTGGGTAGGGCAGGTTGCAAGTACGGGTTTTGGGGCCATATGGACGGCTTTTTCGTCCGGCTTTGCACCCTTTATCAATTTTTTAGTGCTTGCCAAAAAGGTGAGCAGATTCACCGTCATGACCAGGTCGCGAAGCTTTATTGACCTGCTTGAAGCCCGTTACTACGATGAGGACAAAAAGCATATACGCGCAATTTCCGCAATAATAATCTTTATAAGTATAACGGTGTACTTAAGCTCTCAGCTTATGGCGGCGGGTACCACGTTCCAGGCGATACTTGGTTGGGATTATTCCATATCGGTGATACTGGGCGCTGCTGTCGTTATTGCTTATACTTCCGCCGGCGGGCTTCTGGCGGTTGCATGGACCGATTTTATACAGGGAATGCTTATGATATTTGCGGTATTGGCAGGCCTGTTTGTTGCATTTTCAAATACCGGCGGACTTGGTCCGGTATTTGAAGGTATGAGGGCGATTGACCCCGAGCTTATGAATCCGTGGATTGCGCCCGTTACAATTGTGGGGCTGTTATCCGCCGGCTGGCTGGGCTACATGGGACAGCCGCAGATTGTGCAGATGTTCATGGGGTTAAAAAGCCCCGGCGAAGCGAAAAAGGGAGCGGTGATTGCAGGAACTACCGGCGTGTTTCTTCTGTTTGGCACCTTCTTCCTGTATATGGCCTGCCTTGTGATGTTTCCGCAGTCGGCAGACCCCAATACAAACTTTATTCAGATGATTATGACCTATACCCCAAAGTTCCTGGCAGGTATAGTTACGGCGGCCATACTTGCGGCGGTAATGTCTTCATCCGATGCACTGCTCCACGTTGCAAATACAGCCGTCTGCCAGGACTTCTACAACAGGATATTTAAAAATGGGAATGCAACAGACAAAGAGATTTTGCTGGTGGGAAGGATCTCGGCAGTAATAATAGGCGCGGTGGCCATATACATAGCATTCAACCCCTTTGAAGGTGTGTTATGGGTTAACTGGTGGGCGTGGGGAGGCTTATCCACCTTTGCCCCGATTGTGGTATTTGGTCTCTATTGGAAACGGGCAACCCGCGAAGGAGCTATCGCCGGCCTAATAGGAGGTTTCCTAGGCTCTGCAATTTGGTTTGCGGTAGGTTACTACAAGTGGCTTCATCTTACTTTTGTGGCCTTTGTATGTGCCATGGTGTTGCTGGTGGGAGTCAGCCTGGTCACCCCCGCGCCTCCGAAGAGAATCCAAGACCAGGTAAGCGCTCTTAAGGAAGATGAACACGCAGTTGCAGTAACAGATGCTAATAATGAGTGATTGGGGGAGTCAAGCCATGATTTCGGAAGTATATGTAATAAAAGGCACCGACCCGGCGGAAATGTCTTACCAAGCCATAGAGAAAGTGTTCAGGGAGGACGCTGCAGGCAAATCCGTACTGCTCAAAGTAAATACCGGATTCAAAGGACCTGCGGCCAGCGGACTGTGTACCCATCCGGAAGTGGTAAGGGGTCTTGTACGGTTCTTCATAGAGAGGAATGTCGGCAGGCTCTATGTCGGGGACAGTTCCATTATTGGTACCGACAGTTTGGAAGCGTTAAAGTCAGCCGGTATATATGACGTATGTATTCAGGAAGGTGCCCGGTGCGTGAGCCTTGATGATTTCGGCATGCAGGAGATAAGTATACCGGACTCTGTTATGGTGGACAGCCTTAAATTCTCAAAACTGCCCTTTCAGGCGGATATACTTATTTCTGTACCCGTAATAAAAACTCATATGTATGCGGGGGCTACCCTGGGCATAAAAAATCTGAAGGGCTGTATGTACCAGAAGGACAAAACCAGGCTGCACAGGATACACAGAGATCCCCCCGACAGGAGTAAGGGTAAATGCCTTGACTATGGCATTATGGACCTTGCCAAGGTGTGTTACCCGGATTATACTGTTGCAGACGGTTTTATCGCCATGGAGGGTTTCGGCCCTTCCGGCGGTACCCCTGTAAACCTTGGGGTAGTGGTTGCAAGCAATAATGCTGTGGCTAACGATTTGGTATGTATCAGGCTTATGGGAATGGAGTTCGATGCCGTTCCCCACATTAGCCTTGTTAAAGAGGACAAAGGGTTTGACCTCAAAGACCTGCGGGTGTATCCGGAAAAATACATGGATTATTCGCGGAAGTTTGTTCTTGCAACCGAGCACGACCTGCACCAGTCGTATTCCAATCCAAAAGTGGTGGACAAAGGTGCATGCAGCGCGTGCCACGCAGCTATGGTACAGTTCTTCCGCTATTACCATCATGAATATGCCGACGGGCACCAGATTACTGTGGGCATCGGCAGGGATTTGAAGAGCGGGGATCTGCACGGCGGCCATGTGGTAATAGTCGGCAATTGTACGGCCAGGCACAGCAAGGATTTTCCGTTTTGCAGAGGCTGCCCGCCGGTGCCGTCACAAATTGCACGGACTATTAATGAGAGGAAAACCAAATGAGCGGAAAACCAAATGAGCGGCTGTGAAGGGAAGGATACAGGTCTTCTGGCAGCCGCAGCCCTCAAATAAATATAATATTATACGGGATGCATGTTAAAAGAGAAGGAATTTTTGCGATATCCGAGAAAGAATAAAAATGAAAGGGGAGACCAAGGTGGATACTGTCAAAATATACCCGGCAAAACTAAACGGAGAAATAAATATCCCTCCTTCCAAAAGCCTGAGCCACAGGGCAGTAATATGTGCGGCGCTGGCGAAAGGCGAAAGCGTCATAGACAATCTGGTACTGTCGGATGATATAAAAGCTACTCTGGACGGAATGAAATCCTTCGGAGCGGATATTGAATATATAAATAATGATGCCGCCCGGGATGCATGTTCGATTCGTATAAAGGGAAGCCCCGGATTAACAGTGCAAAGAAACCGCATACACTGCAGCGAATCCGGTTCCACCCTGAGGTTTCTAGTTCCCCTGGCAGCCCTCGCCGGCGAAAAGATAACCTTTACCGGAAAGGGCAAGCTGGTCGAAAGGCCCCTTGATATTTACTATGAAATATTTGAAGGGCAGAACATAAAATACTGCAGTAACAGCGGCAGGCTCCCGTTAACGGTAAATGGCATGTTAAAGCCGGGGACCTTCAGAGTGAGCGGTGATGTAAGCTCACAGTTCATAACCGGACTTATGTTTGCACTGCCCCTCCTGGACGGTAACTCCAGGATAGAAGTGACAACAGAGCCCGAGTCAAAGGGATACGTGGAGCTGACAATGCATGTCCTTGATAAGTTCGGTATCCAGATAGTAAATAACGGCTTTAGGGAGTTTGTCATAGGTGGAAACCAGGAGTACCAAAGCGCAGATTGCCGGATAGAAGGGGATTATTCCCAGGCTGCCTTCTGGATAGCGGCGGGGATATTGGGCGGAGGGATAAAATGCAAAGGTTTGAATTTAAACTCTGTGCAGGGCGACAGGGTTATCATGGATATTACAGGAAAGATGGGAGTAAGCCTTGAAACAGGCGAATCGACGGACGGCCGGCAGGCCGGGCAGGGTTTTATAAAGGTGTATGAAGCGGTAACCCGTGGTATCGAAATAGACGCATCGCAGTGTCCCGACCTTGTACCTGTTTTAGCCGTTCTGGGCGCCATAAGCGCCGGGACAACAAAAATAATAAATGCCAAAAGGCTTAGGATAAAGGAATCCGACAGGCTCAGGGCAATATCCACAGAGCTTAACAAGCTGGGTGCCGGCGTAACCGAACTGGATGATGGGTTAATAATAGAAGGAAAAGAAAAACTAACCGGCGGAAGGGTGGACAGCTGGAACGACCACCGCATAGCTATGGCGCTGGCGGTGGCTTCGATAAAGTGCACCGGGCCTGTTATTTTAACAGGCAGCGATGCCGTGAAAAAATCCTACCCGCATTTTTGGAGGGATTTTAAAAGTCTGGGAGGTAAGACAGATAACCCGTCCGCAGCCGTATCATCCGATTAGCTCCAGCCTGTGACCAGGCTCAACCTGCAGGTTTCCATGCTTTAACTCAATTACCGCCCGGGCGCCCTTTACGGACCGCGTCATTTTGAAGGGCTTTAAACCTCTGTATACCCATAATACCTTCCAGTCGCCGTCCACCAAAACGGCGTCAAGGTCAAACCGCATAAAGCAGGTATGTATGCTGCTGCAGTTTTCAATAATATAGGCAAAGTCCGGCGGAATGTTTTGTTTAAACTGCAAGCCCTTAAGCTTTGGCCAGAATTTTCTTGCGACAAATACCCTGCTTGCTATTATGTTTCCGGTATCCTTGTTTATAAGCATATTCTTTCCTCCCGGGGTTTTTATCAAAAGTACTCCCTTGCGTTTAGCAGCAAAGGTCCTAGCAGGACCACAAAGAGCACCGGCAGAATAAATATTACCAGCGGTATGATAATCTTTACCGCCGCCTTACCGCCCTTTTCCCTGGCCCACTGCTTCTTTGCTTCACGCATCTGGGACGCCTGAACCTTTAATATTTTGCTTATGCTGATACCCAGTTTTTCGGCCTGCAGTACCGTTAGTATAAAGTTTGTAAGCTCATCCACATCCGCCTTTTGCGCCATTTCCTTCAATGCCTGACTTCTGGGAATACCCCGTTTTATTCTGTTTAACGCCAGTTCCAGTTGTTCGGTAAGCATACCCGCCGATTTGGAAACAATTTTCGTAAGCGCCATATCAAAGCTTAATCCCGCTTCCATACTGACGGTAAGCAGGTCAATCATTCCGGGAAGCTCCCGGCGCATTTTGCCTTTTCTTTCATTTATTTTAGAAGAAAGATAATACCTGGGAAGGGCATAACCCCCTGCCGCAAACAGTAATAATAAAACCATTGTTTCAACCGTATCATAGCCGGCCCGGTAGAGAGCGAAGGCAACCAGCGAGGGTATAACGGCCATGCAGATAAACTGCAGCATTAAAAACTCCTGGGGCCTTACCTTAAGTCCGCTGTGGTACAGCTTGACATCGAGGGTGTCCAGCCGGTTCCTCGGTACCATTTTGGATATGCTGTTGGACAGCTTCCTGTAAAAGGGCATAAAAATCCTGTCGGACAGCGACCTGTTGAGTTCCAAATCCAGGGCGGTTTTCTCCTTCTGTTTTACATACTTTGCTATTCTTCTGACCGAGCGTTCCCGGTTTTTGCCTATTGCAAGCATTATTGAATAGAATATAAAGAAAAGTGTCACAAAAATCAATGCTACAAGGTAGGTCATCATGGTTATACCTCCCCGAATCTAAAACTCTATATTGATTATTTTTTTCATAAACATAAAGCCAATAAATTCTGAAAGAATTGAAAAGCCAATCAACATCCATCCCACGGGGTCAGCTATAAGGGGCTGTAAATACCCCGGATCCATAAAAAGAATCATGGTCCCCACAAATACCGGAATGGATGCAACTACTATTCCCGAAATTCTGCCCTGGGCGGTAATAGCCTTTATCTCTCCCTTGATTGCGATCCTGTCCCTGACTGTTTCAACTATGTTGTCAAGGACTTCGGCAAGGTTGCCGCCAACCTGGGATTGTATGGCTATTGCCGTGACCACGAGGTCTAAGTCATCGCTGTTAATCCGCTTGTTCATGTTTTCAAGGGCATCTTCCTTCGGACGGCTCAGGATAGTTATTTCGTTTACCGTCCTTTTGAACTCGCTTTTTATCGGTTCAGACATTTCGTTTGCAACGCTTTCCAATGCCTGTATAAGGCTTAAACCCGATTTCAGGGAATATATCATAACGCTTACGGCATCGGGAAGCTGGTGGTTGAATTTATCAAGCCTTTTCCTGATGGCGACGTTAAGAAGCTGCTTGGGCACGATAAGTCCGGCTACGACAGTAACGGCAGATGCAAATATGTTGCCTGTAAGCGCATATATCAAAAGGGGGGGAGCCAGTACCGACAAGTAGACAAGGATTATATACTCCTCACTCTTTAAAAGAACTCCCGCCCTCAGAAGCTGCAGCTCTAATTTTGCCGACCTGTCCTCCTTAAGCAGTGACTTGCCCAGCCTTCTTACCAGGGACTGTATCGAGAAGCCCAGTTCGCCCCTCAGGTCTCCCGCGCCGCCTGCCGCGAGGTACCTGCCAACTCTTTTATTCTGACGCAGCTGCTTTTTGTACAGGGCTTTAAAGAGGATAAGGTTTATTAAATATATGGTTATAAATATTAGCAGTGCCAGAAACATTTGCTCCATTAAATCCACCTCCTGCTGCTGTTACGGGGCCTGCCCCCACTCAAACAGGGGAACAGGTTCCTTGTTTACGGTATCCGCCGCGTCAATGCGGTATTGCCTAGTCCGACTTTGTAAAAATGCTGTCCGGCATGGGTATGCCCGCTGCCCTGATCCTGCTCATAAAGGTAGGCCTGACCCCGGTGCACATAAATTTGCCCGTCACCCTGCCGCCGTATTCCACACCCTGTTGCTCATATTTGAATAATTCCTGAAGCTGGATAACATCCCCCTCCATACCGCACACTTCGGTTATGCTTACCGTTTTCCTGGTGCTGTCCTCCATATGCTGCTGCTGTATGACAAGGTCGACGGTATTGGCTATATATCTCCTTATCGCAACCAGGGGGATGTCAATATTGGACATCATGGTCATGGTTTCCAGTGCATGCAGCAGGTCCCGGGGAGAGTTTGCATGGGCGGTGCTTATACTGCCCCGGTGTCCGGTGTTGCTTGCCCGGAGAAAATCAAAGCATTCCGCACCGCGGATCTCTCCTATTATCAGCCGGGTAGGATTCATGCGAAGGGCCTCAATTACCGCCTGCCTTATGGTAAACTCTCCCTTGCCCTCTATATTTGCGTCCCTTGCCTCAAGTCTTAAAATATGGTTTCCTCTGGGCTGCAGTTCCATCGAATCCTCAATTACCAGTATTCTTTCATTATCGCTGATAAAGGAGGTAAGGCAGTTGAGGACGGTGGTTTTTCCGGAGGAAGTACCGCCCGAAACCATAATGTTTATCCGTGCCTTTACGCAGGCTTCAAGGAATCTTGCCATTTCCGGGGTTAACGTGTTAAAGCTTATAAGGTCGTTTATGGTAAAAGGGTCGGTTTCGAACTTTCTTATGGATATATAAGGCCCCTTGGGCGCTACCGGCGGCACTATGACATGTACCCTTGAGCCGTCGGGCAGCCTTGCATTGGTATAGGGCTTGGTTTCGTCCACCCGCTTACCAAGGGGGCTGATTATCTTTTCAATAACGTGCATTACATGGGCTCTGTCGCGGAACTTTTTACCGGTCAGCATATTTCCCTTTCCCTTCTGTTCGATATATATCTGATAGGGGCCATTCACCATGATTTCTTCTATATCCGTCTGTTTAAGAAACTCGGTGATAGGACCGTAACCGCATATTTCGTCTATCAGATAATCGATAATGATACTCCTGTCGGTGCGGGGAATGTGAGGCGCATTGATTTGCATATATTCGCCGGCAAAGCTTTTAATCTCTTTCTTGAGCTCATTCTCGTCAACGTTGGAAATCTTATCCTCCTGCTCCAGCTTTTTTATAAGCAGCTGGTGGATGGTGGTCTTCAATTCCTCGTACTTGTCGTTGTTCTCGAATTTTATAACGTTGCTGCCCCCGACGTCTTCGGTTTTCTTCTTCTGGTTTTCCAGCATTTCCAAAAGTGACATTTATAACCCCTCCATACTTATACCGTTAAAATGAAAACAGGCTTTTCTTCTTCTTGCCCTGTCCTGCCCCTGCGCAGTTTAGTGCGAGTTTTTTGATATCGTCGCTTATCTTTGACGTATGATTGCTGATAACAAATGGATTGCCCCTGTTTAGTGCGCTGATTGCAACCTTGCCGTTGGAAGAAATATGGTTGTCAATCGTTATATTGAGATGTTTTTCAACTTCCTTCCTGTTAAGCCCTATTTCGTCCGAAGAACGGTTGAGCACATAACGGACATTGTTTGATACGCCCAGTTCCCTTAACAGTTCGCCTATCTTTTTCACCCTGCGGACAGTGGGAAGCTCAAGGGCAAGCACCAGCAGTATTTCATCCGACAAGTTCATCAGCGACAGGTTGAAGGCATCCAGAATGCATGAGGTATCAATAACTATGAAGTCATAATGCTGTTTTAACAGCTTGATTATTTTTTCTATGTATTCCGGTTTGACCAGCTCGGCATACTGCGGCTCTGATGGGGCAAGCAGCACGTCTACGCCGGAACTGTGCTTGTACAGGTACTCGTTCAATATATCCCAGTCCAGGAAACCGATATCCTGGACTATGTCGCTTATGGTTTTGCTTAAGTTTAAATCCATCATAACCGCTATATCGCTTGACTGGAGGTCAAGGTCAAGGAGCACCGTTTTTTTGCCGGTCAGCTGCTGCATCATTACCGCCAGGTTGACAGCTATGGTAGAGGTGCCGATGCCTCCCTTGGGACTGTAAACGGATAATACCTTTGGTTTGGAAGATACGGCGGGTGGTTTTTTCCTGTTCTTCCTGCTTTCCATTTGGTGTACTTTTTTTACCGAGTTTATAAGCTGATCCGCCGTAAAGGGTTTGACAAGATAATCCCTTGCCCCTGCAACCATGGCCTTTTTTATATATTCCAGTTCACCCTGGACAGTTATCATAACGATTGATATATCTGGGTAGCGGACCGAAATCTTTTCGGTGGCCTCTATCCCGTCCATAACCGGCATGTTTATATCCATCAGTATGATATCCGGCATGTTTTTCTGGCAAAAGCCTATGGCATCCTTTCCGTTATTCGCTGTCCCAACTATTTCAATCTCATCATCGAAGGAAAGCAGCTTGGAAATATTGCTGCAGGTTTCGGAGACATCATCGACTATCAATACTTTAATGCTCATCTGACCTCATCCTTTCGAATAAAGTCTTTAAGCTGGGATGGCTTTATCGAAGTAAGCTCATCATCCGCAGGATTCCTAAGCAGCAGCCTGATTGTACCATAGTCGGCAGCCATGGCCAGCGGCAGGGCATGCTCGGGGTAGACCGCAAGAGTTACCGTATTTTTGCTGCCGCTGCCGCCGTCCTGATTAATAAAGCCGTTGTCGTAGCCAAGGTTATCATTGGTTGCCAGCAGGAAAACCCTTTGCAGTACATAATTGCTCTGCTCAAAGCTTCTGATTGTTCCGTCCCACTGTTCTTCCTGAAGGCTTATGGTTACTATAACGTCAACCATGTCTCCGGGTCTCACCATATAATTAAGGGCCGAAATTTCATTTACCGGTATGGTTATGGCTCTCATGTTTTCGGGTACGACAAAGGCCAGACCTTTTTCTATATCACCGGGAGAGGCGACATAATCCATTAATACTTCATCGCCGCTTGCTATCCTGGTGGTGGAAATTCCCCCCGCTACGTCCTTAATGTTCCTGAAGACATTGGGATGAACGTATTCCCTGTCCATAGTCACCGTCTCAAGCATATCCTGGGTGATTTTTTCACGGTTGGGGATGGTTTGGTTTGTAACAACCACCTGCACGTATTCCCTGTCGTTTATGGAAGCTTTATAGTTTTCCAGATAAAAATACACTGCGGCGGATGTGATAATGGTCAACAACAGTGTCAGAAAAATTATTTTCTTGCTCACATAAGAACCCCCTTTAATAATCAACTAGTTTACATGTTACAAGGCCGTAGTTTGTCTGTCCTTCACCACCGCCGCCGTTTTTCACCGTTTTGATAAAATAGCCTTCAATTTCACTTTCAGTGCCGCCGCCGGGCACACCGGTCACAAAGAATGCTGCAAAGCCCAGTATCCGTACCGAGTGGACACTACTGCCATTTACCTCGTAGGGTTCAATCACCGGCACATAGAGTATCTGCGGCGCGTCCCGGTCATGGTCGTCGAAGGTATTGGGCGGCACCCGGTTGTCCTTTGCAAACCTGTAGTCCATGGCCCGTTCGGTGGGACCCGACATATTACCGGTTTTAATATCCACAATGTCGCCCACTTCCAGTTTTCCCGGGTAGCCGTCCTTTAAGTTTTCCTCATAGTCCGAGGCCCCCATGCCTCCAAGCCTTAAAGCGCCGAAATTACCCGACCCGAATTCGGGGGGAGCGCCGCATTTAAGTTTATATTTCTGGCCGTAGACGAAATCTTCGGACAGGATGCCCAGTGGAGCAGCCCCTGTAACAGACGATAGGCCTACGCTTACCGCCTTGGCACCGGCTGAAATATCTGCTGTCCGAAAACCAAGTATACGGCCGAAATAATAGTCGGATTCCCTTGTTATGATTACCCGGGCGCTTGCTTCGGGCTGGGAAATGTCAATCTGTGCCTCATGTTCCTGGACACCGTTAAAATTAAGGTATTCGCAGGCCTTGTCATATGCAAGGGAGGGATCCTGCCCTGCGTCCTGGGCTGCGGCCAGAGCTGCGGCCTGAGCAATGTTTTGAAGCTTCACCTTGCTGCCGTACTGGATGCCAAAATCCACCACCAATGCGGTGCAGCCAAGTATAACCGGAAGTAACAGGGCAAACAGTACCAGCACTACTCCGTCTTCTTTTTTGAAAAATTTTAACATTCCACATCCCTCCCAAAATTTGACTTAGATGTGACGGTTCTCACTCTACCCGCATGGTAAGGCTTCCCGTCACCCATTTGGTAGTACCGATTAATTTGTTAATTACAGGTATATTTATATCCACCGGATACTTAACGGTGACTGATACGTTTTCATTACTGGTTCTTTGGGTTTCCGGGGAAATATCCACCACCAGCTTGCTGTCGTCAAGCAGCAGAGTTGATTCCTTTATTTGCTCTATTATAGAGCTGTCGTTTGCACCCAGGGCGGCCACCCGTGCACCCTCTCTGGCGCCGTAGTTTACCATAAGGAGGGTGCCTCCCAGCCTGGAAAACTCAAGCATGCCGGCTATAATCAGCAAAAGAACCGGCAGCGATATTGAAAACTCCACAAGGGACTGGCCTCTGTTGTTCCTCCAGAACCTTTTAAACATAGCCCATCACCTGCAGTCCCATAGCCAGAGCCGTACCCAGCATAATGGCAGCGGCATAGGGGAAGGTGTATTTCTCATCATGTTCTCGTATATAGTAGGAAGACCGGGTGAAAAAAAACATGCGAAGGTTGCCTAATAGTGAGCTGCCTCTTTTCTGGCGGACAAGAAAATATACAGAAATAATTCCACCCACCATCGCTATGCACAGCGTGGCGTAAATTATAAACTGCCATCCGAAAAAGGCGCCTATAACACCGGTAAGCTTCGCATCCCCCGCACCCAGCCAGCCTAAAAGATAGGGCACGAAGAAAACCGCGGTTCCTGCCACAAGGCCCTTGAGTGTTTCAAGGGCACCATGCAGGCCGCCTTCGTAGCAGTTAAGCAAAAGGGCCATTATGACGCCCACCACCAGCACCGGGTTGTGGATTTTTCTTTCCTTTATATCGGTTATGGTGCATAACGCAAGTATGCAAAGAAGGAGAATGTACTTCATCAAAATCCCTCCTGTTTCTAAAAAAAAGTCCTGCCGTCTGTCTCAGCAGGACAAGGGGAATTATTACGGGGTGGGAACTGCATTATCAATAAGTTCATCACCGGCACTTGTAAATATACTTTGTAACTGTCCTCTGAATATTACCAAAACTCCGATAAGAGCGAGGGCTATTACTCCGATTATCACCGCGTACTCGGTTGATGCCTGACCCCTTTCGTCTGCCAGGAAATTTTTTATTGTTCTCAACATGTTACCATGCACTCCCTTCATGTTTATTTGGTAATTAATATGATACCACCGGCGAAGGTGCGCTGGAATCAGCCTTTCGGCCTATTTTGGAAGTTTCTGGGCTCAATTTTCGGGTAGGCACATATACCCATAAAAAAATAGGACCCGTCCCAAAGGGACAGGTTCCCATTCCTTATACGGTGCGGCAGGGGACGGTTCCCGGCTGCCGCGTTATATATACTGTTTTTTCATTGCCGTTACGCAGGCCTCGGTCCTGTCGGAGACATCCAGCTTTCTAAGTATACTGGTTACATGGTTTTTTACAGTTTTCTCGCTGATAAAAAGCTCTCCGGCTATTTCCCGGTTTGTCTTACCCTTTGATACCAGTTCCAGCACCTGTACCTCCCTGTCCGAAAGGGGGCAGGTTGTTTTCTCCCCGGCCTGACGGGCGAAAGTGTTGTACCGGTCGATTAAGCCGGTGGCCACCGACGGGTCAATATACGCTTTTCCCTCGTGAACCTCCCTTATAATCGTGGTGAGGTTTTCAAGGCTTGTATTCTTTAAGATATACCCCTTGGCTCCGGCGGCCAGGGCATCGGTTATTATGTCAATCTCCTCGCATACTGTAAGGGCGATAACCTTAGGAGCTGTGCTGCCTTCGGTTATTTTTCTGCAGGCCTCTATGCCGTCCATATCCGGCATGTTCAAATCCATAAGAACGATATCCGGTCGGTGAAGCTCTAATAGTTTAATCGCTTCACGGCCGTCGGAACCCTCGGCGACTACTTTGAACTCCTTGTTCATTTCAATCAGCTTGATAAGGCCCTGTCTGACAATCGCATGGTCGTCAACAACCATTAGTCTGATTGCGCCCATATTCACCCTCCTTAATTAAATGGTACCTCTATATAGATTGCCGTGCCCTTGTCTTTGACGGAATCTATACTGACACTTCCCTCCATAAGATTGACCCTTTCCCGGATGCCCTTTATCCCGAAATGCTTTGTATAATCAACATCCTTGGGATCAAAGCCGATTCCGTTATCCTTAACCGAGATTTTTATATTAAGCGGTGTCATAACAAAGTCTATCGTTATATCTGTGGCCTGGGAGTGCTTGCGGCAATTATTGAGTATCTCCTGTATTATTCTGTATATGGATATCTCAAAGGTGTTGTCAAACCGTTTGTCGCAGTCGGTATGGTTTACCGTAAGCTTTATTGCGGTTTGTTTTTCGAATTCCTCACAGTATTTTATAACCGCATAAATAAGGCCGAGGTCGTCAAGATGCATGGGCCTTAAATCAAATATTATCCTGCGTATATCCTCAAGGCTGGTGTTGGCTGTCCTTACCAGGCCTTCAAGCTCCTCCTGCAGCTGTATATTTTCAATACCCAGATGCTTGCAGATTTCGGCCCGTATTACCACGTTGGAAATAGCCTGGGCGGGGCCGTCATGTATTTCCCTTGCCATTGATTTTCTCTCTTCTTCCTGCGCTTTTATAATGGCCATAACCATTTCCTCTTTGTTCTGCAGTCTTTTTATGTAGCCCGACATACCCTGCAGGCTTGTTGCCAGGAAGCTTATCACTTCGGTAATCTGCCCTGACAGGTATTTTGCCCTGTCGGCGGTATTCGAGAGTTTTTTATACCTTCTGGTCAGGTTATCCCTTTCATGACGCAGAAGCCTTTCCTCCTGCTGTAGCTCCTTGTACCTGTGCTGGAGGTCGAGTGCCACGTTGTATGCTTTTTTCATGTCTTCCTCTCCGTGTTTCATATATTCCTTGTTGGTAAGGAATAAATCGTACCTTGCAAGCTGCTCCTTGTATTGGAAGCTGTCCACTTTTTCGATGATAAGTCTTACTTTCTCGCTTATCTCCGCAAGGTCATCCCGGAGTTTCTCACATTCACTGCTAACCTGCTCGCTTATTTCGTCAACTTCCTTTTTGCCCTCCTGGATTTTATCAATCGTTTCAGACAGTATCTTATCCAATATCTTAATATCAAAATCAATCAAAGGAAAAGCCTCCCTCTCACAGGCAGATAATATAAAGGTAAAATTGGCCTTACATACTATATATCGGAATATTTCTTCTATTTAATAATAACTCATTTTATCGACATAAGTCAAAACATGTAATATTTTACCACTATTTATTATACAATGTATTGAAATATGCTGTAACATTTAGTACAATAAGATATGATGCCAATCCTATAAATTGGCAATTGGGGGTATGTAAATGAGTATAGAGGTTTTGACGCTGGGAGATTTTGATATAAAAAGATCCGGCAAATCTCTTATGGAAAGAAACAAGAGATCCCATAAAAGGCTGGAACTGCTTAAATATTTCATTACATACAGGGACAAAAAGCTTTCTCCGGAATATATAGCCGAGAACCTGTGGAACGATTCGGAATACGCTGATCCTAAAAATACCCTCAGGACCCAGATTTTCAGGCTGCGTAAAACCCTTGACGGTATGGGAATAAACGGCAATGCCGTAGGGGATGTTAAATACCTGGACATAGCCTTCCAAAACGGATACTATGTATTAAATATCGGGGAAAACTGCCTGGTGGACGCAGTTCTGTTTGAAAAAAACATAAAAATCGCTGATAAAATGAGAAGTGACAATCCCGATGAAGCAATAGGCAGATACATTGAAGCGATCAGGTTGTACAGAGGCGAGTATCTGGCGGATATTGCCGCCAGCGAATGGGTGTTTACCATCAGGAACCGCTATCACAGGCTTTATGTGCAGTCGCTCATCAGGCTCTTTGAGCTGTTGAAGTCTAAAGGGCGCTGCAAAGAAATCGTTGAACACTTTGAGCAGGCTGTTTGTTACGAGCCCTTTGAAGAAGCTCTGCACGTATTCTTTCTGGAAGCCCTGCTGGATTTGAAGGAATATAAAAATGCCCTGAGCCATTACAACTATATTACCGGGAGAATGTACAGGGAACTGTCTGTAAAGCCCTCTCCCGCACTCAAAGGCATATACAGCAAAATTGTTGCAGGGGAAAAGAATATCCAGAAAGCCGACCTATCAACCCTTAGCAAAAGCTTTACCTATGCTGATGATATGGAAGGGGCTCTGTTTTGCGATATTGAGTACTTCAGGACCATATACAACCTTGAAGAGCGCAGGAGTATAAGGGCACAAACCAAAGAATTTCTGGGCCTTGTCACAGTTACTGCTGACAGCGGAGAGGTTTCGAATGACAAACTCGGGAAGATTGCCGAAACATTAAAATCGGTACTCAAGGATTCACTGCGAAGGGGAGACGTGTATACACAATGGAATAACCACCAGATGATAGTCCTTCTGACGGATGTGCAGCAGGATGCACTTGTGTTGATCAGCAGGCGAATTCTTAAGAAATTTAATAGCACGGCAGAGCATAACGGCATTTCGGTAGACATTTCATTTAAACCGATAACATCCGATAAGAAGCCCTTTTTTGCCTAAATAATAAAATTCAATATACTCTATGTTAACTAACCCCCTGAAGGAGATTCCGGATTACCCGGAAAACCTTCAGGGGGTTTTTGTAATTGAAATGTAATTGTACTGTGCAAAAGATGTAATCAACATGAACGTAAAATATAATCGGCCTCTGCTATAATACGAAATGAAGCAGGACATAAGAGCTGTATTTGGAGGGATTATCATGCAAAATATACCTGCGAAAGAAAACAGTGCCCATCGGACATCCGGTGCCACCCCTACCTTCATGATTAAAG
>CAZVBE010000033.1:0-17442 GCA_964625335.1 uncultured Clostridium sp. | reverse complement strand
CGAATTCCTAAAATATTTTCCAGTTTTCACTTGACATCACACCGCTGCTCTTTTTGTTTATTCCATAAACCCCTAGTATTTACTTACTGGTTTTACCTGTGCTTTATCAAGCCCCCTCTCGTTATTAGTCGTTTTACCGCACTTTTTTATTTGACCTCATAAAGTCTTTCAGCATTTTTTCTATATACTCTTCATCCTGTCCCGGGATATAGACCGGAAGGTATTCTTCATTTTCTTCAATCGGCTTGGTAGCATCTATTCCCATTTTTGAACTGGCCCTTGCCATGGGCGCCGATGGATCGAGGGTCGGGCTGTACATGGTCGGCAATATGATTACGTCCTTTTCGGCCTGCACTCTTGTATTAACAGCCCATTCAACCATAAGCATATCGTTTACATCTATATCTTCATCAACAACAACCACCAGCTTTATCCCTATATTGGCCGCCAGTAAGGCAGTTATAATATTCCTTGCTTCGTATTCATGCCTTTTCCTGATAGATATCACAAGATGATGCCTTGACGTTCCTCCGGGTGTCATTCTTATTCCTTTTATGTCGGGACAGATTTTGTAAGCCTCCTGGTATGCTATGGCGGTTGCGGCAAGGTCCATCATCCAATGATTTTCCGTCATCGGCATACCGGTTAATACATTTTGATATATGGCATCCTTCCTCATGGTGATGGCAGTCACTTCTACTACCGGTGCCTGCCTGACCATACTGTAGGTGCCCGGATACTCCCCGAAGGGTCCGTCGCCTTCACGCCTTCCGGGTATGGTTCGTCCTTCTATAACTATCTCTGCTGTAGCAGGTACTTCCACATCAATTGTTTTACATTTAACCATTTCTACCGGCTCTCCCCTCATTCCACCGGCTATGCCCAGCTCATCGGTCCCGAGGGGAGACCTGCACTGAGATGCAATAGGTATAATCGGATCCATTCCAATAACCGTTGCTATTTCAGTAGGCTGGTCGTTGTCCTCATTTCTGGCTATGATGGTTCCAAGCTGACGTCCCTTTGGAGCATAAACCGTCAATAGATTTGGACCGAGGTACAGCATCCTGTGCATGGAGGAATTCCTGCTTCCTGTGACAGGGTCCTTGGCAATCTGAACGCCGGCTGTTATATAGGGCCCTGCATCCTTTTCGAAATTGGTTATAATAGGCAGTTTCCGAAGGTCTATATCGTCTTTTTCCCATATTACTTCATGCACCGGGCCGTCATCTACCATCTTGGGTTCTAAAAATTTACGCTCTTTTTTTATATACTCCTGTATAAGGTCAGCTTCATCACACTCCAAAGCCATGGCAACCCTTTTCCTCGTACTGTACAGCCCTCCCAGGACCGGCATTTGTGCACCCTTTACCCTGGGAAACATAAGGGCCGGGCCGTCCAGATCAGACGTCTTCCTGGTAAATGCAGCTATTTCGTAGCTGGGAGAAACTTCCCTGTCCACTACAAATAAATCATTTTCTCTTTCCAGTTCCTTTAGAAATTCCCTCAAATCTTTATAAGGCATACTTCTACCTCCCCATCAAATTGTATATATTAAGAATTAAATGAAATTAATAAGTGATATTTACACATGCTCCCTGAAGCTTCAAAGCTTCCGATGCCTCTGAAGCGGCTTTCTGCATTGAATGCAATATGTTATCAAAATCTTCATCTATTCTGCTGCCAGGGCCTATAACGGCAATGCTTGCAAATACTCTGTCCCTTGCATCAAAAATTGGCACTGCAATGGCTTTGCTTCCCATCTCAATCTCATTGTCGCAAACAGCGTAACCCTGTGATACAACTCTTATAAACTGCCCGCGTAGTTCATCTTCACTGCTTATACTGGCAGGTGTGTATCGGATGTATTTAATATTGCCCATATATTTAATTTGTTCAGCCTCAGGCATGAATGCAAGTAGTATTTTAGCAGGCGCGGAACCGGGTACGGGCAGCTCCTTGCCCACCTGCGCATAGTACCGCACATTCCTTCTGCCATCAACCTTTGCGATACACACAAACTTTTTATTTTTAAGAACCGACAAAAAAACCGTTTCCCGGGTCTGCCCGTTAATTTCTTTCAGGTAAGGCCTTATTAAGGGTACAAAAAACCTTGCCTGCTCCTGCTGAAGGGCGGTAGCGCCAAATTGTGCCATTCTCCACCCAAGTCTGTATTTTTTTGTGTTCTTGTCCTTTTCCAGCAGATTATCCTCAGTAAGGTCATTTAGTATCCTGTAGGCCGTTGCCACTGGTATATTCAGTTTGTCCGCCAACTCTGCCACACCCAGTTCATCCTCATAACTTAAAATATTCAAAACCGAAACAATCTTTTTTATCACTTTCACTTTGAAAATCTCCTTTAATTAATTATTAATTGATGCTTTAATTTCAAAAACCGCATATGTGTTTTCACATTATGGAAACTGTTTTCATTTTAGTTGTAATAAACTTATTCTTCACAAATCCACAGATTCCTCCTTTGAATTTTATTTTTTTTTCAATCACCAAAAGCCTGAAATATACCAATATATAAATATCTGTCAACGTGAAACTAATAAATTTCCCTTGGCAGGAAATATTAATCCTGTATCGCCTTAAAAGAAGCATACCTTTATAGCTTCCGATGATATGGGCATATGCTTTAAGACTTTTCATATACAGGAGGTAGTATGTAAATATGACCGAGACCGTATTGGAAAAAACCGAAGGTCGTGTAAGCTATCATGATTCGGTGGAAGAAATGCTAAAGAGGATAAGGGATGATGGTTTAACCAACGCCTTTGACCGTTGGAGTGACCAGGAAAAACTAAGATGCAAGTTCTGCCTCCAGGGGCTCAGCTGTCAGCTGTGTACCCACGGGCCGTGCAGGGTCAATGAAAAGGCAGAAGTTACAAGGGGAGTATGCGGCATAGAGGCTAATGCCATGGCAATGCGGAACCTGCTCATGCGCAACATAATGGGAGCCGGAACATACAGCCACCATGCATACCAAGCCTTCAGGACCCTTAAGTCAACCGGTGAGGGTAAAACCCCCTTTTCGATAACCGATGCCGCTAAGCTAAAGTGGATGTGCGAAAAAACAGGCATTGATACAAACCAGGATATAAACCAACTGGCTATGCAGCTTGGGGATTTTCTTGAAGAAGAACTGCACAAGGATTACGACAGCCCCAGCAGGATGGTAGAGGCCTTTGCTCCGCAAAAAAGGAAGCAAATATGGAGGGACCTGGCCATATATCCGGCGGGGGTTGTATATGAGATTCAGGATGCCATAGCCAGCTGCCTTACAAATGTCGACGGTGACTACACGTCTTTGGCAAAGAAGGCCTTAAGGCTGGGGCTTGCCACCATATATACGGCACAGATAGGACTTGAGATGGTGCAGGATATACTATTCGGGACGCCTATGCCCCATGAGGTGGACGTGGATCTCGGTATAATGGACCCGGATTATGTGAACATAGTATTCAACGGACACCAGCCCTGGGCAGGGGTTGCCACCCTGCTGAAGGCAAGAACCAGTGAGGTACAGGAACGGGCAAGGGCAGCCGGCGCCAAGGGGCTTAGGATAGTGGGCTCCATAGAAACGGGCCAGGAGCTGCTGCAGAGGTATGAAATGGATGACATTTTTGTAGGCCTTATGGGCAACTGGCTGGCCATTGAGCCGCTGTTGGCAACCGGAACGGTGGATGTATTCACCATGGAGGAAAACTGTTCTCCCCCGGCAATAGGCCAATACGCCGACAAGTACCAGATAGCCATGGTCAGCGTTAACGATATAGTAAGAATACCCGGCCTTAAGCATACCTATGACTATAAGCCACCCGAGGCCAACTTCATAGCAGACAGGCTTATTGAGCTTGGTATTGAAAATTTCAGGAAAAGAAAAACTGCGGTAAGACCGGTGGTGCCGTCAATAAAACAAAAAGCAATAGCGGGCTTTTCCACAGAAGCGGTTCTTAAGGCCCTGGGTAACAGTCTGGACCCTCTTGTAGATGTGATATCAAAGGGAAATATCAAGGGAGTGGTGGCCCTGGTTAGCTGCTCCACCCTTCGAAACGGTCCCCAGGACTTTGTAACAGTAAACGTGGCCAAAGAGCTTATTAAGAGGGATATACTTGTGGTTAGCGGTGGTTGCGGAAACCACGCCTTAGAGGTGGCAGGTCTTTGCAATACCGACGCTGTGGAACTGGCCGGCCAGAGCCTTATGTCGGTGTGCCAGAGCCTAAGTATACCCCCGGTGCTCAGCTTCGGCACCTGCACCGACACCGGCAGGATTTCCATGCTGGTAACCGCCCTGGCCGACCACCTGGGGGTGGATATTCCGGACCTGCCGATAGCTGTTACGGCACCCGAGTGGATGGAGCAAAAGGCCACCATAGACGGGTTTTTCGCCGTAGCCTATGGTGCCTATACCCACCTGTCCCCCGTTCCCTTCATAACAGGAGCCCCAGACCTTGTAAAGCTGCTAACCAAAGATGTGGAGCAATTAACCGGGGGTAAAATAGCCCTTGGAGACGACCCCAGACAGATAGCCGAAGATATTGATAAACATATAATGAGTAAGAGAAAAAAATTGGGACTTAACTAGACTCCAACAATAAGCCGGGAAAATCCGGCTTATTTCAATATTGTCTGCACAATCAGTTCCCATCCTCTTTCCGGTCATATTGTCGTTCGTAATTCTCCGGAGTGTCAGCTGTACCCAGCCCCGGCTGCCGGTAAATCAAATATGCCCCCGACAGGACCAGCAGAGCCCCTGCGAACTGCCAGCCCCTAAGTACGCTCCCGAAAATAAGCCAGCTGGCTATAAGGGTAGTAATGGGCTCTATCAGACCCAAAACCCCCGCTTCACCCGCTTCCAGCCTTTTCATCCCCATTATGCTTAAAGTGTTGCCCAGAACTGTGGATACAAACGCAATCCCAACAATCAGCATCATGGATCTCGCGTCCAACTGATAATATACTCTGTCCCGGAAAAATATAAGGGTGGCAAGCATTATAAAAATGCAGCCGAAAAACATAGAGTAAAAAGATGTAATAAAGGGATCAGAGGCAACCAATGCCTTTTTTACATATATATAATAGGTTGCAAAGAAAAATCCGGCCCCAAGGCCTAAAAGACCTCCCAGCAGCATGGCAGGCGTAGAATCCATTGCCCAGGACATAAACATTATCCAGACCCCTGCCACCCCCAAGACTGCGGCTATGACTTTTCTTTTTGTAATGGTCTCGCCGAGGAAAATCCTTGCCAGAACTATTACATAGAAGGGCGCCGTATAAAGAAGTATCACGGCAATGTTTGCCGAAACCATCTGAATGGCTGAAAAATAGCTGAGCTGGTATAACGGCCAGTAGCCCAAACCGAACAAAATAAAAAAATACAGGTTTTTGGCCGGAAGCAGAAAGGCTTTAACACCCTTTTGAAGTATTATTACGGGTACCATAAGGATGCTGGCGATACCCAGACGCAGTATGGACAGAGTGAAGGTGTCTATAACAGGACCTATGGCCTGTACGAAAATACCTATAAAGCCCCAGCAGATACCCCCGGCCAGAACCAAAGCAATCCCCAGCTTCCTGTCTTCTCCCCCATCCCGGGGCTTGTCCCTATTTGTCGTGTCCATAAAACCACTCCTTGACAAATACTCAGCAGACCATTTCTACGTTCCTGTGTTCCCGTTTATTCCAGCCGCCCGGCAGGAATAATCTGAATTTCCCCGTCCTCTTCGATAACCTTCACCATCTCAAAACCGGTACCCCTTATGAAGCTTGATACATTTGTCCTGTAATCCTCAAGCAGAGCCACCCTTTTCCCGGTCAGACCGTCGGTATATTCTCCCAGTATGTAAAGGCCCCAATCACTATTCCATTTGTAATCCTCTTTGACCATCCGATAATACCTGACCGAGAAATCCTTTTGGTCCGGAATGCTGTCAGAATCAGTTACTATTGACTGCAGCAGCGATTGAATGTATTTAATCCGGACAGTCTCACCCTTATCGGCATATTCCACCTCGGATGTCTGGTTAAGCCATAACCAGTGGGCATCCTCCTTAACGCCGTCCCAGGCCTGGTTCCAGTATGCATTGTAATCTGTCAAGAGCCCCAATACTCTGTCGAAATGTCCGTCCCGCCAAAGGAATATATCCCTATACCCGGCATTGAAGAATGAACCCAGCATCTCATCGTGTCTCTGTTCGGCAATAATAAGCTGACTGTCCAAGCAGGCGTTATTAAGCGTTGAAATACCGATAACCGGCAGCAGGTTGGGTATCCTCCCGAAATATTTCAGGCCCCTGCCTTCCCTTTTATATAATGCAACCATACCCTCCTGCGGAGGTAGCGACAGGGCAACCAGTACCTCACTTTCCCTGCCGGAGAGAATATCGGCTTCCTCAATAAGTATATCCAATTCCTCACGGCATCGTTTCCACCGGAGGTACCCCGTATTATCCAGTGTCTTGTCCACAATGCTTTGGGTAGCTTTGCGGGCTGCCGGTTTGAAAATGCTTTGTGAATTTCTTACAGCTCTGTATGGTATCTCGCCCCCATCGTCATCTGCGTTCCAAAGGCTGCCGTAACGGTAATTGGCAAATATAAAGACCACAACTAGTATAACTACTGTAAAAAGTATAAGTATATTTCTCTTATTATACTTGAAAAATTCCATAAAAACACCACCCCTAAAAATCTATTCCCAGGGGCGGTTATTAATGCTATTTTTATTAACCTGATCCTCTAGCGGAGCCCTGTGTCTTTCCGGCCCAACTGCAGTCCAATCTTTGCAATACTTTCGCTGGTGCTGCAAAACAGCATCATATGCAGAAAATCCTAAAAATCCATAATATTTACAACACTATTTTTTTTACAGTATCCTTAGGTATATCAATATTCCTTCTAGCCCGCATAGCGTCAAACTCTCTCTCAACCTCACTCATCACCCTGTCCTTATCCAACAACACCCGTTTTTCCAGAGCATAGTATATTTGCCGGGCAAAATCCATTTTAAAGTGGGTAAAGGCCGGTTCATAGGTAACAATAAAGGCCATAAGCCTTCCCATATCCTCTTCAACAGCCCCTTCCCTACAGTCCTCAAAATCAATCCCGTACAATTTATAACCTACCAGAAAATTTCTAAGGTTAATGTCCCATAATATTGTATCCCTGCCGGTTATCTGAGCTGCCGCTTTGTAAAAGTCATCAAGCCAGCGGGCTATATGTGCCGCAATGCCCTTTATGTTGATATAGTCGAAGCTTTCCTGGGCAATACTTTCCACATCGGTCAAAACATCAATGAGGATTGTGCCGTTTATATACTCCATCACTATCGACCTTTCACCCCTGTAATAAAGCCTGGGGACGCTGATTCCCATTTCATTAAGACCGGTAAGCATATCCGCCTCCCTCGTGATGGAACTGTCCTCCCCTTGGTACTCCTTTACCACAAAGCACTTTTCACCGTCTCCCTCGAGAAATGCCCTTACGAGTTGCACTTTGTTTTTCTTACTGATAAACTGGTTTTCGCATTTATATTCGGTTATCTTCCTTTGGTCAATAAAGCTTTGTTCTAACAGCATCTAAATACCACCTATCCTTATTTCGACGGCTGCGCCCATTTTGTAGCCTTCCAATTCCTTAATAACGCCCTGAACCGAATTATACAAAATTTTCTGCACAAAGGGTACCATATCAATCTCCCGGCCGTCTATTAACAACTTAATATTAGTATCCGAGAGCACACAGTCCTCTCTCTTTGCCTCGTCCTTAAGTATCCTTATTCCCAGTTCTTTGCACGAAAAACCGCATGCGTTGCAGCACTCGGGCGGAAAATCCGGCAGTCTTTCGAATACTTTTCGCTCAACCAGATCGGCCAGCCTTTCAATATCCTCTACGGCGCTTATAACCGGTATGCCCTTGTACTCGATAAGATCGTTAGCAATCCTGCCGGATATAGCGAAAACTGTATCGTCAATCCGCTCATCCAGTTCAACGGTGTTGTGGGCGGTTACAATCTTGGGTACATTACAGTCGGTTACCCCCTCCAGCACCACAAAATCGTGATTGTAAAACCTTAAAATCTCTTCTATCCGAAGCATTCTCTGGAATAAAACATCTGTTTCCTTGCAGCCCCTTGCTGTTACCAACTGCGACCCGGCCATGAGGTGCCGATGTGTATTGGTACCGTCCTTGTCTATGGCAAATTGTTCATAGTGAATCTCCTTGACCGAGCCCACAGAATATCTTCTTTTCCTAAATTCTCGAATAATTTTTTCTATTGTTGTGGTTTTACCCGACTGGGTGATGCCAAAAACTGAAAACACTTTCATAATTAATACCTCCTGTATTATACCACCTTGAAATAAAAAATAAGAGTAAGTATACTAATTGTTAAACTCATAAATATAACGGAATAGTCACCCCTTTGCATGGTTAAAACCATGTAACTGGTTCTTCGGGGATATGCCCTAAATGCCCTGGTTTCCATTGCGGTGGCTAGTTCCCTTGACCTTATCACAGCACCTGACACCACCGGCATTATAAGGTAAGAATAAACCTTCAACCTCTGCCTCACAGGTATTTTGTCGAGCTCAATCCCCCTAAGCTGTACCGCGGTTACCACGTTTTTAATCTCGTCGGTAAGCATCGGCAGAAACCGTATTGCCACTGAGACCATAAAGGCTATTTCATAGGGAGTTTTCCACTGGACAAGACCCTGTACAATCTCCCTGGAATTTGACGTGGCCATAATGCTTGCTGACACCATTACTATGGACATCCTAAGTACCATTGCGATCCCCTTATAAAGTCCCCCTGCGGTGATTAGCTTTATCTGGCCAATGTTCAGCAGAATACGGCCTGAGGGTACAAAGATGCTTTGAATAACAGCTATGGCCACAAACAGCCACAATATCCGCCGGAACTTTTTTATCAACACAAACAGTTGGCTGCCCGATGCAATGGACAGTAGCACTGATACACAAAACACCAGAACAAGAATTATTGCATCCTGTATAAAAACACCGAGAGTGGAAAGACAAAGCACCAACACTAGTTTGGTCCTCGGGTCAAAGTCCTTAAGTCCTGTCATCAACAATCTCACCCCTATGCATTTTGATGGTTCTGTCGGCAAGGCTGCTAATAAAAGCCCTGTCATGGCTAATAACCGCCATGCCCATGCCTTTTTCCTTAAGGTCGCTTATTATATACGAAAGAGCCTTTCTTCTTTCCATATCCAGTCCGGTGGTGGGCTCGTCCAGTATAAGAAAATCCGGTTTGTTTACCAACACCGCCGCTATGGCAAGTCGCTGCATCTCCCCCCTGCTCAGCTTAAAGGGAAAGGCATCCGACCGGTGGGAAAGGTCGAACTCATCTAAGGAACGGCTTACCATTTGGTCGATCTCCTCTTTGCTGTGGCCTTTTAGCTCCAGGACAAATGAAATTTCCTCTCGGACGGTTGGTGCGAAAATCTGAAGGCCTGGGTTTTGGAACAGATACCCGACCTTTTGCCCTATCTCGCCCAGCTTCATTCCGGCGCTGTCCCTGCCGCTGATTAAAACGTGTCCTTTTTGAGGTTTTAAAATCCCAGTCATTATCTTGCCTATGGTGGTTTTACCACTGCCGTTAGGACCGGTTATTGCGGTAAACTGATTTTGAAAAAGCTTAAGCGAAAGCCCGTCTATAACCATTGTATCCTTCTTATATGCAAAGCTTACATCATCAAGTTCTATATACGGTCTTATTTTTCATACCCCCTAATATGACAGCCAACTTGCCTTAAGATTAAGAATACGTTCCTTAATCGGGCTCTGTTATTGAGACTTCAAGGTGTGTCTCCATTCCTCAAATAGCATTTTCGCGTAGGCGGGCTTCCATGGAGCCATAAAATATATGCCTACAAACTCCCCTCAAAGGGGTACAGCATACCATCCCGCAAAAGCAGCACCTTGTCGGCCACATCAAGGTTTCCAAAGTCGTGCTCAATCATAACAATTGTTTTTCCCCGGTTCTTAAGCCCGGCTATAACCTTTTTTATAGCAGTCTTCCCCTGTTCGTCTATCTGGGACATGACCTCGTCGAATATCAGTATCTCCGGGTCAAGGCTTAAAACTGAAGCCAGCGCAATAAGCTGCTTTTGTCCACCAGATAGCTGATAGGGATTGCTGAAGCGGAAGTCCTCCATCCCAACCTGTTTTAATGCTCTTTGTATCCTGTCACCAATCTCACCCCTTGAAAGACACAGGTTTTCCGGGCCAAAGGCGACCTCGTCCTCAACGGTGGGCGAAAAAAGCTGCGTATCCGGCTCCTGGAACACTATCCCCAGTTTGGTCGCAATCTCGGGTATCTTCATTCCAGTAGTGGACGTTCCGTTTATTAGCACAGTACCCTTTAGCTTACCGGAATAAATGTGGGGCACAATGCCACTCATACAATAACAGAGGGTGCTTTTACCGCTGCCGCTTAAGCCCACCACTGCCAGGACTTCACCGGATCCCACGGCAAGGTTTACACCTTTCAGGACATCTTCTCTGCCGCCGGGGTAGCCATACCACAGGTCATGCACTTCAAGGGGCATTATCATTGCAGGTCAATCTCCATCACGAATTTGCACCATCTCTGGCTGAAGGGATCCTTGGCCAGTATAACCTGCAGCGGCCCGCTGCCGCCTTCTTCCTTGGTACCCAGTGGCTGCCCGTCTATTTCATACACCAGATATACGTTATCTTCCTCAAGAACCTCATCCATTCCTATGGCCGATGTGTACCCGTCCACTGCCTTCATTACAACTGTGTCCTTACCGGTGGTGTCGGCCCCTGCCGCCTTCAATACTTCTTTAAGTAAAACACCTGTATAGGCGTGCTTTTCCGGGTCCTTGCCGCTTCTTTTCAGGTTGGCTTCCACATCCGCAACATTCATACCCTGCAGCTGCTCCAGATCAATCCTTGCCACTTCGCTTCCTCCCGACTTAATTATTACATATGCGTCCTGCTGGCTTGACTGCTTGGCGTCCAGGTCTCCCCGGTTCATGTAGGCGGTTATCCCCACCACCAGCACCAGTATTACCACCACTATCATTACTGTCTTTTTCATCTGTCTCCCTCCCCTTCACAAATAATATAGGGTACAATAATGTCCTCATACCTGAATTCACCGTGACTGCCTCCCTCTGGTAAGGAGTGCATACCGTGGTCGGCTGTTATTACAGCCTTTCCGCTCCAACGGGAAATTAGTTCCTTTACATAGCCGTCAGTCAGCTTTATCCTTTCCATCGTTTCGGAAGACAGGTCGCCGTAGCTGTGCCCGCTGTCGTCAATACCGTGAAAATGCACCACCATAAGGTTGCAACCCTCGTTCACTCTTTTAAGGGCTTTATCCCTTATCTCGTCGTCGGTACTTCCGTTGGAATTTTTGTCTATATTAAGAATTGGTTCAATCTCCAGGTTTAAAATCTTTATATTCCCCTCCACCATAACTGCGCTCTTGCCTCTTTGATCCGCATGCGCAAATATAGAAGGGGTAAGAACGTCCATTTCCTTCCGAGTATGCACTCCGTTCTCAGATGGGGGTCTGCCGGTAAGAAGAGCCGCCAGTCCCGCATTTGTTACCGGAGTATACACCGAAAATGCCATTTTAGCAGGGGCGATGCTCCCAAGGAACGGTGCGTAGCCGTTCTGAACGGCATGGCTGTACTGATGATAGCCAAAACCGTCCAGTACTATAATAAGCACATCCTCGTCTTTGTCCAGGAAATGTACGGCATCGTGGTAAGCATCCATATTGCTCGCCCCGGGCGGGTCGATGATTATACCGGCCACGTCCTCCATCCTGTCCTTCAGGTTGGGGAATACATAGTCAATGCTGTTTTTCTTAAGTTCCAGAAATCCGTCACAGTCAATAATGCTTTGAGAACCGTCCCTTGCCACTGCCATGGGTATGTCACCTTCTGATAAACACACCAGGTCTTTTATCGGGGCCATTTTCCTTCGGGTATAAATGCTGGTCCAGTTCTCTTTTCCGTCATGTTCTATGGTTGACCTGCCCTCAAATATAGGAAAATCAAGCATTGCGGTTTTTTTCAGGCCACCGCGCGTAACAAGCTTTATATTTCTATCCTTCTTTATTATGTTAAGCCCCAAAGGAGCACTTTCTTCTGATGTAACCACAACAATCTCCTTTATCCTTTTTATATTGCTGCTGACCGGGTGCTTTGGGTTTACCGCCTCCCAGGCGTTTTGCTCCGAAAAGGTTATATGGCAGTCGTTAGTGCTATTTCCTTCCACCTCCGCCGTAAGGCCGTCATCCCCTATAAACAGCACGCTGTATGTTTCTGCCGTCGGCAGCGCTTTTGATATAATCTCGCCCAAACTGACAGTTTTGCCTGTTTTTTCGTTTCGTTCCAAGCCTGAATCAGAAAAATCTTCCAGGGTGCTGATCAGCAGGGGCTGCTCCACGTCCCCGGTTACCTCAAAGGCCGGGACAAATCCTTGCAACGCATCCGTACTCCCAGGCCTTAACTGACACGCTCCGAGGATAAAAGCCAACAGAACAAGGGCAAGACTGCCTATAAGTATTCTCCTCTTAATCCTCTCCACCTCCCTAATTCCCCAGGTTCCCTATACTAAACTTCCTGAACTGTTTTATAACGCTGTAGGCGATAATACCTCCTAATCCCCCTGACAGGGCCGCGCTGCTAAGGCTAAGGACAAGCGGTATGAGTGGCAGCCTGAAAAACACAATGTTTACAAGAAAGGTGCCGCTTATATTTGCGGCAATTCCCGAAACAAAACAGCAGCCCAGACAGCAGCCCCGGTGCCGGGAAACAAAAAGCACCAGGTCAACAGCAAGTCCCGGCAGTATATAGGTTATTAGACTCATTATACCGTGGGTGCCAAAGATGCCTATGGATATTACCATAATAGCCTGGACAGTGGAAATTAGCGTTGCGGTTCCTAATCTCCCTACAAGTCCTGCACCCAAAACTATCCACATCATATAGAACCCGCCGGCTATAACTCCACCGGGGATATACAAAGGACCAGTAATTATATGGGTTAAGGGTACCACCACGGGTTTTATGGCCACTCCCAAGGATGCCATCATTGCTATAACCACCAGATCAAACATTGAAAAACGGGATAAAAATTTTCTAAAGGTCATTGCCGTCACTCTCCGATATCATATTGACCGGACCTAATATTTCCTTACTTTGGGCTTTGGTATGGTTTCCCATATTGCACGACCTTTCGTGGTTTCTTCAGTTCTTTCAACAAGCAACACAATCCTGCCGTCCAGAAGCACTGCCTTTACCTTTTCACCCAACCGTATTCTTTCTTGCCCTCCAAGAACCCCGCCATTTTCCTCTCTTATTTCACTTATATTTGTCCTTCGAAGTATTTCATCTGCCGTTAACACTTCATTCTGACACCCAACAAAGTATTTACCCTTGATACGCCCGTCGTTTCCGTCCAGCCTTAGGCCCGCTCCGGCAAGGGCTCCTATTACCCCTCCTCCGGTACCGCCGTGCTCGCTTAAATGGATACCCAGCCTTACCGCCATCTCATAGGCCTCTTTTTTTGTAAGAACGTTTGCCTTGGCCTTTTTGCCGAACCGTATAAGCTCTTTCTCATCCTTTAACGTTTCCAGTTCCACAATGCACAGCCCCGGGTCGGATCCCCCGGCGCTTTCCTTTTCCAAATAGTCTATGCACAGTTCTTTTATACTTATTATGTCTTCGCTTTTCACACCGTCTACCGCAAAGCACATTGCACTGTTGTGGGACGTATAGGGTATGTCATCGTGCACAAAAAGCTGATGCCTGGATATGAATTTGGGCATCCCTAATTTTTGTGCCAATATTTTTCCAGAAATACCGAGGGCATGGGCGCCGGTGCCTTTACTATCAAGATTGTCGGTATCGTCTATACAAACAAGTATTCTCAACCCTGCACCTCCCCCTTTGGCATTCTTAAACCCTCACCGTTTAAAACTTGCTCTATCATTTCCGCTGACAGTTGGTAGCCGAAGAACTCTTTATAGAAGTATTCGACTTCGCTTTTCATGTCGATATGCTCGAATAATTCCGGGTACACCATCTTTGCAGTCCATAGGATGGCCAGCGGCGTTTCCACCGAACCCGGGTGCCCCCACCGGGATATACCCTGGGGGAGTTGGTATACCCTTCCTTCTCGCACCGCCTTTATACCCGACCACTGAGGGTTTCCAAGAATATACTTCACCGCGGTGTTTTCATTGGCTATTATGACCTCCGGATTCCACAGCAGAACCTGTTCCAGCGAAGCATAATAGTCGTTATTCACCAGATTAAGCTTTTCGTCCACCGATACGTTAATTACCCCCGCCGCCCTTGACCAGTCAGCAGGCAGCGCGCTATTGTGTATTGTCCTAAGCGCCTGGTTTTCCGAATGGTACATCCTTGCCCGCCCGCCTTCGGGCATGCCGGTCACAACATCACCGACTTTTTTAATGATGTCGTTATAATAATCGTTGAAGGCTTTTGCCTGCTCCGGGCGTCCGATTAATTCTCCAATGATGGATATGGCCTGCTGCTGTTCTTCTATGTTTGTATAATCAACCACAATATAGGTCAGGTTTGCCTTATCAAGCTGCTCCAGTTCTTTTTCATCATGAGCGGTATCCCCTCTTATTATTACAATATCAGGTTTTTGCCTGAGCAGCTCTTCTATGTTTATCTTTCCGGATTTCCTCGGGACCGCCGCCTTCTCCACCTGCGGTACTATCTCCATAAGCATCACATCCCTCTGCAGGCCGTCAGGCACCGCAACCAGGTCTTCCCCCCTGCCCAGAAGGCTTACAGCATAGCCCGCAAAGGAATACAGGCAGGCGATGTTTTGAACCTCATCCGGAATAAAAACTTCCCTGCCGAAACTGTCGGTTATATAAAAACCGGGTACCTCTTCCGGTGCGCCGGATACACCCTGCGTTCCGTTTTGTCCGCAGCCGGTAAGAATTATCGATATCAGAATTATACCAACTATGAATCTGTTGCCAAAGCTTTCCATAAAACTCCCCCTTCAGGAATACTATCCATAGGTTCTTATAGGAAAGATCTGTTTAAAGCTCTCCCCTTCCCACTCATGGGATATGAGTTTTGACTTTATATTGAAAATATTATACATATTAAGCTCGGTCAGGACATCATCCGGCGTGCCCTGGGCATAAAACATTCTATCATTCATCAGAGCAACCTGTGATTTGGTGCTGGAGTTCTCAAAATAAAAGGCGTGGTTCGGGAAATGGGTTGCCATCACCACTGTGATTTTTGTGTCCCTAACAAGGCGGACAATGGTTTCCAAAAAAGTCAGTTCGTTTCTGAAATCAAGGTGCGCAGTCGGTTCATCCATAATAAGGACAGGCGTCTTCTGGGTCAGAGCCCGTGCCACCATAACAAGCTGTGTCTCCCCGCCGCTAATCTGAGTATAGGGCTTATCCCTGAATTCTAGCATGCCAACCATCTCCAGGGCCTCCTCGGCTGTTTTTCTGTCCTCTTTCTTTGGCAGCGAGAACAGACCGGTATAGGACACCCTGCCCATCAGCACCACGTCAATAACCTTATAGGGAAAGGGTTTTTCGTGGATTTGGGGTATATATGCCAGTTCCCTGGCGATTTCAACGGTCTTCATATTCCTTATGTCCCTGCTCCTGAGCTTTATTGTACCTGCGCTGGGCCTAAGTATGCCCAGCAGGCACTGTATAAGGGTGGTCTTGCCGCAGCCGTTGGGCCCGAACAGGCAGAATATTTCTCCCTCATTAACCGTGAGGTCGATATTTTCCAGCACTCTCTGATGTCCGTAGGAAAAGGACGTTTTTTTTACCTCTATTATTGACATGCATTACCATCCCCGTCCCTTGGTTTTCTTAAGGAGATATACAAAAAATGGCGCTCCTATTATTGAAGTCAAAATCCCCAGTGGTATTTCTGAACCGGTTAGGGTCCTTGCCACATTATCCACCAGAATTAAGTAGCCCGCTCCTATGGATAAACATGTAGGCACCAGTATTGTATTGTCGTTGCCCACCAGCATCCTTCCCATATGGGGCACAACAAGCCCGACCCATCCGATTATCCCGCTTACGCATACCGCACCGGCGGTCGCCAGCGTAGCAAACAGGATTGCAAGGCCCTTTACAAAGATTATGTTTACCCCCAGGGCCTGGGCCTCCCTGTCGTCCATTGAAAGGATATTAAGCCGCCACCGCATTGCAACAAGACCTGCCATTCCCACCCACATGGGTATCGCAGAAATAGCAATATCCCTGAATCTGGCCGACGCCATACTCCCCATAAGCCAGAAAACTATACTGGGAAGCTGCTCGTAGGGATCGGCAATATATTTCAGTAAAGAAACCAGGGACGAAAATATAGACGACACCACCACCCCTCCCAAAACAAGCATTATGGTGGGAGTAGAAGTATAATTGGTACCTATTACATAGCTTAAAACCACCGCAAGAATTCCGAAACAAAAAGCAAAAACATAGACTAAAAAAGTATCGCCGCCAAACAGAATGATTGCCATTGAAGCCCCGAACCCTGCACCGGCGCTAACCCCCAGCACTCCGGAGCTTACCAGGGGATTCCTGAAAAGACCCTGAAAGGCTGCACCGCTTACCGCAAGGCTGCCCCCCACAAAGGCCCCCAGGATAGCCCGGGGAAATCGTATGTCCCATACAACATTTACATGTATGGGAAGGGAGTCGAAGCCGGGAAATCCGGCCTTAACGCCCAGAACGCTTACAACTTCACCTATCGTCAATGGATACCTGCCTATGAAAAGTGATAAAAATATCAGTAATAACGGGGCTGCAATCAATCCTGCTGCTGTCAGTTTCTTTATCATGGCATTATTTATGGAATAACCACTATCTTGGCGACCTGTTTGATCTGCCAGTTTGAGCCTTTGCCGTCAACAACCAGTTTTACTAATCCATCCTCCTCGCCCAGAAGCTCTCCGTTGCAACTCCAGCCAAGAGCTGTACCTTCGCTGTTTACCAGTTCGGGATCATATTCCCTTGCGTAGCCGTCGGATGCTTCCACCGATACTACTGAGTATTCGCCGGCTCCCGCAAACTCCAGTATGTCCTTAAGTAAAACTCCGGTCCACAACTCTTCTTCCTTTGTAGTATCCTTATCCTTTTCCGCTACTTTCACTTCAACAGGTCCCATTTCCAGTGCGTCCTCGCTGGTAAATTCAATTGTTTCTCCTCCGACAACTTCAACGGTTATGCTCCATTCCTCCATGGGAACTGTACCTCCGGCCGGCTGACTGCAGCCTCCAACAATTAAAACCGATAAAAGCAGTATCAGTACGGGACAAGCCTTGATTAGGTATTTTTTACTCATAATTATATCCTCCTTGTACAATTAGTATAGTTACTTTATCAGTGGTTTTTGCCACTGTTTAA
>CAZVBE010000032.1:0-17536 GCA_964625335.1 uncultured Clostridium sp. | reverse complement strand
AATTTCCCCGCATCGTCCCTGGAAAAGCCCATAGCCATCTGGGTCAGGTCGTTGGTGCCGAAGGAAAAAAACTGCGCCTCCTTCGCTACCTCATCCGCTGTTATGGCGGCCCTTGGCACCTCTATCATGGTACCGGTAAGGTATTCAAGCTCTATCCCCGCTTCTTTTATTAAACCGTCGGCGGTTTGCGCTATCAGTTCTTTAAGGTATTTAAACTCCTCAACGCTTCCTATAAGCGGAACCATAATCTCGGGTTTTACCGTCATTCCGGTCTCCCTGACAACCTCAATGGCAGCCTCTATAACTGCCCTTGTCTGCATCTTTGCTATCTCGGGGAAGGTTATGGCAAGCCGGCAGCCCCTGTGTCCCAGCATAGGGTTGAATTCCTCCAGGTCCATGATAATGCCCTTGAGTTCCCGGACTTCTATATTCATATCCCCGGCCAGGGCCTGGATGTCCCTGTCTTCTTTGGGAAGGAACTCGTGCAGCGGCGGGTCAAGCAGCCTTATGGTTACCGGTCTCCCGTCCATAGCTCTGAATATCCCTTTGAAATCTTCCTTTTGCATGGGCATGAGTTTATCCAGGGCCTTAATCCTCTCTTTGGTATTCCGGGATAATATCATTTCCCTTACAACGGGAATCCTGTCCTCTTCAAAAAACATGTGCTCGGTCCTGCACAGGCCTATACCCTCGGCACCGAATCTGACGGCGGTAGCGGCGTCCTTCGGGTTGTCGGCATTGGTCCTCACCTTCAAAGCCCGTATCTCGTCGGCCCAGCCTATCAGTGTGGCAAAGCTGCCTGAAAGCCCGGGCTCGGTTGTGGGTATACTGCCAAGATATACCTTGCCGGTGCTGCCGTTAAGCGATATAAACTCTCCCTCGGTGACCGTTATTCCCTTTACGGTAAATTTCTTTTCCTTTTCCTCTGCCCTGATCTCTCCACAGCCGGCAACACAGCACTTGCCCATACCCCGGGCAACCACCGCCGCATGGGACGTCATTCCGCCCCTGGAGGTGAGTATACCCACCGCAGCGTTCATACCCTCGATATCCTCCGGTGAGGTTTCCTGCCTTACCAGGACAACCTTGCTGCCTGCTTTCGCAGCCTTAACCGCTTCCTCGGCGGTAAAATATACCTGTCCTGTGGCCGCCCCCGGCGAAGCGGGCAGTCCCTGGGCAAGCAGCTGCGCCTTTTCCAAAACCTTCACATCAAAATTGGGATGCAAAAGCTGGTCAAGCTGCCCGGGCTCTATC
Source organism: uncultured Clostridium sp. (assembly GCA_964625335.1). Taxonomy (GTDB): domain Bacteria; phylum Bacillota; class Clostridia; order Ch29; family Ch29; genus CAZGUG01. The sequence continues at coordinate 16,282 of CAZVBE010000032.1, read as the reverse complement.
CGCATGATAGCCTCTTCCTTTGTAATAAGCCCCTCGCCAACGAGGTCGGTCGCCACTTTTATTGCAGCGGCTGCGGTTCTTTTACCGTTACGGGTCTGCAATATATAAAGTTTTCCCCTTTCCACGGTGAACTCTATATCCTGCATGTCCCTGTAGTGCTTCTCCAAAAGTGCTGCTATTTCCACGAACTGCCTATGTATATCAGGAAATATTTCTTCCATCTGATTGATGGGTTTTGGCGTCCTTATTCCCGCAACCACATCCTCTCCCTGGGCATTCAGCAAGAATTCGCCGAACAGGGCCTTCTCACCGGTGGCCGGGTTGCGGGTAAAGGCCACTCCGGTACCCGATGTGTCCCCCATGTTCCCAAATACCATGGATTGGACATTCACCGCTGTTCCAAGGTCATGGGGAATATCATTAATGTTTCTGTAGGTTTTTGCCCTGGGATTATTCCAGGATTGGAATACGGCCATCACCGCAAGAAGGAGCTGCTGCTGCGAGTCCTGCGGAAACTCACTTTTCATTTCCCGCCTGTATAGTTCCTTGTACCTTACAACAACCTCTTTAAGGTCGTCGGCGGACAGCCCGGTATCGTATTCAGCCCCTTTAGCGTCCTTTATATTTTCAAGAATTCCTTCAAACTTGTATTTCTCTATATGGCACACCACGTCGCCGAACATCTGTATAAACCTTCTATAGCTGTCATAGGCGAACCTCTCGTTATTCGTGGAACTGGCAAGCCCAATAACAGACCCGTCGTTCAGACCCAGATTTAATATTGTATCCATCATTCCGGGCATTGATATTACCGAACCTGAACGTACAGATACCAGTAAAGGGTTTTGTTTGTCCCCAAACCTCCTGCCTGTGATACCTTCAAGCTTTTTAAGGTTTGTTGAGAGTTCCTCCACCAGTTGGTTGGAGAGCTTGTTATCCCACTGGGAATAGTACTTATTGCATGCCTCGGTGGTCACGGTAAACCCAGGTGGTATCGGAAGGCCTATCCTTGTCATCTCGGCCAGATTGGCCCCCTTGCCTCCCAATATCTCCTTCATTCCTGCATTGCCTTCCTGAAACATGTAAACGTACTTGCTCACTGTGTTCATGCCTCCTTTAACAATTGGATTACTATACTGGCCGTCTCCTCCACAGCCTTTTTGGACACATCTATGACGGTACAGCCCAACTTTTTGAAAAGGGTATCGGCGTGCTCCAACTCAAGCAATATCCTTTTCATATCCGCGTAACTGGCACTGTCGTTAAGACCGAGGGTTTTGAGCCTTTCCCTCCTTATCAGGTTGAGCTTATCCGGGTCGGCTGTAAGCCCAATAATCCTCTTGTTGGAAATCTGAAACAATTCTTCCGGTGGAGGTATTTCCGGGACCAGCGGCACATTTGCCACCCTGTAGTTCTTATGGGCAAGGTACATGCTTAAGGGTGTCTTGGATGTACGGGATACACCTATAAGGACGGCATCCGCATTTAATATACCCCTTGGGTCCTTGCCATCGTCGTACTTTACAGCAAACTCTACAGCATCCACCCGTTTGAAGTAGTGCTCATCCAGCTTGTAGATAAGACCCGCCTCCAGTTTGGGAGTTGTCGGTGCAATGGTTTTCAGGGCGTCCATCAGCGGACCCAGTATGTCTACCCTGAGTATCCCGTACTTGTCGCATTCTTCCTCCAGGGCTTTTTTAAGTTCCTCAACCACCAGGGTATATACTATAATACATGTGCAGTTCTTGGCTTCCTCAACTATACGCCGTATCTGGGATACGTCTGTAACCAAAGCCTCCTTCCTTATTTCGGTTATATCCGAATTGAATTGAATAGCAACGGCTCTTACAACCTTTTCTGCTGTTTCTCCAATAGAATCCGATACAATGAAAATTTTAGGCCCGTTATCCATCATCCCACTATATTCCTCCCATTCTATTCTTTGAGCATTTCATGTATTACCGTTATTATACCGGTTTTGGACACCCTTCCGGTAATTTTCAGTTTATCCTTGCCATCGCCGCCGTCAACCTTTTCGGTTACCGGTATACAGTCAACCTGGTGTTCCACCATTTTTGCTATGGCCTGGGCCAGGGTCTCGTCGTCTTCCAGTGTAACGACATTTGGCATTCTTGTCATAATTATGCTTATGGGTATCCTGTCCAGGTCTTTTTTGCCTATCGAGTGCTTAATGAAATCCTTCCTTGATACTATACCGGCCAGATATCCTTCCGACTGCACGAAAATTGTTCCCACATCCTCCAGGAACAAATTTACTATACAGTCATAGACGCTGGTTTCCACATTCACCACCACAGAACGGGTTTTTATATCCCTTACAAGTATGTTGTTTATGAAATCGGCTATCATATTGGTGGGTATACGTCCCGTCAAAGAATATCCTACCTTGGGCCTTGCTTCAAGAAGCCCTGTCATTATAAGTATAGCAAGGTCGGACCTGAGAGCAGCACGGGTGAGGTTAAGCCTTTCGGCAATCTGTTCGCTGGTTATAGGTTGTTCTGTCTTGACTATCTCCACTATTTGGTTTTGCCTGTCGGATAGTTTAATTCCCATCACCCCCCCATTCTATATACACACTATATAGTATACATTACTCAAGCCCAATGTGCTACTCTATTGATTTTTTAAGTGGATTTTTCAAGAGACAAGGAACGGTTGTTTGTCCCTCCATTTATTTCCTGTTTCTTGTCTGCCCGTCACAGGCCGGTTAGTCAACTGTTGCCATAAAGTTGAATAATATATATCGAAACAGGAGAGAGGAGGTTTGACAATGAATGGCAGCCAAAACGGTTTTTACGGGCAAAACCCCTACCGTATGATAGCCATGCAGGATGACGCCGACTACAGATATATGATGGAAATGTATCCACGCGCGTGCCATACCGTTTACCGGTACTCGGCGGAAGAAATCATGCGCAGGGAAAACATGGGCCAGCTTCAGGACAACGTATACCCATGCAGGGCTGTAATTGACGAAATGATTGGCGTGGTATACGACAGAAGCAGCCATGATCTGCTTGGCGGTATGGGCGACAGCAGACAATTCTATTCCGACAGGCAGGGCGTGTTGAGGGACCTTGTGGCGATAATACTGCTTGCAGAACTGTTCAGCAGAAGACGAGTGCGCAGAAGACGTCTGTATACCGGCTTTTAACAGAAAAACGTATCCAAGACGAATTGAAAATTATGGGACAAGGAACCGTTCCTTGTCCCATAATTTCTTTAGTAAGTGAGTTTTTCCTGGAGGTAATTCTCCAGTTCGTCTATATTTATCCTTACCTGCTCCATGGTATCCCGCTCCCTTACCGTCACCGAGTTGTCGTTTTGGCTCTCGAAGTCATAGGTTATGCAGAGGGGCGTACCTATTTCGTCATGTCTCCTGTACCGCTTACCTATACTGCCCGCTTCATCGTATTCGACAGCAAACCTTTTCTGGAGTCTTGCGTACAGGGCAAAGGTTTCCTCCCCCAGTTTCTTGGAAAGGGGAAACACGGCAGCCTTTACAGGGGCAAGGGCGGGATGCAGTTTCAACACAGTCCTTGTGTCCCCGTCCCCCAGATCCTCTTCGGTATAGGCATCCGCCAGAAATGCAAGCAGTACCCTGTCAACCCCAAGGGATGGTTCTATGCAGTAGGGAATATACTTTTCGTTTGTAAAGGGGTCGGTATAGGAAAAATCCTCGCCCGAATGCTCCATATGCTGTTTTAAGTCGTAGTCGGTCCGGTCGGCCACACCCCAGAGTTCGCCCCAGCCAAAGGGGAATTTGTATTCGATATCGGTGGTGGCGTTGCTGTAGTGGGACAGCTCCTCGGGGCTATGATCCCGCATCCTGAAATTTTCTCCGTCCATCCCCAACTCAAGCAGCCAGTCTCTGCAGAAATTTTTCCAGTAGTCAAACCACTTGAGGTCCTCGCCGGGGGCACAGAAAAATTCCAGTTCCATCTGCTCGAATTCCCTGGTCCTGAATATGAAATTTCCGGGAGTTATCTCGTTTCTGAAGGATTTCCCAATCTGGGCTATGCCAAAGGGTATCTTCTTCCTTGAGCTTCTTATCACATTTTTGAAGTTGACAAATATGCCCTGTGCAGTCTCTGGTCTCAGGAAAATCTCGGCCTTTGAATCCTCGGTAACCCCCTGATAGGTCTTAAACATCAGGTTGAACTGTCTTATTCCCGTAAAGTCCTTCTCCCCGCAGTCGGGACATTTTATATCCTTTTCCTCGATGAAACGCTCCATTCTTTGATTATCCCAGCCGTCAACCGATACATCCTCTCCCGCTTCCTGCAAATACTCCTCTATCAGCTTATCTGCCCTGAACCTTGATTTACACTTCTTACAGTCCATGAGTGGGTCGTTAAAGCTTCCCACATGGCCTGATGCCACCCAGGTTTGGGGGTTCATGAGTATTGCGGCATCCAGTCCCACATTATACGGGCTTTCCTGTACAAATTTTTTCCACCATGCTTTTTTGACGTTGTTTTTCAGCTCGACCCCCACGGGTCCGTAGTCCCAGGTATTAGCCAAACCGCCGTATATTTCGGAACCCGGGAATATGATTCCCCTCGTCTTGCAGAGCGATACCAGTTTTTCCATGGTAAATACCTTTGCCATTTGCCTTCCTCCTCGCGTTTTAGTTGTAAAATAATCTTTAATTGCCTAAATAAAAAGCCCCTTCATCCCCCGATAGGGACGAAAGAGCTTATCTTCCGCGGTTCCACCCTAATTGGTACCGAAGTACCCTCCTTAACGTCAACTGCTCTGCAGCGCCCTTCACCAGCCTATTGCGCCGGGCTTTCACCCTTCCCGGCTCGCTTTGTCAAATCAACCGGCTACTCCTCTGCTTCTTCGCACCTGTTTCTTGGTTACTTTTAAGTCTACAGAATTAATTCCGGTTTGTCAATCGCTTTGCCCGTCCGAACCGGACCCTTTGCTCCTTCTCTTTCTTTTGCCCACAATATCCTTTGCATCGTCTGCCAGGTCGTCTATAATGTCCTTGGCTGCTCCGGCCTTTTTTCCCACAATCTCGCTTAGGTTTATTACTTCCTTATTGGGCTTTTCGATCTCCACCGTTGTCTTGGAAATCGCGGCAACCACCGCACCCAGTGCTGCCAGCTGGGGCGCAATCACGGTACCTATCGCTCCGGCTGTTACGGGTATATCAAGTATAATGTTTCCGTCCTTCTTTACCCTGATCCTTGAGATATTACCCTGCTTAATCAGCTCCCTAATGCGGTCAATCATCTCATTGCCTGCCGCCGATATGTTCTCGGTCCATTTTTCATCCTTCTTGGTTGATTCAAGGTAGACAAGGGTTTCAATTACATCCCCGTCGCACTTTTCCAGGGCTTCCTTTGCTTCCCTATAGGATAAACCGGTCCGCTCCCTTATTATGTCGATTTTTTCAAGTGTAATCTCCATCAGTTTAACCTCCTTATTTCATTTTTTTGATATTATCCATAAACCTGTTTGCAGAGAAATTCTTCTCGATATGTACCGCCACATAGGACCTCATTATTTTTTCCAGTTCCTTTAGTATATGACCCTTTACTTTGATACAGCCCAGTTTCTGCAGTTTCCATTTAAGCATCAGCTTCATAACCCCAATGGTGTCCGGGCTTGCCTTAAACCCATATGGATCGGTTTTCTCACAGTCAGGGCACAATATCCCCCCCGAAACGGGGCTGAAGTATGTAGCATCCGAAACCGCATTGCAATTTGTACAGTTCCCAAGCTGGGGCTTAAAGCCCGAGTAAGCCAATATCTTAAGTTCTGCTGCCCGCATTATTATCTCCGGGTTGGTATTCTCCCCGGCATATATATTAAAGGCATCAACCAGTACATCCAGGAGCCTTCCCGGTGGCTGTTCGGGCTGTACAACCGCATTGGCAAGCTCAATGAGGTATGTACAGTTACATAATTTAATCAGATCATTCCTTATCCGGTGGAACGTATTTATTATTTCCACTTCGTTTACATAATACCAGTTTTTCCCTTTAAAGAGTATAAAATCGCCATAGCAAAAAAGCTGGGTACCCGCTGTCAGCTTACTTTTTGTTTTGCGGGCGCCCCTTGCCATAACCTGTATTTTACCGTATCTGTCGGACAGAAGAGTTAGAATTTTATCCCCCTCTCCAAAATTTACTGCCTTGGTGACCAGACCTCGTGTTTTTGTAAGCATGATATTTCATCCTCATTATCCCGTTTTATCCATCCTGTCATTATTTTGCTCCCTCCGGCTCTTATCAAATATATCCCTGTACTTTATATATTCAATATAGTATCTTGTATCCCCTGTTTGTTCAAAGGCCTTCCAGATGAAATCCATTAACATATTTATGTCCCTCCATTACCGTCGTTATAATGTCTGTAACTAATATTTTCCCCGTCAAAAATAACCGTATACGGGTAATTATATGCCATATATGGAAGGCACCATTATTGATAGCCGAACAGTTTCAAAGACCCGGCGGTATCTCTCCAATCCTTCTTTACCTTTACCCACAATTCGAGGAAAACTCTGCAGCCCAGCAGCTTTTCCACATCTGCCCTTGCCAGGGTTCCTATTTTTTTGAGCATATTTCCTCCCTTGCCTATGACTATCCTTTTATGGGATTCTTTTTCGCAGTAAATATTTGCCTGGATATTTATCAGATTGGATTTATCGCTTTCCTCAACCGTTTCCACTTCCACGGCAATTCCGTGGGGCACTTCCTGTTCAAGCAGCACAAGGGCTTTTTCGCGAATTATTTCTGCAATTACGAACCTCTCGGGCTGGTCGGTTATCATATCATCGGGAAAATATTGGGGTCCCTCCGGAAGCTTTTCCACTATGGCGCCCCTGAGTATATTCAGATTGTCCCCACCTATCGCCGAAATGGGTATTATATCCGCAAAGCTTCTTTTAGACCTGTATGCATCCGTCAGCTGCTCCACCTTTGCCCTGTCCGACTGGTCGGTTTTATTCACCACCAGTATCACGGGAGTTTTAACCTTCTCAAGCATTTCCAGTATATACATATCTCCCCTGCCAATCCCGGCATCCGCTTCCACCACATATACTATTACATCCACCTCGTTAAGCGCCGTCCGGGCGGAGGCCAGCATATATTCCCCCAGCATATTTTTGGGTTTATGGATGCCCGGAGTATCCAGGAAGGCCAGTTGAAAATCCTCAGTGGTGTAAATTGCCCTTATACTGTTCCTTGTTGTCTGGGGTTTGCTCGAAATTATGGATATTTTTTCTTCCATCATTGCATTGAGCAGCGTAGACTTCCCCACGTTGGGCCTTCCTATTATGGCTGCAAAACCTGACTTATACCCGGTATCCATATCCTCGCCTCCAAAAATGCTTTTCGTTATTATTGTATATCCCAAAGCCCATTTGTATTCTCCAAACCTTCAATGATCTGCTTTCTATTTGCATCCCTGCCCGAGTTCTTCCCCGGTAAAGGCAAAGGGCAAAAGCTCGGCTATGGTGTGTACCCTTATGTCGCCGCTTGATTTACCGGTTATAACCTTTATATCCAAACCGAATTCCGCAATAAACTGCCGGCAGATTCCGCAGGGGAAGGACCCTTCATCTGCGTCGCTGCCAACCGCTATCGCCTCAAAATCCATGTATCCTTCCGAAACCGCCTTGACCACCGCGGTGCGTTCTGCACATATGGTGGCTCCATAGGTCGCGTTTTCTATATTCGCCCCGGTAAAAATTTTACCCTCTGCCGTTGCAAGGGCGGCCCCAACCCCAAAGCCCGAGTAAGGGGAATAGGAATGCTTCCTGGCTTCCTCAGCCCGGGCCAAAAGCTTCCTGTAATCCATGCTTTAACGCCTCCTATTCAAAGGTTACACTGCTAATGCCGGGCACAACCTGTATCCATGTTTTGCCCGGGTTTAGCTTTACTTCCCTGCCATCTTCAAAATAAAACCGTGTCGGCGACCTTCTGTCCGCCTTTTTCCATGTAACAGGCACATAAGACCCGTTGGTTATGTAGATGCCCTTTCCGCTGCCTACCAGGCTTATATTTCTTCTTCCCTCGCTGTCGGCTATTTTATGTACCGCCTCTTGTATTATAATGTTTTTGGCCTGGATTTGGTAGTCGCTGTTGTTCTCATCCACATGGGGCTTGTCCATTACATATCTTAAATATACCCCGTCCTGACTGGAATACTCGTAGGATACCCTGTAGTTTTGGAGATAGGATATCAGTATTTTTTTCGCCCTTTCTCCCTCAGGCTGTCTATCCTCACTGTTGAAGGAGTGTACCTGTACACCGCCCGTTTTATTGTAGCCCCGGTCATCCGAAGAGTTCTGTATCCTGTCAAGGGCGGTATATATATTGTGGGGTTCCTTCCTGTGTTTTTCCCTCCAATACAGCGGTGCGCCCAAATTCATGGCGTTAAATGAGGGTATTTTCAACCTTGCTATATCATCCCAGGCCTCGGGGCTGCCCCCCGCATGAAGGTATATTGCATTGTACTCCATAGACTTGTCTATGTAATAATACCTTGCGCTCCTTACCGGGCCCACCAGTTGGTCGCCGCCATGGGCGTACAGGGCCATATACCTTGTGATATTCCCTTCGGCCAGTATCTCATACACCACCTCCGCCTGTTCCAGCCCGGCCTGGGGCCGTGCGGCGGGGTGATTGTCCAGCATAACCGCAACGGGTCTTGGGTACAGGCTTGACTTTTCTATCATCTCTCCGCCCAGTGGACAGATAACACCGTCCAGGAATACCTTTTCCTCCACCACATCCGGCTCATCCTCCGCAGGGACTGGCACATCTGTATCAACGGCTGTCCCGTCCGGTGGCTCGGGCCTGCTGCGTGAAACAACTACAATGGCAGTAATAACAGCAATAACAGTAATAAGAATAACAGCGATCAGCATATCTTTATTTTTCATGTCTGGGACCTTCCTCTCTGATGTATGTCCGGACTTTGCTTATTTCCCGTTCAAAAGAACAGTTGAAATATCAATACGGTTATAATAACGCCTAGCACAGCGCCTATTATTGTTTCAAAGGTATTATGTATCCTGGTCTCTATCCTGCTCTGCACCACAAGCAGCCCCAGGAGAAGGGTCAGCGTCGTAACCAGCATATCCCCGGAAATAAAAGCCACCGCCGTTACCACGCTAAAGGCTGCAGCGGCATGGCCGCTTGGCATTCCTCCCCTTAGGGGCGTCCCTTCACCCTTAAGGGCTTTTACCACTATAACCGTCAATACTGCAAGAAGCAGGCTTATAAAGGTAATATGGACGGGAGACTGCCGCACCCGTTTCAAAACCAGCAGGGTAAGGGGGTTTAACTTATCAAAAAAAAGAACATATGCCACCACCAGGGCATTGACTGCCGAAATAAGCACAGCCCCCGCCGCCACATTCTTCGCTATTTTGGCAAGGGGATGATATGTGCATACCATCAAATCAATTGCTGATTCTATCGAAGTATTTATCATTTCTGTTACCAGAACCAATGTTATGGTAAGAAAAAGCACCAATAACTCCAGTCTGTTCAATCCCGCAAAAAGACTGAAGCCCATTACCGCTATCGCCATTGCAAAATGCACCTTCATATTTCTCTGGGTTCTCAATGCGTGAATAACGCCGGCTATAGCGTAGTTGAAGCTGTCAAGCAGCTTGCGCCCCTTCAATACCTATACCTCCAGTCAATCGCGGGTCAAATCCAGGTCGTGTAAAATATCCTCTTCGCGGTTCCTCATTTTTCTCGCATTCCCGGCATCCTCATGGGTATATCCAAGCAAATGCAAAACACCATGCAGCAGCAGATACGCAAACTCCCTTTCAACCGAATGGCCGTATTCTCCGGCCTGTTCCACAGCCCTTGGCATGGATACAATTATATCACCCATAATAGCTTCGCCGTCCTCGTTCAAATCTATAACCTCATCCCCCTCAAGCATGGCAAAGGACAGAACATCGGTGGGGGCATCGATATTCCTGTATTCCCTGTTGAGCGCTGCGATGGTTTCATTGTCAACCAGGGTGACCCCTACTTCGTATCCGTACGGGAAATGCTCTCTGTTAAAGGCAGTATCCACCACCTTTTCCGCAATAGTCATTATGGTATGGTCAACCAATATGCTATTCTGCTTGTTTTCTATCAGAACCGTCATGGTTTTTACCGCCTTTCATCTCCTGCTCAAGGTCCGGGTACTCTATTCTCTGATGGAAAATACCGCTCAGGATATCAAGAAAAGCATCTGCTATAATATCCAGGTCCTTAAGGGTCAAATCGCTCTCATCCAACTGGCCGCTATCCAGTTTTTCCTTTATAATCTTTCTTATCAGGCCTTCAATTTTACCCTGCGAATGCTCCTGCATAGACCTGACAGCAGCCTCCACCGAATCCGCCAACAGTACTATGGCAGCTTCCCTGGTCTGGGGTTTTGGGCCGTCGTAACGGAAGTTGTCCATGACAACCTTGTCCTGGTTTTCTCCCTGTTTTGCCTTATGATAAAAGTATGCAACCACAGAATCCCCATGGTGCTGTCTGATAATATCGGTAATGATCCCCGGTATTTTGTTCTGCCTGGCCAGCTCTACCCCGTCCTTTACGTGGGAAGTGATTATCAGCGTGCTGAGGCTGGGAGTTATTTTTTCATGGGGATTATCGGTAGAAATCTGGTTTTCGGTGAAAAAGTAAGGCCTTTTGATTTTACCTATATCGTGGTAATATGCACCCACCCTCGCCAGCAGCGAATTTGCCCCAATTTGCTGGGCCGCATGCTCTGCCAGATTACCAACAATAACGCTGTGGTGATAGGATCCCGGGGCCTCCATTAACAGCCTTTTCAAAAGGGGCTGGTTTGGATTTGACAGCTCTAACAGTTTAAGAGGCGTTATAATGTCAAACAAGTTTTCCCAGGCCGGCAAGGTGCCTATAGCAAATACTGCGACCAATCCGCCGTTTAACAGACCCCACAGGCTTTGCCTTATAACCTCCAATGCTCCGATGCCTTCAATAAGCCCCATGCATATTATTACCAGGGCGTTGCTAATCCCCACAAGCAGTCCGGATACAAGCAGATCCCTTCTCTGATGTGAAACCATGGTTATAAGGGCGCCCACCATACCGCCTATTATGGCCAGAAACAGCACTGTGGCACTGCTCTCGGCAATAAGCCCCATAAGCAAAGCCACCGGAATGCTTATCATGATTCCCAGCCTTGCATCCAGCAGTATCGTTATAAGTATCGAGACCGCAGCCACCGGCGCAAGATATGCCGAAATAATATTGGCTCCAAGGCTTATAAACAGTGCAAGAGTAGTTATAACGCCAATCAGCATAAGGTTGCCCCTGTTATTGTATATGCCGGGATGGAAGTACTTGATGTACAGTACAGTAAGCAGACCCAGCACAAAAATCAACAGCGAATACCCCGCCAGCAGTTTATAATCGAAAAACCCCTGCCTTAGTATTCCCGAAGACCTGAGCAGCTCAATCTGTGAAGGGGAAACCGTTTCCCCTCTGTTTATAATATTCTGCCCTTTTCGTATGATAACCGGTTCTACCCGGTTTATCGCGGCTTCAATATCCCTGTTTGTTTCTTCAGTGTTGGGAAGCATATTGGGCCGGATAACCCTGTCGGAAATATTGTATCCAAGTTCTCTCAGGGATTGACTTATCTGCTGCTTGGCGAAAAAATCCTCCAATTCCCTCCGTGCCCGTTCCAGGGCATCCGGTGTAACCCCAACGCTCATAATCTGGTTGGTTACATCCAGTACATTTTGTCCCAGGTTGTCAAGCTGCTCCTCCCCGACGCTTAAGGCTACACCCAAATCGATGTCGTCCAGGTCTATCGGGGTTTCCTGTTTAAGCTTGTCCAGCTTTTCCTGTACCGAAAGGTCTTCATCATTCCTAATTTCAGTCACCTTTTGGAAAAATTGTTCTATCCTGTTTTTTACGTCCACCGGAATGGTATGGTCCCTTGAATATATCGTGTTAACGGACGCTCTGGCCTGTTCCATTAATCTTTCGGTTGCTATCCTGTCCACAATATCCTTTGGAGCGGTTATATCCACGCTGGCAGTATCCCCGGCTTCCAGCGAATATCTCTCGGGCATGACCACCGACAGAACGAGGGTGAGTATTATACTATAAAAGGCTAGTGCCATTATTGTTCTTACAAATCTGTCTCCCAGTCTCATCCTGAAAACCGGCAGCTTGCCCATCCTCTGCATCATGCTGTTTAAGTTTGCCATTTGACTGTGACCCCCTGACCCCTTATACTACCTGCCAGTTTTTTTAGAATAATGCTTATCATATGCCAGTATTATCTTCTGCACTATACTATGCCTTACCACATCCTTTTCGGTAAGGTTGATTATATCAATACCCTTTATGCCACGCAATATTTTTGTTGCTTCGATTAGCCCCGATCTTTTACCCGTTGGCAGGTCAATCTGGGTAATATCCCCGGTGACTACAATCCTGGAGCCCAATCCCATACGGGTTAAAAACATTTTCATCTGCTCAGGGGTGGTGTTTTGGGCCTCATCCAGTATTATATAGGAATCATCCAGGGTACGGCCCCTCATATATGCAAGGGGCGCCACTTCTATTATTCCCCTTTCCCTGTATTTCAAATAGCTTTCCCCACCCAGTATGTCATAAAGCGCATCGTACAGCGGCCTTAGGTATGGATCAACCTTGTCCTGTAAATCACCGGGAAGAAAACCCAGCTTTTCTCCCGCTTCCACAGCCGGACGGGTGAGTATGATTCTGTTAACTTCCCTGTTCCTCATTGCCCTTACCGCCATAGCGATAGCCAGGTAGGTTTTTCCGGTGCCCGCGGGCCCTATGGAAAATACAATATCGCATTTTCTCATGGCTTCAATATATACCTTTTGGCCCAATGTTTTGCTCTTTATCTGCTTTCCCTTATGGGTGAGGCAAATTACTTCATCGGCAAGGCCCTTTATTTTCTCTTCCTGCCCTGCCATAATAAGCCCGATGGCATAGTTGATGTTTTGGGTATTGAGCTGCTCCCCCTTCTTAAGCATATCAATCAGATTATTTATAAGCTTTCCGGCAAGCCCAACCCTCTTAGCATCACCCTTTATCTTTAGTTCGTTTTCCCGCGCGATAATTTCCACCTCAAGAGTTTCCTCGATAATCTTTATGTTTTCATCATAGTTTCCGAACAATTCCATCGTATATCGGAAATTGTCTATTTGCACACTGCTTTCGCTGTAACCGTTATTCAACCTCAATCCTCCCCATGTACAATATCGATCCTTTCCTCCATGCTTATGTCCTCAAGAGTTTCAAAAACAACCTCCACCCTTATTCTGCTGTTATCCATCTCATAATATTTAACCTTTTTATCAACCACTTCCGCATCTTCCGGCAGCATCCCGGACAGCCCCTGATGAGCTCTCTCCACAGCCAGTTCCGTCGCTGCTTCTATTGTGAGGATTTCTTCGCTGACCTCCACCTCATAATAATTTTCAATAACTAATTCTACGGGCAGAGTGATATTCCTCCATTCAACCAGCCTATTAATATCGGTTACGCTGTCAAAATATTGGAATTCCGGCTTTTTCCCGCTTAAGCCTATGGTGTATTTACCAAGTCCCAGGGCTATCCTTTTTTCACTCCGACCGGTTCTTACCCTTTCGGTAAGCTTCAAATCCTGTTCCTCGGTCAACTGATACCAGGTTCTGGCTTCCACCCTGCCCATTGCATGCACCATCCGCAGCGGCCTGTCAGGCTCCTCAACAACTCCGCTTATAAGCATCTGACCCGCCTTCACCGTATCGCCTTCTTTTACCGTCGCCTGCCCCTGATATACAAATATATTATTTATTATACCATCCTTTTTGGCAACAATGTTACAAGGCACATCTTTATCTATAAGAGAAGGAGGATCGGTTCTCTCTACTACGTCCACCACCGCCCTTGTGCCCAATATGTTTATCCCCACCCAGACAAGTTGGTCCATCTCTATTAGCAGTCTTGTCTCTATGTCCCTTGTATCCACAAAATATTTGAATGCACCCGGCTTTAAACCGAAGGATTCCAGTTCCTTAATTATCCTTTCCTCGGATACCCTCTCAATGCCCTCCACCTCAACTACCCAAACGAAGGAGGTCAGAAAATACATTATGGCAATGGCGGTTATACCACCCATAAGCAATGCCTTTCGCTTAAGAACCCTGTGCAATAAAAAAGGGCAGCCTCTTTTCTCCAATATGGATACCCTGCAGTTTATCCTTTTTTTAATCTTACGCAGCTGTTTATAACCCTTCAGCCCTACCCTGGCCCTTATGGCGGTATAGTTAATTCTTTCAATATCCCAGAAGTATATTCCATTTGCTATAGCTAAATTTATGAACCTCTCAAGGTTAATCCCCTCTACCCTTATTATCACATATCCCCTGATATAATTCCATACCCGGACCACCAGCATTTTCCCAGCACCCCCTACTGCAAAAACTCTACTCTGTCTATCTGCCCCACTATAATTATTTCTTCCACCACAATGGTCCTTATGGTAAGCCCTGCTCCTGTCACCGCAAGTATTCCTGCCTTGGTGTTAATTCTGACAATACCCGACGAATATTCGATTATACCCTTATGGTTTTCTATATAAAGCTGAAGGTTGCCCACCAGGGTTATCTTGGGCAAATCCAGCACTATATCCCTGGGCAGCTCGAGCAGGTCCGCAATCCCTTTTTTGACGACATCGGCTTTTGTTTCCACCGGGTCTCCCTCCTTCATTTAAATTTATGCGAAACCCGGCTGGTTAATAACAGATAAATATGCTATACTACCCATGAATAAAGGTTGGAGGTAAAAAAATGAGCAGGTTATCCCGGACAACTATAATACTGCTGGTTACTGTCGCGCTTGCGGGGTGCCTTTTATTGACTTCGGTTCAACTGGCCGCCTTCGACATAAGCTTTTATGAAAGGGCATACGGCAAGTACAACCTGGACAAGACAACCGGTCTGACAAAAAGGGACTATCTGAACCTCAGTGAGAATATCCTGCTGTACCTCAACGGACAAAGGGATTACCTGTACAACAGGGCAGTAATATACGGCAGCGACAAATATTTGTTCAGTCAAAAAGAACTCCTTCATATGAAGGATGTGAAAATGTTATTCGTCCAGGGCTACAGGATCAGGAACCTTTGCTTTGGATTGCTGATAATACTTATGTTTGCCGCCATACGCCTTGCAAAGGGCAGTAAACGTTTTGCAGGTATATCCCTCCTGCGGGGTTCATTAATACTGTTCCTTGTTACCTTTGCGTTTGTACTGCTTTTATATACCGATTTTTACCGGTATTTTACCAATTTCCATCACATATTCTTTTCCAATGACCTTTGGCTTTTGAATCCCGAGACCGATTTACTGATAAACATGTTTCCACTGGGGTTTTTCAACGATATGGCCATAAGAATCGCCATGTACTTTGCAGTTCAACTGACGGCGGTGGCTTCCCTCGGATACTTTATATCCAAATAAAAGGCATCCCTCAATAGGGATGCCTTTTATTTGGTCTTTTTGTAACCGGAGGCTGCAGTATCTCGGACATAATTATCCCCTTTACCAGGTCGTCCCGTCCAAACAAACCACTGCTCTTTTGCGCGGCAGCCGGTTTATATTCGCTGACCGGGGGTTCCGCCCCTTTGGGCTGCCTGGCAACTGCCTCTTCCTCATCCGTCCTGGCCACCTGCCATACCGGTATTTTGCCTTCCGGCCTCTCACCGGGTCCGCCTGAAATGCCACCAAGGGTTTGGCCTGTTTCCGTATGCATGCCCTGAGGTGTTGCCGCAGGCTCTCCCGCTGTCCTTGCCCGGCCGGAAGATTTTTGTGCCTCGGCTGCTTTCTCCATCTCTCTCATCATGCTTTCTATCCTGCCCATAAGGCCCCCTCCGGCGTTTTGCGCAGGGGAAGGCTGTCTTCTTTGCTGCGAAGATTTTTTAGCTTTTTTGGCCTTACGGTTGCTTGCAATAACAAGCGGAATAGCTATATATAAGAGTAGCCTGAATACGTCATTAAAATCCATTCCTGTTCCCTCCTTAGGGGACTACTTCTTATCCTGCTTATCTATCGGTTCATCTTTCTTATCCGCTGAACCCATGTTTGCTATTGAATCCCTCATGCCGGTATCGGCAAGGATGTTTTTCATATTATAGTAATCCATAACCCCAAGATTTCCTTTTCTGAAGGCTTCGGCCATGGCCCGCGGAACCTCTGCCTCGGCTTCCACAACCTTCGCTCTCA
>CAZVBE010000031.1:0-18315 GCA_964625335.1 uncultured Clostridium sp. | reverse complement strand
GACAGCATGGACCTCGAAAGGGAGAGGGGCATAACCATTAAGCTTAAGGCGGTAAAGCTTGCGTATAAAGCCAGGGACGGAGAAGAATACATTTTAAATCTAATAGACACGCCGGGGCACGTCGATTTTACCTATGAGGTTTCCAGAAGCCTTGCGGCCTGCGAGGGAGCGGTGCTTGTGGTTGATGCGTCCCAGGGGATAGAAGCCCAGACCCTTGCAAACCTGTACCTAGCGCTGGATAACAATCTTGAAATTGTACCTGTAATAAACAAGATAGACCTGCCCAGTGCGCACCCGGAAAAGGTCAAAAGGGAAATAGAGGATATAATAGGCCTTGAGGCCTCGGATGCCCCTTTAATATCCGCAAAGGAAGGGACAAATATTGAAGATGTTCTGGAGGCGGTGATAAAAAAGATACCGCCGCCGGAAGGCGATTCAGATGCTCCTCTTAAGGCGCTGATATTCGATTCCTTCTATGACAGCTACAGGGGCGCAATATCCTATGTGAGGGTTTTTGAAGGCTCGGTAAGGCCCGGGATGAAAATAATGATGTGCTCAACCGGGAAAAGCTTCGAGGTGGAGCAGGTGGGCATTTTCGCACCGGCTCCTGTTTCTGTCGGAGAGCTCAGGGCGGGTTCGGTAGGTTTTATTGCTGCCAGTATAAAAAATGTAAGGGATACAAGGGTGGGAGATACAATCACAGAGAGGGATAACCCTACAGCCAAGCCACTGCCGGGATATAAGAAGATAAATTCGATGGTTTTCTGCGGTTTTTATCCCGCCGACGGTTCTGACTATGAGGCCCTGAGAGAAGCCCTGGATAAACTCAAGCTAAACGATGCTTCCCTTAGTTTTGAGCCTGAGACATCAGTAGCCCTCGGGTTTGGTTTCCGCTGCGGGTTTTTGGGACTTTTGCATATGGAGGTTGTACAGGAAAGAATAGAGAGGGAATACGACCTTGATATTGTGACCACCGCCCCAAGCGTTATATACAAGGTTAAAAAAACCGACGGCGAGGAAGTTGCGATTGACAATCCCACAAACCTGCCGGCTGAAAACAGTATAGAGTATATGAAGGAGCCGATAGTTTCCGCTTCAATAATAGTTCCCAGCGAATATGTGGGTCCTATAATGGATTTGTGCCAGGAAAGAAGGGGCGTTTTCAGGGATATGACATATCTTGAAGAGACCAGGGTTGTGCTGGAATACGATATTCCGCTCAACGAAATAATATATGACTTCTTCGATGCTCTTAAATCAAGGACAAGGGGATATGCATCCTTTGATTACGAGTTCAAGGAGTATGTGGAATCCGACCTGGTTAAACTGGATATACTGCTCAATGCTGAACCGGTTGATGCTCTTAGCTTCATAGTCCACAGGGACAAGGCCTATGCAAGGGGAAGGACTATAGCGGAAAAACTTAAGGAATTAATTCCCAGGCATATGTTCGAAATCCCGATACAGGCTGCGGTAGGCAATAAGATTATTGCCAGAGAGACCATAAAGGCCATGAGAAAGGATGTACTGGCAAAGTGTTATGGCGGGGATATCACAAGGAAGAGAAAGCTTCTGGAAAAGCAGAAGGAAGGAAAGAAAAGGATGAGGCAGGTAGGAAACGTCGAAGTGCCCCAGGAGGCATTTATGGCCGTCCTGAAGCTCAATTAGGGAGGCTTTTGAAATGAAGTACTCTCTGTATATACACCTTCCCTTTTGTAAAAAAAAGTGTCATTACTGTGACTTTGTTTCGTATCCCGGACTTAACCATATGGAAGCAGGCTATGTAAATGCGCTGCTTATGGAAATGAAGCTATACCGGGGTAAAAGGCTGAAAACGGTCTATATCGGCGGGGGTACTCCTACCTGTATAGACCCGGCTTTAATATCGCGGATTTTGGAAGGTGTTGGCGAGTGTTTTGATACCACAGGGTGTGTTGAAACTAGCATTGAGGCAAACCCGGGCACGCTGTCCCGGGGTGTGCTGGTTCAATTGAAAAAAAGCGGTATCGACCGGCTAAGCATAGGTCTCCAAAGCTGGAACCCGGACGAGCTCATGACACTGGGGAGGATACACGGAAGACAAAGCTTTATTCAAAACTACCAGCTGGCAAGGGAAATCGGGTTTGATAATATAAATGTCGACCTGATTTTCGGGGTTCCGGGCCAGACATCAGACAGTTGGCGAAATACGTTGAAAGCGGTCACAGCCCTTTCACCCGAGCATATTTCATGTTACTCGCTTATAATTGAAGAGGGAACCGAATTTTACCGGATGATTAAAGATGGAGCTCTGTCCGAGCCCGACCCGGACCTGGACAGGGATATGTACCATTATGCCGTAAAATTCCTGAAAGACAGGGGCTATGACAGGTACGAGATTTCAAATTTTGCGCAAAAAGGCAGGGAATGCGTCCATAATCTGGCCTGCTGGGACAACAGGCCCTATATTGGCATAGGGGCCGCTGCCCATTCCTATACCGACGGAATAAGGCGGTGGAATACTCCCGATATATTCAGGTACTGCCGCCTGCTGGAGCAGGGGCGGAGTCCGGCAGAGAGTTCCGAGGCCATCTCTGACCAGACCCGTATGTTCGAAACAATATTTCTAAAGCTTCGTACAGCACAGGGAATAGACTACCGCCAATTCCAACAAGAATTTGGCACCGATATACGGCTGCTTTATAAAGGTCAGCTTGACAGGCTTGAGGAGAAGGGGCTTGTTGAGATGGGCGAAGAAAGCCTTCGCCTGACTTCTAAGGGCATCGATTTATCCAACAGCGTTTTTGTTGAGTTTCTATATTAGAGCAATTAGAACAAAAAGAAGAAAAAAACTGTTGACAATATAAGGGGCTAGTGATATTTTTATGACAGAGCCGTTAGCACTCTATGAAGGAGAGTGCTAACAACCGGGGGGTGAAATCATGCAGATAGATGACAGAAAGTTAAAAATATTGCAGGCTGTTATTGCAGACTACATCTCTACGGCACAACCCATAGGGTCGAGAACCATAGCCAAAAAATATAAACTCGGTATAAGCTCGGCAACTATCAGAAATGAAATGTCAGACTTGGAGGAAATGGGTTATCTTGAGCAGCCCCACACATCGGCGGGCAGAATACCTTCCGAGAAGGCATACAGGCTTTATGTGGACAGGTTGATGCAGACAAAGAAACTGCCGCCCAGCGAACAGGAGACCATTATAAGGGAATTGGGTAACAGAATAGACGAAATTGAGGGTATTATCAGGAAAACAGCCAGGATACTCTCCCAGCTCACCAAATATACTTCGCTGGTATTAAGCTCTCAACTTGACAACTGCAAGCTGCGGCATGTACACTTTGTACCCATTGACAATCACAGTCTTGTTGCCGTCCTTGTGATGGATACCGGAACGGTAAGAAACGCCATTATTAAGACGGCGGACACTGTAACCCCCGAATATCTGGAGAGCCTTAATCGGGCGGTGAATGATATGTTAACGGGGATTTCCGTTGATGAGCTGAACCGGTGTGTGGACACCGAGGATTACAGAAGGCTGGTTTACAGATACGGGCTGCTTGATACACTTATTCCTTTGGTGACCGAAAGCCTGGGGGAAATAAAAAACGATGAAGTCTACGCCGACGGTATGAGCAATATATTTAACTTCCCCGAGTATTCTGATGTATCCAAGGCAAAAAACCTTCTGGAGTTAATCGAGCAAAAGGAACAGCTGGTAGCTATTATCAACAAAATAGGGGGCAGGGGAGTAATAGTCAGCATAGGGAGCGAACTGGACAATATTTTTGTAAAGGACTGCAGCCTTGTTACTGCCACCTATATGGCGGGAGACAGAGAGGTAGGCCGGATAGGGATTATCGGGCCCACCAGAATGGAGTATGAAAGGGTGGTGGCGGTACTCGAGTTCATGGCTGGCTATATTTCCAGCTTAATTAAAACAGATTAATAAAAAGGATAATTCGTTATGAGGATACTACTAGAACATTGAATAAGGGTGATGCATAGTGGGAGACAAAAACAATGAAATAAGGGAAGATAACATGCAGGCGGTGGACACAAACGAAGAAGCCGGGCCGCAAACGGACCAAACCGAGGAGGCAAACGGGGAGACCGGAACCGGAGAGGACGGGCTTTCTATTGAGGAACAGCTTGCAGACTGCAGAAAAAAGAACCAGGAATACTATGAGCGCCTGTTAAGGTCGCAGGCGGATTTTGATAATTACAGGAAACGTATGGCCAGGGAAAAGGACGAAATGTACAGTTTTGTTACCGGAGAAATAATGCTTTCCTTTCTCGGCGTTCTGGACAATTTAGAAAGGGCATCCCTTGCGGCGGCCGGTGACAGCGGCAGTGACAGTGATGCATCTTTCGTGGAAGGCATAGACATGGTGATAAAACAGCTAAAGGGTATACTGTCAAAACACGGGGTGGAGGAAATACCTGCCCAGGGTGAAAAGTTTGACCCCAATTTCCATCATGCCGTTATGCAGGTGGAGGATACAAAACAGGAAGAGGGTACCATTTTGGAGGTGCTCCAAAAAGGATATAAGATAAAATCAAGGGTACTAAGACCCAGTATGGTAAAGGTTGCATTATAGTAAAGGAGGAAGAGCAACATGAGCAAAGTAATAGGTATAGACCTGGGAACCACTAATTCATGCGTTGCCATTATGGAGGGTGGAGAACCGGTAGTAATTCCAAACGCTGAAGGCAGCAGGACAACTCCGTCGGTGGTGGCTTTTTCAAAGGATGGAGAAAGAATGGTTGGACAGGTAGCCAAAAGGCAAATAATAACAAACGCTGACGGTACTGTCACTTCAATAAAAAGATTAATGGGAAGCGACCATAAGTGTAAGATAAACGGTAAGGAATACACACCTCAGGAAATTTCCGCAATGATATTGCAGAAGCTGAAATCGGATGCCGAGAGCTATCTTGGGGAAAAGATTACAAAAGCGGTAATTACCACTCCCGCATATTTTACAGACAGCCAGAGGCAGGCTACAAAGGATGCAGGTAAAATAGCAGGACTTGAGGTTTTAAGAATCATAAACGAACCCACTGCAGCATCCCTTGCCTATGGTTTGGAAAAGGGAGAGAGTCAAAAGATACTTGTTTATGACCTGGGTGGAGGAACCTTCGATGTTTCTGTTTTAGAGCTGGGAGAAGGCGTGTTTGAAGTAATGGCGACCCACGGTAACAACAAGCTGGGCGGAGATGACTTCGACCAGAAAGTGATAGATTATCTGGCCGATGAGTTTAAGAAAGAAAACGGTATTGACCTTAAGAAGGACAGGACAGCTCTGCAGAGGTTGAAGGATGAAGCCGAAAAGGCGAAAAAAGAATTGTCCGGAGTTATGTCTACCAACATAAACCTGCCCTTTATCACTGCCGATGCCTCAGGGCCAAAGCATCTGGATATAACCCTGACGAGGGCAAAATTTAACGAGCTGACTGCCGATCTGGTTGAGGCTACAACCGAACCTATGAGAAAAGCCCTTAAGGATGCAGGTCTTCAGCCCGGGCAGATAGACAAGGTGATACTGGTCGGAGGCTCCACTAGAATACCGGCGGTGCAGGAAGCTGTAAAAAAAATAACCGGTAAGGACCCCTACAAGGGGATAAATCCCGACGAGTGCGTGGCGATAGGAGCTGCGATTCAGGCAGGGGTATTGACAGGTGAGGTAAAGGATGTCGTGCTTTTGGATGTCACACCGCTGTCCCTTGGTATAGAGACCCTGGGAGGCGTGTTCACCAGGCTTATTGAGAGAAACACAACCATACCCACCAAGAAGAGCCAGATTTTTTCCACGGCGGCTGACGGGCAGACCAGCGTTGACATACATGTGCTGCAGGGTGAAAGGTCTATGGCAGCGCAAAATATTACCCTTGGCAGGTTCCAACTGACGGGTATTCCGCCCGCCCCAAGGGGTGTACCTCAAATTGAGGTTACCTTTGATATAGATGCCAACGGGATTGTGAATGTATTCGCCAAGGACCTTGGTACAGGCAGGGAGCAAAAAATTACCATAACCGCTTCCACCAATCTCAGCGAGGAAGAGATTGAGAAGAAGGTCAAGGAAGCTGAAAAATTTGCAGAAGAGGACAAGAAACTAAAGGAGAAGATTGAAGTCAGGAATAATGCGGATTCCCTTGTTTACCAGAGCGAGAAGACGCTGAAGGATATGGGCGATAAGCTGGAAGCTGCCGATAAAGAGAATATAGAAGCCGAAGTTCAAAAAGTAAAGGATGCTCTCGGTAAGGACGATGCAGACGAAATAAAAAGCGCTACCGAAGCTCTTACAAAGGTATTTTACGAAGTGTCGGCAAAACTCTATAAACAGACAGAAAATGCCGCAGGGCCGGAGGGCCAGGCGCAGGACCAGCAGGACGGGGAAGAGGACAACGTAGTGGATGCCGATTATGAAGTGGTTGACGACGAAGACAAGAAATAGGCTAAACTGCCGGCCTGTAAGAGTTTTACGGGCCGGTTTTGCTACAACAGGAGGATAACTATCAATTATTTGAGGTGAGGCGTCTATGAGCAACAAGAGGGACTATTATGAAGTGCTGGGCCTGGGCAGAGATGCATCCGAGGATGATATTAAGAAGGCCTACAGGGGATTGGCGAAAAAATTTCACCCAGATATGAATCCCGACGACAAGCAGGCCGAGCAGAGGTTTAAGGAGATAAACGAAGCCTACGAGGTGCTCAGCGATGCGTCCAAACGCAATCAGTATGATACCTTCGGGCATGCAGCGTCAAATGGCCAGGGTGGATTTGGCGGATACGGCGATTTTGGCGGTGGGTTTGGAGATTTCGGCAGTTTCGGCGATATTTTTGAAACCTTTTTCGGAGGAGGTTTTTCGGGAGGACGGGCAAACACAAGACCCAGCAAAGGCAGTGACATCAGGGCGGACCTGGAATTGGAGTTTGAAGAAGCTGTCTTTGGCATAACAAAGGATATAAGGGTGAGAAAACATGAAAAATGCAGCGTCTGCGAAGGCAGCGGTGCCAAACCGGGGACCTCGTCCAGGAAATGCGATAAATGCGGAGGTGCGGGGCAGGTCAGATACAGGCAGAACACTGCCCTGGGCAGGTTTGAAACGGTACGGACCTGTGACAAATGCCATGGACAGGGAACGGTAATAGAGGATCCCTGTAAAGAGTGCGGCGGTACCGGAAGGACACTGAAAAGCCGTACGTTAACAATAAAGGTACCGGCAGGGGTGGATAACGGTTCGGCTATTTCCCTAAGGGGTGAGGGAGAACCCGGGGAAAGGGGAGGGCCCTCGGGGGACCTTTACGTTTATATACGGGTTAAGCCCCATAAGATATTTAAAAGGGAAAACGAAAATGTATACTGCGATATACCAATTACCTTTGTACAGGCAGCCCTAGGAGATGAGATTGCGGTGCCCACCCTCGACGGTAAGGTGAGGCAGACAATACCCGAAGGAACGCAAAGCGGCACTGTCTTCAGGCTTAGGGGTCAGGGTATACCGAGATTAAACGGCAGGGGCAGAGGCGACCAGTATGTTAAGGTGATTGTCGATGTTCCCAGGAAACTCAACCAGCAGCAGAAGGAACTGTTAAGAAAGTTCGATGAAATTGGCGGCGGTGGAGCCGGCCAGGGCAACAAAAGCATAATAGACAAGGTGAAGGATGCTTTTGGAGTATAGAACGGAGGCTTTAAAGTGGAGTGGATGGAACTTATAATAGATACCACCACCGAAGGAACTGACCTTACAGCCAATATACTGTACGAAGCGGGAGCAGCCGGGGTGGTAATAGAGGACCCGCAGGATATCCGGGCACTGCTGCAGCAGAAAGGCAGTTGGGATTATATAGACCCCGGCATTTTTAATGCAGAAGGTGACAGGGTTTTAGTCAAGGGCTATCTGCCGCTGGAGGACGATCTGGATGAAAGGCTGGCTGCGGTGCGGGGAAAGCTTAAGGCAATGAAGAATAAACATAATGCTTTCGGTTTTCTTGAACTGACCGCCGGTCAGGTTGGGGATGAGGAATGGGCCCAAAACTGGAAAAAATATTATAAGCCTGTTAAAATAGGACAAAATATAGTAATAAAGCCTTCATGGGAAGATTATACGCCCCGGGAGGAGGACATTGTCGTCGTTCTTGACCCGGGGATGGCCTTTGGTACCGGTACCCATGAGAGTACGGTTTTATGTATTGAATTGCTGGAAAGATACCTTAGTAAAGGTGACCGGGTTGTCGATATAGGATGCGGCAGCGGTATTCTTGCTGTTACCGCCGCAAAACTGGGCGCCAAATCCGTTGAGGCCTATGATATAGATATAGTGGCGGTAAAGGTTGCGGGGGAAAATGTAAGTCTTAACAAAATGGATGAAGTAATAAGGGTGGAACGGGGTAACCTGCTGGACGGGGTCCGGGGCAGGGCCCACCTTATAGTATCAAATATTGCAGCGGATGTCATAATAAGAATGTGCGGGACGATAGGTGTACATTTGAAGCCGGAAGGAATGTTTATAGCTTCGGGAATAATAGGAGAAAGACTTGAAGAGGTTAAAAGGACCTTTGAGGATAACGGGCTGGAAATTGTGGAGGAGCTAAGGCAAAATGATTGGAGAGCCCTGGCTGCAAGGATGAAGGGATAATTTATATGAACAGGTTTTATGTGGACAAAGGGCATATAGACGGAGAACAGGTGAAAATTGCAGGCGATGATGTAAAACATATTGCCAAAGTTTTAAGGCTCAGGGGCGGTGATGAGGTGGTGGTTTGTGACGGTCAAAACACCGATTATTACGGCACCATAGAAAAGATTGACAGGGATGAAGTTTGGGTCAGGCTGGGCAGGGCAGAAGGGACGGGTACCGAGGCGGATACCGAAATCATACTGTACCAGGCTGTTGCCAAAGGGACAAAGATGGAGTTTATTATCCAAAAAGGTACCGAGCTTGGAGTCGTAAGGTTCGTACCGGTGATAACTTCCCGCACCATTGTAAGGATGGGGGACGAAAGGGATGTCCGGAAAAAGGTTGGGCGGTGGCAGCGGATAGCAGCAGAGGCCGCAAAACAATGCCGACGCGGCAGGATACCCGTTGTGGAGCCCCCGATCGGGTTTACCTCTGCCCTTGAAGCCATGCAGAAATACAGCCTTGCCATTTTACCCCATGCCGGAGAAAAAAGCCGTTCGATAGATTCAATACCCGGCGTAAGGGGAGACTATAGGAATATTGCGATAATGATAGGTCCCGAAGGCGGGTTCGGCGAGGATGAAATAAACGAGGCGCAGAGTATGGGGATTAATACCATAAAGATTGGGCCCAGGATACTCAGGACCGAGACCGCCGGTATGATAATTACGGCAATTCTTATGTACCGGTTCGGAGATTTGGGAGGCATTTAGATGAAATCGGTGGCATTTTACACTTTGGGATGCAAGGTAAATCAGTATGAGACCCAGGCGATAGAGGAGCTTTTTATACGGGAGGGATACCGGGTAGTGGATTTTGACCGCCCGGCGGATGTGTACGTGATAAACACATGTACTGTGACCCATCACGGGGACAGCAAATCAAGACAGGTTATAAGAAGAGCAAAAAAAACAAACCCCGGGGCCGTTGTCGTTGTGATAGGCTGTTACGTTCAGGTATCTCCCGATGAAGTACTGGCAATACAGGGGGTTGATATTGTAATTGGCACCGCTGACAAATCAAGGGTGGTTGAGCTGGCCGAAAGGGCCCGGAACAGCTCACAGCCCCTGAGGGCTGTCCGGGAGCTGAGCGGGGATGAAAGATATGAAGAACTTGCATTGGAGCGAAAACACAGGGGCAGGACAAGGGCCTATGTAAAAATACAGGATGGATGCAGCCAATTCTGCACTTACTGTATTATTCCCTATGCCCGTGGGCCGGTAAGAAGCAGGTATCCCGGTAAAGTTATAGAGCAGGTTTCAAGCCTTGTGGCCCTTGGATACCGGGAAGTGGTGCTGACAGGCATTCATGTCACCTCCTACGGCAAGGACCTGGAAACGGGTGTCAACCTAATGGATCTGCTGAAAAAGGTCCATAAGATTGACGGACTTGACAGGATTCGTCTCAGTTCGGTTGAACCCACGTATTTCACCGGGCATGTCACCGATGAAATATCGCAGCTGCAAAAGGTTTGCAGACACTTTCATCTGTCCCTTCAAAGCGGCTGTGACGAGACCCTAAGGAGAATGGGCAGAAGGTATACCACCGCAGAATACAGGGATATAGCCAATAGGATCAGAAAAAAACTGCCCGGTGTGGCAATTACCACCGATGTGATGGTAGGTTTCCCCGGAGAGACTGAACAGGAGTTTGAAGATACCTACAGGTTTTTACAGGAGCTTAAGCTTAGCAATATGCATATATTTAAATTTTCTTCCCGTAAGGGAACCCCTGCGGCGGGGTTTGGCGCACAGGTGAGCACAAAGACAAAGGATGACAGGAGCAAAGCCTTACTGGAGCTTGCTGCAAAGTGCCGCAAAGACTTCCATGACGGGTTTGTCGGAAGCAGCCTTGAAGTTTTATACGAGCAGCAAAACAGCGAAATGGCGGGTTATTACGAAGGACTGACCGACAACTATATAAAGGTATTGGTGCCCACCCAGGCAGAGCTTAACAACCAACTGCTCGGGACCAAACTTGTGACCAGCTGCGAGGACTACATGATAGGAGAAATCGTAAAATTTTTATGTACGGGAAGGAATTGCGAGGCTGCTGTTGAATAAAATTACTATACGGCATAACTTCGTATAAGGAGGTGAATATTTTGTCAGATTGTATATTCTGTAAAATTATCGCCGGTGAGATACCCGGAGATATAGTATATCAGGATGACAAAGTGATAGCCATTAATGATATTGACCCCAAGGCACCGGTACATATATTGATAATGCCTAAGGAGCATATATCCTCTCTTATTGAGGTTGATGACAATAATAAGGACATTGTTTCCCACAGTTTTATGGTGGCGGGCGAGCTTGCCAAATCCAGGGGAATAGCGGAAAAAGGATTTAGGGTTGTTAACAACTGCGGTATTGAAGGGGGACAGTCGGTAGGGCATATTCATTTTCATCTGATGGGCGGCCGGAATATGGCCTGGCCTCCGGGCTAAAATATTGACTTTATAAAAAAAAATGATGTATAATAAAATACGTTGCTTGTACTATGTAAGTATATGCAGCACCGCATGACCCAGAGTTCCTGTAGAATTGTCAGCAGCGGAGGGAGGGATATATGGATGTCAGAAATTAAGGTGAGGGATAATGAAACCCTTGAGAGCGCTCTTAAACGTTTTAAAAGGGAATGCGCCAAGTCTGGTGTACTGGCTGAAGTGAGGAAAAGAGAGCATTATGAAAAACCAAGTGTAAAAAGAAAGAAAAAATCCGAAGCAGCCAGAAGAAGGAAAACTAAAAGCCGGTATTAGGAAGGCAGGGGAATAAAATGACCCTCAAGGACAGGCTTTTGTCGGATATGAGGACTGCGATGAAGGAAAGGGATTCCTTCCGGAAGAGCGTTTTAAGCATGGTAAGGGCTGCCATCCTGCAGATAGAGAAGGATAAAAGAACAGAGCTGGATGACCGGGATGTAATAGAAGTTCTTGCCAAAGAGGTAAAATCCAGAAGGGAAGCAATAGAAATGTTCAGGCAGGGAGAAAGGCAGGACCTCATCGACAAAAACGAAAAGGAAATAGAAATACTTGGTGAGTATCTACCTCCACAGCTTTCAGAGGCGGAAATAAAGGAAATAATAATTGACGCCATAAATCAAACAGGAGCCGCTAGTTTCAAGGATATGGGTAAGGTGATGGGGGCCGTTATGCCGGAGTTAAAAGGCAGAGCGGAAGGAAGTATCGTAAGCAGGCTGGTTAAAGAATTATTACAATAGAGATTTAAGGCCCGGAATTAGTTCCGGGTCTTTTTAATAATTTCTTTACAAATATATATTATAATATACCCGTAAGAGATTTATACATTCCGGGTTAATCCATATGAACGGAGGAAGAAAAATGAAGTGTAAGCTCATAGTCCTGCTTTGCCTTATTATGGTTTTTGCTGCGGCTTGTGTGAAGACATCCGAAGAAGCCGTTGCCGACAGCCAGGGGCCTCCGGCCCTTGTGACAGTAAGCCGGGACAGGGAGTATGGCGCTGCCCTTGGAAGCTACAGCTGGACAGCCGGCAAAGAACAAAAGGAAGTGGATATGCCCTGGCCGCCGGTGATACCCGAAATTGCGGTCCCGGTAGAGCAGGGTCAGGGGGTCCGGTTTGGAATACATAATATCACTTCAAGTCCGGAGCGGGCAGAAATAAGGTTGTTTGGCGAAGATGTACTTTATAACGAAGAGGCGGCCTACGGAAAAGAGTTGGAGATAATAAGCCTTGGAAGCGAATCCTTTACCGAAAACGAAGGGATAATAAATTTTGAATTTACCTTTCCGCACATTAACCCGCAGTCTGGTCACAGGAAATATATACTCGAGTTAAAACTGGTATGGGCGGCGGATGGCAGCAAAGAAAACAATGCGGTCTATTATGCCCTGCTGCAGCATACGGAAGGGGCGGTTCTGGAAGCGGTGGAAAGGGCCGTTGCAGGATTTTTTGAAAGTGCCTGGAAAGGATTTGAACAGGATGCTGCCGGATATTTGACGGAGGATGCTTTAAAATCCGCAGAGGGCGGAGGTTCGGAGCAAATCTCCTCCTTTGCTTCGGTTAACGGTAGTTCGGGCTGGAGATATTTACTCTGGCAGGACAGTACAAAGAGTTTCAGTAGGACGGAAGAACCGTTACTGACGGTTACAAGCATTGGTCCCGAAACAAACGGCCCCTATGCCGAGGCCCAGGTTAAGTACGTAGTAGACGTAACCGATGGATTTGGGAAGCAGACGTGGCACTTTGACGAGCGCTATAACCTGCAGCTGGAAGGGGAAGAATGGAAGGTTTTCAGCATGGAAAGGAGCGGGAAGCCCTATGACCGAAGGACCGACAAAGCCGGCTGGGAGGTATCGGTGGAAAGGAAGGGCAGGCTGCTGCAAATAGGGCCCTTTACTTCTGCCAGTCATTATACAGGCGCTCTGTCCCCCGGCGGCGATTATGCAGCCTTTATCGGCAATAACTTCGGGGTTAACGAACTTTGGCGGGGCAGCATAAACAAAGGAGAGTTTGACAGGGTATTTTATATGGACACCGCCGAAAACCAAAGCCGTCAGGGTTTGGGGAACCTGGTGCTGCTTAAGGCCTATGACGATGGAAGAGTACTCTTCATGGCCCATGGGTATATAAGCACCGGTGAGTACAAAGGACAGCAGGGTTTTTGGATAATGGAGCAGGCTAAAAATGTGCCCAGGCCTAAAACCCTTGCTTTTATAGCCGATGCAAAGGCGGAGTACTATAACAGCCTAAGGGTTACCGGAGACGACAGGTATGTCCTTATTCAAAAAACCGGGCAGCTCTGCCGGATAGACCTAACCGACGGCACCCATGAAATACTAAGGGACGACATGCCGGGATATCTTACGATTGTATATTATAATGAGGATGCTACTCTGATGGGATGGGAGAGGCAGACCGGCCATGAAATTGAGATTGTGCTGTATGACCCGTTAAACAAAAAAGAGACATTGCTAAAATCCCCCGAAGAGGGGATGAGGATTGACCTTTTAGACATATCCGGGGACAATGCGGCGGTATCCCTGTGCAAACCCGAACTGGTACAGCAGGGGGAAGACGGCGACTGGCCGGTTGGTATTGAGAGGGTACTTGTGTACGGTTTGGAGGGTCAAATCAAAACCGAAATAACACCGGCCGAAGGTTTGTATGTCGGCTGCGCGTTAATGGATGCCGGGCAGGATGCTTTATATTATACGACGGGGGATATAAGAACCGGAAGCGATATATGGATGGGAGTTGTTCCGTTAGTCTACCTGCACAGTACCGGGCTTTATAAACAATCCTTTGTTTCCGGAGAGAGCAGTAAGGTATCCGGTATGGACGGGCATGTTTATTATTTCCCGGGCCAACCCGGGCAAAGGGTATTGTGGTATACTCCCGACATGGATGAGCAGGGAAACGGAGGCCAAAAGGGTCTTGTAATTGGCAGCGATGGAAGCATAGACGAAATTGTCCGGCGATATACCAACAACCACGAAGAGTGGTCCCAGTCGATGGGATCGGGGGACAGGGAATATATATGCAGGCTGGACAGGAATGAAAACAGGGGGTCCCTTATAGAAATACAATCCGGCAGGAAAGAGACAATCCTGGAAGGGCAGATTAGAATATACGATTTAAAAACGATAAATAATACGGTTATTTTCACCACCGAGCCATCGGATGGCTCCCGGCCTGCCAAGGAGTACCTGTATATTTTATCAGACTGATAAGACAAGGCTCCCATACATATGCAGGTGTCCGCCGAATTAAGCGAAAAACCCAAATTATAGCCAAACTACTATTAGCTTCATGGAAAGAGGCTTATGCGACAATGCTGCTTG
The DNA here is from genome assembly GCA_964625335.1 of uncultured Clostridium sp. Lineage (GTDB taxonomy): Bacteria > Bacillota > Clostridia > Ch29 > Ch29 > CAZGUG01. The sequence continues at coordinate 3,808 of CAZVBE010000031.1, read as the reverse complement.
ATGTCAGCCTTATATGTTAAATATTGCAGCTAAATGCGAGAGGGGGTCTGTGTTATAATAGAATCAGGTATAGCTTTTGGGGTATAGGGGGTTGGGGTATGAAGAAAAAGCTTGCAGTTGTGCTGCTTGTAACATTTCTATTCTCAATTATTGCTCTGATTCCAAAGGGTTTTTCACAGTGGAATATAAAGTTGGACTACCTGGTGGACAGCAGCGGTAAAAGCATTGAGATAAACCTGACAGCTCCGGTATATATCACATCGGTACCGTTGGAGGTGTATGATGGGAATGGAAGTATCATCCTCCAAAGGGAAATCGGACAGTATTTTACTAAGAGAAACGAAAATACACGGTTTAACAGGTTTATTCTAAACCTGCCTCTTCCTGAAAGCATGCCTGTTGAGTTGGTACTTTTCCCCGGATCAACCATGGAAAGGTCCTATACCTTGTCAAATCCCGAAGTAAAAATAGACTTAAAAAATAAAAAGGTTCAGGCGTATCTCCCAAGGGAGGTTAGCATATATCTGTCGGTGGTGAATGGTGATACCAATGCTGAATATTCCCTTGTTTCCGCACAGGACGGGTGGCACAGTATAGATATCAGCAGCCTGCCCCACCAACTGACACAGCCGGGGACTGCACTGTACTCAACCGTTACATTCCCGGGAGGCTTAAGCACGACGGTAACAGGGTATATGCCGCAGGTGTTTGTGGATGCCGGTATAGGGTATACAAATATTGAAGGAAAAAGCGCCGGCGGTCAGATTCCCCGGATAAGCATATTAGACAGCGATGGGAAGCTGAAATATACAGCCGGACAGGCCGTTCAATTCAAAGAGGGCAAGTTTTTATTCCAGGAAAGCTTTGAGGGGAGCAGAAAGGAGATAAGGGACGGCGACAGGCTTGTGTACAGCGAAGACGGCTACAGCTTTGCCTTTGATATACCATACTTTTTTGCATCTTACAATGAGAAGGATAATACCATATCGGGTACGGTATCAAGGCGTGGAAAGGTTGTATTCAGGATTGCCTCCCAGTCCCTTGAGGCGGTACCCGATGAAAAGGGAAGGTTCAGTATTGCCCTTATGCAGCCCATCGATATTAACAGGCTTATAAACGTCAGAGGGGGATATGTATCTCCATCCGGCAACGAATACTGGAAGATGTTTGACTGGGGGCATATCTTTAAGGCATCTCCGTTGTACAAAGGCGCTGAATTTGATATTAAAGTCATGTCCTACAACATTAACCATGGTATTTCCAGGGACGGAAAACTTGATATTGACGCTGCAGCCGAGGTGATTAAGGAAAGCGGTGCCCAGATAATCGGGCTGCAGGAGGTGGACAGCCGTTTTGTAAGAAGTCTTTTCAAGGACCAGGCAAAGGAGCTTGCCGATAAACTGGATATGTATTACTATTTCGGAGAAAATATCAGTCTGCTTGGTGCCGGCTATGGAAATGCAGTGTTGAGCAAGTTTCCGATTATAACCGCCAGCAATTTACAGCTTGACAGCAAGGGGGAGCAGCGGGGAGTAGTGTCTGCCAGAATTGATATCTATGGAAAAGAAGTGAATTTTCTGGTTACTCATCTTTCCCTAAACCGATCCATACGGGACACCCAGCTTCAGCAGATAAGAAGATATATCCGGCTCCTTGAAGAGGAGGTTATCCTGGTGGGAGATTTCAATTCTATTCCCGAAGCGGGGGAAATAATGTATATTGAAAGAATACTCAGGGAAGCGGGTAAGGAACTGGACAAAGAAGGAATGTATACCTTTGTTATGAGGGACGGAACTCCGGTACGCATTGACTATATATTTCTTTCATCCGACATAGCCGTATCCGATATATATACAATATATTCCGATGCCTCCGACCACCTTCCGATTGTGGGGGATATTAGGATAAAGGATATATAAATGTCCCCGGTTGATAGGCTTTATTAATAACTGCAATATTGTATATTGTAATGAAATAAAATATAATGGAGTGTGTATGGAAGGAGGAAAGTTTATGAGGCCAGGCAAACCATTAAGAATAATGCTGATGGTTCTGATTCTGATATTGGCATTAATGCCTTTAACGTCGGTTGCAGCACAGCCTGATACAGTATTTTATATCCCGGTGAAGGGCGAGATCAATCCCGCCATGGTGTCCTTTGTATCCAGTCAACTGGACAGGGCATACAGCGAGGGGGCATCCGCCGTGGTGCTGGAAATATCCACCCTTGGAGGAAGGGTAGATTCCGCACTGGATATAAGTGAAGCCATTATCGCTTCAGGTCTTCCCACCACAGCCTATATTAAGGACAAGGCGATATCCGCCGGGGTTTTGATAGCCATTTCCGCTGAAAAGCTGGTCATGGCACCGGGAAGCAGCATGGGCTCCGCCGAGACCATACCTGATACCGAGAAAAACATTTCCTTCTGGACCGGTGAGCTGAGAAAAATAGCTGAAATGAGAGACAGGGACATCCAGGTAATTGCGGCTATGGCAGACAAGGATATCGAGATTCCCGGCTTGGTAGAAAAGGGCAAACTGTTGAACATTTCAACAGCAAAGGCGGTTGAGCTTGGGATTGCCGATACTACAGCATCTTCGAGGGAAGAATTAAACGGGTGGCTGGGATTGGGTTCGGCCAGAACAGTAGTGGCGGAGGAAAGTTACCAGATAAAACTGGCAAAGATGGTAACAAGCACTACTGTCAGCTCAATACTCCTAACCCTAGGGCTGGGAGGACTTATCGCCGAGATATTTATCCCGGGCTTTGGTATAGCAGGCACTGTGGGACTGTTGTCCTTCGGATTGTTTTTTGCGGGAAACATGCTGGCTGGATATGCCGGCTGGTCTGCGGTTATATTATTTGTGGTAGGCATAGCATTATTATTTGTGGAACTTACGATACCGGGTTTTGGCTTTCCGGGCATCGGCGGAATGCTCAGCATCTTCGGCAGTATATTCATGGCTTCGGTATCAGCAGCGCAGGCAGTTATTTCCCTTACAACAGCAATAATACTAAGCATTATATTGTCGGTGCTTTTGTTCAAATACGCGCCCAGAAGCAAGTATTTTGACAGGCTTATACTGTCTACGCAGCTTAAAACAGAAGAAGGATACGTTGGAATTGGCGACTATTCATCCTTAACGGGGCTTGAGGGGGTTGCCGTTACTCCGATGCGGCCTGCCGGAACCGCCGAAATTGACGGAAAAAAGGTGGACGTAGTTACTCTTGGAGAGTATATACAGCCGGGGGAAGGCATAAAAGTACTAAAGGTGGAAGGCAACAGAATTGTAGTGTCAAAAATTGGGTAAAATGTAATATACCTAAAAAAGGAGGAGTTTGATTATGGGTCCATTTGTAAGTTTGCTTGTAATGCTGGCGCTGGGATTTGTAGTGCTTGTGTTTTTATTTTCCTTTATACCGATAGGGCTTTGGATTTCTGCCCTGGCGGCAGGGGTGAAGATAGGGATTTTTACCCTTATCGGAATGAGACTTAGAAGGGTTATACCGTCAAGGATAGTAAACCCGTTGATCAAGGCTAACAAAGCAGGGCTTGACGTAAATGCCAACCAGTTGGAAGCCCACTACCTTGCAGGGGGTAATGTGGATAGGGTTGTTAACTCGTTGATAGCGGCCCAGAGGGCAAATATTCCCCTTGAGTTTGAAAGGTCGGCGGCCATAGACCTTGCAGGAAGAGATGTGCTCCAGGCGGTACAGATGAGCGTAAATCCCAAGGTTATTGAAACCCCAAGGGTTGCCGCCGTTGCCAAAAACGGTATAGAGGTTATGGTTAAAGCAAGGGTTACC
>CAZVBE010000030.1:0-19046 GCA_964625335.1 uncultured Clostridium sp. | reverse complement strand
TGCCACTGCGCCACATTTACTCTGTCAAAGGTTGCATTTACAATGACCGCTCACCTCTATATGATCCGCAAATGATAATGTCCTAGTGTACCGCAAATGATTATGTCCCAAAAACAACTTAATAGGTTTGCAGCAATAACTATATATAACGTGATAAAGACTTTACACAGCTGTCATCCTAAGCGAAGGATCTATGGCTAAGAAAGATTCTTCGGGCTCCGCCCTCAGAAGGATATATAAAGGGATGTAATATTATTAGTGCGTTATATATAAGCTCATCAATGGGCAGATTCCGGGGAAAGGGATACGCGAATTATTGCAGCCCTATTGAAGGGATTGTGCCGTCCGCGTCAAATTGTCTTTATAGAGCAAATATATTTATCGCAGCATATAGTATCAAAATGAGCGGCAGGGCAAAATAAAACCGGGCATTTTCACACAGTAACGGGAGGGAGCTTGGCTTTGAGAATATTTGCCGATTATCATACCCACACACGATACAGCCACGGTAAGGGCACCATAGAGGACAATGTACTGGAAGCCAGAAGGAAGGGGCTCAGGGAACTTGCCATAACCGACCACGGACCGGGGCATTTTATGTACGGCGTAGCACCGAAATCCCTGGCCAAAATGAGAAGGGAAGTTGACAGGCTGAACGGCAAATACCCGGATATACGGGTGCTGCTGGGAGTCGAGGCCAATGTAATATCCATGGACGGCAGGCTGGACGTTGACGAGCATATACTTTCAATGCTGGATATCCTTCTTGTGGGCTATCATTTCGGCGCTCTGCCGGCCACCCTCAGGGACGGGTACAACATACATATTAAGAACCTTGCCGGCCGCTGGATAAAAAAAATAGCGGAGGATGTCAGGGGCAACAACACCAGGGCTTTGGTCCTGGCAATAGAGAGGTACCCGGTGAAAATTATTACCCATCCGGGGGCAAAGGCCGATATTGACACAAGGGTCCTTGCAAGGGCGGCAGCGGCGAGGGATGTTGCCCTCGAGATTAACTCCAGCCATGGGTATATGACGGTTGACTATGTAAAAACAGCCAGGGAGGAAGGCGCAAAGTTTGTGCTGGGCAGCGATGCCCATAAACCCGGCAGGATAGGGGATGTAAAGGCTGCGGCCGGTATAGCCCTGAGGGCGGGACTGTCCGCTTCGGATATAATTAACGTCGGAGAGGAGGACAAAGAATGAGATTTGTTATCATAACAGGCCTGTCGGGGGCAGGCAAAACAGAGGCAATCAGGGGCCTGGAAGACCTGGGGTTTTTCTGCGTGGACAACCTGCCGCCGGTATTGATAGCGAAGTTTGCCGAGCTTTGCTACCAGACCGGGGCCAAAATCAGCAAAATAGCCCTTGTAATTGATATCAGGGGAGGAGAATTCTTTGACGAGCTCCTTTCAAGGCTGGACGACCTTGAGGGTGAAGGAATACGCTGGGAAATACTCTTCCTGGAGGCCTCCGACCAAACCCTTATAAAGAGGTTTAAGGAAAGCCGAAGAAGGCATCCCTTATCTCCGGACGACAGGGTAATAAAGGGGATAGAAGAGGAAAGGGAACGCCTTAAGGGTATCAGGGAAAGGGCGAACTATATTTTGGATACCAGCAACCTAAGGCCAAGGCAGCTGAAGGGGGAACTGGCCAACCTGTTTGAAGGGGAGGAAAAAAGGGAGGGCCTCCTTGTCTCGGTGGTTTCCTTTGGTTTTAAATACGGCATACCCCTTGATGCCGACCTTGTATTCGATGTAAGATTTCTGCCCAACCCCTATTACAACGAAGTCCTGAAGGACCACAGCGGCGAGAACCTGGCGGTAAGGGATTATGTAATGAAGCGGAAGGACACCAAAAAATTCCTTGCACTGCTGAGCGAACTTATAGAATTCTTAATACCAAGATATATACAGGAAGGGAAGAGCAACCTTGTTATAGGTATCGGCTGTACCGGGGGCAGGCACCGGTCTGTAATTATTGCCAACGAGCTGTTGGAAACATTAAAAAACAACGGCCACAGGGCTATAGCAGACCACAGGGATATTGAGAAATCCGTTACGGGAGAGGATACGGAATGAACCTTATTGATTGGATCAAACCCGGTCTCAGAATTAAAAGATGGCTGTTAACAGGCTTTATAGGTATACTGCTGCTTGCAATTGGTTTATCGGACATATTTGTTAAGTTTGGCTTGGGCGGGTACAGCAACTGGGCTACCGCAGCCGTTATAATACTCGGTACAATTCTGGAATACCTTGCCCTTAAGGGACTCATTGGCAGCTTTCTCGGTTTCAGGAGAAGAAAAGGGCTGGGCACCGGGGAAAAGGACAGTAATAAAAACATAATACATGAAAGGCTGTTAATGAGGGGGCCACGGATAGTTGTTATTGGGGGAGGCACCGGCCTTTCGGTTTTGCTGAGGGGCCTTAAAAGCTATACCGCAAATATTACCGCCGTGGTTACGGTATCCGATGACGGGGGAGGTTCCGGGGTATTAAGAACCGACCTTGGTATCCTGCCGCCGGGGGATATAAGGAACTGTATCCTCGCACTGGCCGATACCGAGCCGGTGATGGAACAGCTGCTGGAATACAGGTTCAAGAAGGGACGCCTTTCCGGCCAGAACTTCGGCAATTTGTTTATAGCTGCCATGAACGGCATTTCCGGGAACTTTGAAGAGGCGGTCAAGCGAATATCCCAGGTCCTTGCTGTGACCGGGCAGGTACTGCCACTTACCCTTGAAGATATTGTACTCTACGGACAGCTCAGAAACGGAGTTGTGGTTAAGGGGGAATCCAGCATCCCGGAACAGGCGCTGGAACATGATTCCCCCATAGAAAGGGTCTTTTTGAAACCCGAGTGCCCCGAACCCCTGCCCGAGGTACTTGAGGCAATAGAGAATGCCGATGCAATAGTCCTAGGCCCCGGCAGCCTTTATACCAGCATAATACCAAACCTGCTGGCCTGCGGGATGGTTGACGGTATTTACCGGTCCAAGGCGCTTAAAATTTATGTGTGTAATATTATGACACAGCCTGGTGAAACCGACGGCTATACGGTATCAGACCATATTAAAGCTATGGAAGACCATGGAGGGAAGAAGATTCTGGACATGGTCATTGTAAATAACGGAAGCATTGACCGTGAATATCTTCAAAGGTATCAAGCCGACGGTTCCAGGCCGGTTATAATAGACAATGAAAAAATAAGGCCGGGGATTAAGACTGTTTCCCATAACCTGGTTTCGGTGCAGGACGAATATCTGCGGCATCATTCCATCGAGCTTGCCCGGCTCATCACAAAGCTTTCGGTTGGAAACGCACCCAGCCTGCTGGACTATTACTATTATCTGGCCGAGATGACCAGCAAGGGACGGTGAAACACTAGGGACGGTTCTTTTTGTTTTTTGTGTTCTTTGCGGATCGGGGGTATACCGTCGGCAGATGCCGGGCCTGATTACCCGCTATTGACTTAAATGCAACAGAGCGGGAGCCGTCCACTGTTGCAGAGCAGGAGCCGTCCCCTGTTGCAGAGCGGGAGCCGTCCCCTGTTGCAGAGCGGGAGCCGTCCCCTGTTGCACCTAACAGAGCTAACCATTCCCTGTGGCACTCTGGTCGCATTTTCAATTTCTTTTATATTTCTGGTCCAGCAGGTGGGCAATCAGGTCTCCGGCACTCTTTTTGTCAAGTTTATCGATATCCACCGGTACATTAAGGCTTTGGGACAAATCGCTTATGGTCTGAAGCTGCCTTTTCGTGGGCGCGGGGTAATCACCCGGCGGCACCCGGGAAGCGGTTTTTTCATGTTCCCGCGTCCTCTGAGGCCTGTTTTGTCCTTCCGTATTATCCCTGTCCGGAAAATCCAGTTCCTCTATTGCCGTAATACCTATATTTGTCATATCCCGTAAAGCTCTGGCCTTTGCCCGGGTGGAGGCCATTCTCAATATGTGCGGCACCAGGTTTTGTCCCACAGACGTCGGGCTTGCATCGCCAAAATCGACGAAGGTTTTGTCGCCGGTTTTGGCTGCGGCCCTGCACACCGCTGTCATATTGTTTTGCTCGCACGGCAGCTGCACCACATCCACCTTTATGGATTCAAGTCCCAGTTGATGGGCCTGGTCCAGCAGGCCTTCATAGGTTACATAGTTTTTTCCCTGAAGCTGAATTATAAATCTATCGTCAATCACAAAATCGCCTCCGTTTCTTTCCAATGCAGCTGTAAGTCCTCATCTATAGTTTATATAATGCGGTATCGTTTTTATCCCTTGTGGCCGGCACTAATTTATGGAAACAGGCGTATCAGGGAAGTTAGAGACCGGTTACACTGTCTTTGGATATAAGACCGTCTATCTGTAAACTTTAACGCCTAACTTTTATTAACATACAGTATTATGATATTATAATATAAATAACAAACATTAAGTTTATGGGGGTTAAACCATGATAACACTAAAAGAAATAAAGGCCCATGAGAGGTTTAGCAAGCTTGTAAAATGGGCGGGCAAAGGCATGGAGGCTATGGGTTATACAGAGCACGGCATCCGCCACTGCTCATATGTCAGTACAACAGCCAGGGACATACTGATGCAGCTTGACTACCCTGAACGGGCACAGGAACTGGCAGCAATTGCCGGATATATTCACGATATAGGAAACAGTGTTAACAGAAAAAACCACGGCCCCACCGGTGCATGTCTGGCTTTTCCGGTACTTATGGAAATGGGAATGGATATGGACGAGATATGTATGATTACGTCGGCCATAGGAAACCATGAGGAAGAGACCGGCTATGCCGTCAATGAGGTGGCAGCCGCCATTATTATTGCCGACAAAAGTGATGCCCACAGGACAAGGGTTGGACGGGGCAAATACAACCCCGAGGATATCCACGACAGGGTCAACTATGCCATCAGGAAGTCAAAGGTTGTTGTGGACAACGACAAAAAAATAATCCAGTTTTCCATTATTATGGACGCTACTTCGTCTATAATGGAATTTATGCAGATTTATATGTCAAGAATGATAATGTGTGAAAAGGCTGCAAAGTATCTTGAATGCGAGTTCCAAATGGTTGCCAATGGCCAGCCGATAAACAACCAGGCAGTAATTTCCGAAAGCAAGCTGGACGAAGAAACCGCTTGATAAGCGACGGCGGGTAGTGCCGGGGAGTATAAACCGAATGGAGGAGTTTGGATGGCCAAGGTTTTCCAGGTAGGTATAGTAAGAAAAGTTGACAGAGGCAAAGTTAGCGTTGAAATTGCAAGGGCTACTTCCTGCGGCGAAAACTGTGCCAGCTGTAAAACAGGCTGTTCCGGTACCGGAATCACTGTGCAGCTTGAAAACACAGTGAATGCCAAAGTTGGAGATATGGTCAGGATACAGGCGGGGGGCGGAAATGTAATAGGTTCTGCCGCCTTTGTCTATCTCCTTCCCATCATTATGATGGTGGCCGGCATGGTTTACGGAAGCAGGCTTGCACAGATGGTTTATCCGGGAATTGACACGGATGCCATAGGCCTGATTTTTGGTTTAACCGCCCTTGTGTTGTTCTATTTTTTATTGAGGACGGTGGACGACCGGCTTGCTTTAACCGGCAGGAATAAACCTAAAATTATCAGTATACTAAACCGATAGAAAGGTGGAAGCATGGATGTCCTTTTCCAGCGCAGTAAAAAACGAGCTGTCGAGAATTATGCCGGATAGACGCTGCTGCCGGCTGGCCGAATTGTCGGCGATAGTGAGAACGGGGGGCATCATAAAATTTCACGGCGCCCAGAGGATAAGCCTCAGGATGGTGACCGAGAACGCGGCGATTGCCAGAAAAGTGTTCTCGCTTCTCAAAAAAATTTACGGTTTAAATCTGGAAATAATGGTCAAAAAGAATAAGCATCTGAAAAAGAACTACAGCTATATCATGGAAATTACCCATGGCATGGGTGCAAAAACAGTATTGCAGCAAACCGGAGTTATGAACAAAAACCGGGATGAAAGTATAAATATAGATTACCGCATTCCCGCAGGTATAAAAAAGTCCCGGTGCTGCTGCAGGTCCTATCTGAGGGGGGCCTTCCTGGGCGGCGGCTCGGTGAGCAGTCCGGACAAGGCCTATCACTTGGAATTTGTCACCAACAGCGGTCAGCATGCCGACCACCTCAGAAACCTCATTAACGCCTTCGGACTGAATTCAAAGATAGTCGAGAGGAAGGGCAATTATGTCGTCTATCTGAAGGAAGGGGAGCAGATTGTTGACCTGCTCAATATAATGGGGGCACACAATGCTCTGCTGAAATTTGAAAACACAAGAATATATAAAGAGATGCGAAACAATGTGAACAGGATAGTGAACTGTGAAACGGCAAACCTGACTAAGACAATAAACGCTTCGGTGAAGCAGATTGAAAATATTGAGTATATAAGGGATACCGCAGGGCTTAACAGTCTCCCGCCTAATTTGAGGGAGATTGCCGAACTCAGGCTTAATTACAGGGAAGCAAGCCTGAAAGAGCTTGGGCAGATGTTAACCCCGCCCCTCGGGAAATCGGGTATTAACCACCGGCTGAGAAAAATTGAACAAAAGGCGGAGGATATTAAAACCAAAAGGGATACTAAACGACATAGGAGCTGATTGCATGACCAAACACAGCATGATTATTGAGCATATCAGGTTGCTGCAGAGCGGGGAACGCATCTCGGTAAGGACCATAGCCGAAAAGATGGATGTAAGTGAAGGCACGGCGTACAGGGCCATCAAGGAGGCCGAGTCTGAAGGGCTGGTGTCCACCATACCCAGAGTTGGGACGGTGCGCCTTAATACCCGGGAAGAAAAGGATATAGAGAGACTGACCTTTTCCGAGGTTTTGAACATAGTTGAGGGAAATCTGTTGTCGGGCAGGGACGGGCTTGGCAAATACCTGAACAATTTTATTATAGGCGCCATGACTCCCGATGTTGTGGTAAAGTATATGGAAAACAACAACCTGCTTATTGTGGGAAACAGGGAAGAGATGTTTGACCTTGCCCTTGAAAAAAACTGCGCTATCCTTATAACCGGGGGGTTTGACTGCAGCGACGAGGTTAAGAAAAAGGCCGGTTTAAAAAAACTGCCGGTTATGAACTGCAGCTATGATACCTTCACGGTTGCCACCCTAATCAACAATGCAATAAACAGCAGGATGGTAAAAAAGGATATAGTGATGGTGGAGGACATAATGGTGCAAAACCCCTTTGTACTCAAAACCGGCGATACGGTAGGGGACTGGAGGCGGCTTGTGCGGGATACCTCCCATACCCGTTTCCCCGTTGTGGACAACCACGGTAAAGTGGTGGGTATAATAACAACAAAGGATATCACCGATCAGGATAACGGGCGTAAGATTGAGACGCTTATGACTCCGGGGCCGATAACGGTGGGTCCCAAAACCTCGGTGGCCTATATTGCCCATATCATGATATGGGAAGGTATAGAATTGCTTCCTGTGGTGGATGGCAGGAAGCTTGTGGGAATCGTCAGCCGCCAGGATGTTATAAAGGCGCTTCAGTACAGAAAAAACCAGCCCCAGGTGGGTAAAACCATGGAGGAATCCCTGCTGGACAATTTCGATATTGAGTATGAAAGCGACCAGGTAGTGATGCGGGGAAGGGTAGAGCCCTTCATGCTCAACAATATAGGCGGCGGAAGCTGGGGTGCCCTGGCAATGCTGCTTTCTCTGGCGGCATCATCGGCCATCAGAAGGGCAAAAAACAATGAGTGTTTTATCAACACATTTACCGTATACTCTATCAAACCGGTGCAGCTTGGAGACAACATAGAGGTTGTGGCCTCTATTACCGGACTTGGCAGGAATTCAAGCAATCTGGACATTTGCATAATAAGAGAGGGCCTGGTGGTTATGAAAGCCATATTGACCGCCAGCCATATAAAAAGATAGGTGGTGATGGGGCATGGACTTTATCCATCTTCATGTGCATACCGAATACAGCCTGCTGGACGGTGCCGGCAGAATAGAAAGCCTCCTTGACAAGGCAAAGTCCTTGGGCATGGAGGCCCTTGCCATAACCGACCACGGCTCCATGTTCGGGGCTGTTAATTTTTATAAGGAAGCGGTAAAACGGGGTATTAAGCCTCTTATTGGCTGTGAAGTTTATGTTGCCATGAGGACCATGTCAGACAGGGAACCAAAGCTTGACTCCGACCAATACCACCTGGTGCTGCTGGCCAAAAACAATACCGGGTACAGGAATCTAATGAAAATTGTGTCCCGGGGGTATCTGGACGGTTTTTACTATAAGCCGAGGATAGATGTTTCGGTACTTAAGGAATTATCCGAAGGTATTATCTGCCTCAGCGGATGTATCGCCGGGGAAACCCAGCAAAGGCTTTTAGAGGGCAATTATCAAAAAGCAAAGGAGACAGCCCTGCTCTATCTGGATATATTCGGTGAGGGCAATTATTATCTGGAAATTCAGAACCAGGGAATTGAGGAGCAAAAAAAGATAAACCCTGAGATAGTAAGGCTTAGCAGGGAAACGGGAATTCCGCTGGCAGCCACCAATGATGTTCACTACACAAACGAGGAGGACTGGGAGTTTCACGATATACTCCTTTGTATCCAGACCGGTAAAATAGTCGACCAGGAGGACCGGCTGAAGTTTCCCAACCACGGGTTTTATCTTAAGTCCCGGCAGGAAATGGAAAGGCTGTTTCCCGAACTGCCCGAAGCCCTGGAAAATACCGTACATATAGCGGAAAAATGTAATGTGGAGCTGGATTTTGACACCATTCATCTGCCCTATTTTGAGCTGCCCGATGGCTATACGGCGGACAGCTATCTGAGGGAACTGGCCCTTAAAGGCCTTGAGGAGAGGTATCCCGACAGAGATGCCGAGATAAACGAGCGGCTGGAATTTGAGCTTAATATGATAAAAACCATGGGATACTCCCATTACTTCCTGATAGTATGGGATTTTATCAAATACGCCAGGGAGAAAAAAATAATGGTGGGGCCCGGAAGGGGTTCAGCAGCGGGGAGTCTGGTGTCCTATTGCCTGCGCATTACCAATATAGATCCCCTAAGGCATAACCTTATATTTGAAAGGTTTTTAAACCCGGACAGGATAACCATGCCGGATATCGATATAGATTTCTGCTTCGAAAGAAGGGAAGAGGTTATAGACTATGTGGTGCACAAATACGGCAGCGACAGGGTGGCCCAGATTATTACCTTTGGCACCATGGCTGCAAGGGGCGCCATCCGGGACGTGGGCAGGGCGGTAAACATGCCCTATGGAGAGGTGGATGCCATAGCCAAGCAAATTCCCATGGAACTGGGCATAACCATAGACCGGGCCCTGGAGACAAACCCTTATCTTAACGATATGTACAGGCAGGATGACAGGGTAAGATATCTGATAGATATCGCAAGGTCGGTTGAGGGCCTGCCCCGGCATGCCTCCACCCATGCTGCCGGAGTGGTTATTTCAAAGGAGTCCATTTCGGAATATGTACCCCTTTACAGGCAGGACAGCGGCATAACCACACAATACCCGATGGGCAACCTGGAGGAGCTTGGGCTGCTCAAGATGGACTTTCTGGGACTTCGAACCCTTACCGTTATAAGGGATACGCTGGATATTGCAGAAACCACCCGGGGCGAGAGGCCGGATGTGGAAAACCTGACCTACGACGACGCCAAAGTGTTCGAGCTTATTGGCAGCGGTGAAAGCGACGGCGTATTCCAGCTTGAAAGCGTTGGGATGAAGAATTTCATGAAGGAATTAAGGCCTGACAGCTTTGAGGATATCATTGCCGGAATATCACTGTTCCGTCCCGGTCCTATGGACCAGATTCCACTGTATATTAACAACAAAAACAATCCCGGAGGGGTTGAATACAAGCACCCGATGCTCGAAAAAATACTGGATGTCACCTACGGATGTATAGTATACCAGGAGCAGGTTATGCAGATAGTAAGGGAACTGGGCGGCTATTCGTACGGGCGGTCGGATTTGGTTCGCAGGGCCATGAGCAAAAAAAAGATGGACGTAATGGAGCGGGAGCGCAAGAATTTCATATACGGTATAACCGAAGACGGCAAGGTTCTGGTGGAGGGCGCCCTTCGGCGGGGTATAGACGAGAAAACCGCCAACGGAATTTTCGACGACATGATAGACTTTGCCAAATACGCCTTCAACAAGTCCCACGCGGCAGCCTATGCGGTGCTGGCCTACCAGACCGCCTGGCTCAAATGCTATTATCCCGTGGAGTTCATGGCAGCGCTTTTAACCAGCATAATGGGCAACAGCAAAAAGGTATCCCAGTATATCCACTGCTGTAAAAAAATGGGCATTGAGGTGCTGCCGCCTGATATAAACGAAAGCGAAACCGCCTTCAGCGTAAAGGACGGTAAAATCAGATTCGGTCTGGCAGCGGTAAAAAACGTCGGTGCCAACGCCGTCAGGGCGATAACCGAATCCCGGGAGAGCGGCGGCAGTTTTACCGGCCTTTCGGATTTCTGCAGCAGGGTGGATATGACCCACCTCAACAAGAGGGCCCTGGAGAGCCTTGTTAAGGCCGGTGCATTGGATTCCCTCGGCGGGTACCGTGCCCGGTATATGGCGGTGTACGAGAAAATTGCCGACGGCGTACAGCAGATGAAGAAGAATAATATCAGGGGCCAGATTTCACTGTTTGAAACGGCGGGAGGCGGACGGAAAAAACCGCCGGAGGACTGCCTGCCCGACATTCAGGAATACGATAAAAAAACACTGCTTGGTTTTGAAAAGGAGATACTCGGGCTGTATATAAGCGGACATCCGCTGGATGAGTACAGGAAGGAGCTCGAGAGATGCGCATCGGTAACCACCTACCAGCTTGGACTTTTATCCGAACAGGAAAGCCAGGTGGGGCAAAGGGATACAGGGCTTATGGACGGCAGCACCGTGAGGGTTGCAGGCATGGTGGCTGACAGGAAGAACAAGACCACCAAAAACAACGATATGATGGCCTTTGTGCTTCTTGAGGACCTCTACGGTACCGTTGAATTGATAGTCTTTCCCAGGGTTTACAGGGAAAGCCTGGAACTGCTGAATGAAGGCAGTATAATATTAGCCGAGGGGCGACTGAATTTCAGGGAGGATGAAGATCCAAAGATAATCTGTGACAGTATCAAGCCTGTCCACAGGCCCGGAAAACGGGAGCAGTCAAGGGCTAACCAACGGCTGTACCTGAAAATACCGCAAAGCATTTCTCCGGAAGTGCTCGAGCAGATAAAGGAAGTATTACGGGACAGCAAAAGGGGCAATGTGCCGGTACTGCTGTGTTTTGAAGAGAACGGCAAAAAGCCCATGATGGCCGGCAGGGACCTTTGGGTTGCGGCCGACGAAAGGCTTCTTGGACAGCTGGAGCAAATACTGGGGGCTGAATATGTCCGCATATGCTAGATATAACGTGATAAAGACTTTACACAGCTGTCATCCTGAGCGAAGCGAAGGATCTATGGCTAAGAAAGATTCTTCGGGCTCCGCCCTCAGAATGATAGATAAAGGGATGTAATATCATTAGTGCGTTATATATAGATTGATGAATTAGAAAGTCCATATATGTTATAATATGTTTATAAGTAATAAATTGGTACTATAGTCTGGGGGGCGTGAACATGTGGACGGTTGTTTATATGGCTACAAACATGGAAACGGCAGAGAAGGTAAAGGAGTTTTTGGAGAAGGAATGTATACTGGTCAAGGTAAGGCCTGTTCAGAAGTGTTCGTGCGGGGATGGATATTATGAAATACTGGTCCCTGAAAGTGAGATAGAGGAAGTCAAAAGCTGCTTATATCAGGCGGGTTTGTAAGGGATATTATGTTTATGAGGTTAGGAGTTGGCGGATTTGCATAATAAAATCATAGGAGTTCTTACCAGTGGTGGAGATGCGCCGGGCATGAATGCCGCAGTCAGGGCAGTGGTAAGGACCGGCATTTTTCATGGGCTGAAGGTAATGGGAGTAAGGAAGGGCTTTGCAGGGCTTATAAAGGGGGAAATATTTGAAATGTCCCTTTCCTCTGTGGCGGATATAATCCACAGGGGCGGCACCATATTGCAGACTGCCAGGAGTCATGAGTTTACCACCAAAAAGGGCAGGGAAAAGGCACTCAACATGATGAAGGTGTTCGGAATACAGGGCTTGGTGGTTATAGGGGGAGACGGTTCCTTTCGCGGCGCCAGGGACCTGGCGGGTATGGGTCCGGGGGTAATAGGGATCCCGGGAACCATAGACAATGATATTCCCTATTGTGATTACACAATAGGCTTTAATACGGCGGTTAACACTGTGGTTGAAGCAATCGGCAGGATTAGGGACACAACATCCTCCCACAACCGGGCGAATATTATTGAGGTTATGGGCAGGAATTCGGGTGATATCAGCCTTTATGCCGGCCTGGCCGGGGGCGCCGAGAGCATTATTGTCCCCGAGGTAAGTGCCGGTGTGGATGATATATGCATAAGAATAATGCAGGGCAGGAACAGGGGCAAGCTCCACAGTATAATAGTTCTGGCGGAGGGAGTGGGCGGCGCCTTTGAAATGGCAAAAAGCATAGAGGAGAAAATAAATGTTGAAACCCGGGTTACAATATTGGGACATTTACAGAGGGGAGGCAGCCCGACCGCCTTTGACAGGATACTGGCCAGCAGGCTGGGGGCAAGGGCGGTGGAACTTTTAATGGAGGGGCAAACCTCAAAGATGGTATCACAGTACCGCAACGAAATAACCGAGTTTGATTTTGACAAGGTGCTGGAATCAAAAAAAGAATTTTCCGGTGATATATATTCGCTGGCCAGAATACTATCGATTTAGGAGGAAGTATAATGCGCAGGACAAAGATTGTATGTACCCTCGGTCCCGCCGCCGGGGAAAAAGAGATACTTAAAGAAATGATAGAGGCCGGCATGGATGTGGCAAGGCTTAATTTCTCCCACGGCAGCCACGCCGAACATTTGGACAAGATTAACAAGGTGAAACAGCTGAGGGAGGAACTAAAAAGACCGGTGGCTCTGCTTTTGGATACAAAAGGGCCCGAAATACGGCTCAAAACCTTTGCCGGAGGCCGGGCGGTCCTTAAGCAGGGCAGTATGTTTGTGCTTACCACAAGAGAAGTGGAGGGCAATGAAAGCATTGTCAGCGTTACATACAAAGACCTTCCCAACGACATAGACGTAGGATATAAGGTACTGCTTGATGACGGGCTTATTGAACTGGCGGTTGAGGAAATTAACGGTCAGGACGTTGTGTGCAGGGTGGAAAACGGAGGGGATATTACCAACAACAAGGGGGTTAACCTCCCCGGAGCCGTGGTGGGACTGCCCGCCATAAGCGAAAAGGACAGGGAGGATATACTGTTTGGAATAAAGCATCAGGTTGACTTTATAGCGGCCTCCTTTACCAGGAAGCCGGAGGATATACTGGACATACGGCGGATACTTGAAGAGAACGGCGGCGAGTGGATACGTATTATCGCCAAAATAGAGAACCAACAGGGAGTAGACAACCTGGACGGCATACTGGAACTTGTGGACGGAATAATGGTGGCAAGGGGAGACCTCGGGGTGGAGATACCCACCGAGGGTGTACCCATACTGCAGAAGGAAATGATAAGAAAATGCAATCTGGCCGGCAAGCCGGTAATAACCGCTACACAGATGCTGGATTCCATGATGAGAAATCCAAGGCCCACCAGGGCAGAGGTGGCCGACGTGGCCAATGCGGTACTCGACGGGACAGATGCCATAATGCTGTCTGGCGAGACCGCCGCCGGCAAATACCCTTTGGAAGCGGTAAAAACCATGGCAAAAATAGCCGCCCGGACCGAGGAAAGCTGTGAGTACGGTATGATGTTAAACCCGGAAGCGGAGTGCGGCAGCAACACCGTAACTAACGCAGTCAGCTATGCAACCTGTACAATAGCAAGTGAACTCAGGGCTTCGGCAATCATAACGGCTACCCAGGGCGGATATACGGCAAGGATGGTGTCCAAATACAGGCCCCGTTCCGCCATAATAGCCACCACGCCGGATGAAAGGATCGTAAGGCAATTAAACCTTTCATGGGGCGTTTATCCCATATTGTCAGAACTGGCCGAAAACACCGATGATACGCTGGAGGCCAGCGTCAAAGCCGCTAAGACCAGAGGTCTTGTTTCGGAGGGCGACCTTGTGGTGCTGACTGCGGGGGTACCTACGGCGGTTACCGGTACCACCAACCTTATAAGGGTACATACCGTAGCCAAAGTGCTGACAAAGGGCATGGGGGTAGGAAACCGGTCTGCTTACGGAAAGGCGGTTTTTATAACCGAGCCCGCTGCCGGTGCCGATAAATTTTACCCCGGTAATGTACTGGTAATTAAATCCGGCGACAAGGAAATGGTGCCCTATATGGAAATGGCTGCCGCCATAATAGCCGAAGAGGGGGGGATTACTTCCCATGCGGCTATAGTAGGCCTTAATCTGGGCAAGCCCACCATTGTCGGTGCTGCAGATGTTTTTGAACTTTTGGACGACGGTGAAATAGTGACGGTGGACGGTACCACCGGTCTAATATACAGGGGAATTGCAACGGTAATGTAACGGGAGGTGCGGAACGTGTATACATGGGATGCCCGTATAAGGGCCATATACAGGGATACCGACCAGATGGGAGTGGTATACTACGGTAATTACTATGCATGGTTTGAGGTGGGAAGGAACGAGTATATCAGATCCCTCGGTTTAAGCTATAAGGACCTTGAGGATAAAGGCGTTATGCTGCCTGTTGTCGAAAGCCGGTGCGGTTACAAGACGCCGGCAAAGTATGACGATATGGTTATTATAAGAACCGGCATAAAACAAATGACGGCGGCAAGAATAGTTTTTGGTTATGATGTGATAAGGGAAAAAGACAGCATATTGCTGGCGCAGGGCAGCACAACCCATGCCTTTGCGGATACAAATACATTTAAGCCCGTTAATCTGAAAAAGAAGTGCGGCGAATACTATACAAGACTTTTGGACTGTTTGTAGAACGGAGGGTTGCAGGATGCTGCTTAGGTTAATGCTGCTTCTTACAGTTGTACCACTGCTTGAGCTGGCTCTTTTAATAAAACTGGGACAGTATATTGGTGTTGGTTATACCGTACTGGTGGTTGTGGTTACAGGCGTTGCAGGGGCTTTCCTTGCCAAAACCCAGGGCATGGATGTGCTGCGGCGGATGCAGCTTGAAATGCAGGAAGGCAGGCTGCCGGGCAACCAGATGATTGACGGACTGTGTATACTTATGGGCGGCGCCATGCTGCTTACTCCGGGGCTTATAACCGACACCCTCGGGTTCGCACTGGTAATACCCGTTACTCGTATTGCTTTGAGGGAATGGCTTAAGATTAAACTGCGCGGGATGGTTGACAGGGGACACGTTATATTCAGATGGAACGGCTGGTAACGGGCTTTTGCCGTTTGTACCCCTTTTAATTGTGCGGGTAAAAGCTGTGAAACTGATGATGTGAAACTGATGATGTGTAATCTGATTAAGCACAAAGGTGTGCTTAATTTTTTTCCGGATTTATATACAAAGGCCTTGTAAAGGAAGTTGCCAGGTTATGGTCGGCAAAGGTATGCCGGTCGTCCCCATCAATCAAAATCTGCAGGCTGGTAACGCCTTCTATCGAGCTGAAGGTATACAGCACTGCATCCATCATCATGGATTGTCTCTGCCTGTCCTCATTATACGCGTCAAGGAAGGCGGCGTTAAAATCCAGCTTCAGGCTGTGGTTTGCATAGTATACATTCAAAAGTGCTACTTCTTTTGGTATAACCGGCTCAACCAGCGGGTCCTCCGGCAGGCCCTTTTTTAGCCTGTCAAACAATAAAAGACAATATTCCCTTATGGTTACGGCATCCGAAAGGTCGGGGCTGTAGGGGAACAGAAGATACCTGTCAAAAGTGTTGTAGGGCAGATAGGCGGCTGGACCGGTGTCCGGAAGCCATGGGCTTCGGACAGGAATGCCCGGAGCTATTTCATCCGCCCTTTTTCCGTCAGGCAGGAACTGTACCCTTCTCATTCCCGGCACTTCGGTCATGGTGCGGACAATGGAATTAAGGGCCAGCTGCAGCTCATCGGTATCCTGAAGCCTGTCGGACAGGGAACCGGTTTCAACATACACAGTACTGCCCGAGTAGTACACCTTGTCGACTTCGGGTATTATTGCTCCGGTATTCAGCGTGGTTGCCGGGTCGGGGCCTTTGCTCAGGTTTTCTATGGTCTGGGTAAGTACGGCGGCATTATCGGGTACAAACCGGGTTACCGGAATCAGGTATTTGTTATCTCTCTCCGGAAAGTACAGTATCATGCCCATGCTGTCCTTTGGCTGATAGTTAAGACTCTTGACATACCGGGGGTCTGATTTGTAATTTACCATCAGTTCCAGTGGAGCTATCTCCTTAAGGTCGCTGTGTTGGCTGTAAAACCTGTAGAGGTAATCGCCGTCGGGCAGACCGGTCGTTTTCTGCGAAATGTCTATTTGCAGAATCAGTGAATTATCCCGGGTGATTAATATATCCTCATCGGGGCTGCCGGTTTCCAGTTCCAGATAGTTTAGATTTTCTAACGGTTCGCCGTCTTTGAAGGCTTCCACCCTTAGGTTTTGGCCCGGGGTATTTTTGAAACTTATATTGGTGCCTGTAGAAGTTATAGAAAAGCTAATTAACTGCGGATTGATAATCTCCGTTTGGACAGGCAGGAATGAATAGCCTATTGACTGTTCCACGGGTATGTATAAAAGGTTATTGATTTCTAAAGGTGGGTTCATGCACGAAAATCCCATCAATAGCACAAGAGCTATGACAAGTATACTCTTCAACAATGGCATCACTCCCCATTATATTATCTTTCCCCCAAATGGATCTCTTTGTATATACTATTATATGATAAAAACACCCGAAGGTAAATGAAATAATTTGCGGCTGGGTGTGAAAAAGGATGGTTTCCATTTGTCGGATTTTGCAGGTTATCCGGTTTCTGCTGTGCTTTTCCGGGCAGTCCTTTTCGTAGTAAACACACACCGGTATGTTACCGCCAGAATTACTATTACACCTCCGGCCAGTGCCCATTTCCCCGGCACCTCGCCTATCAGGAGAAACACCCATATCGGGTTCAAAACAGGCTCTATCACAGGTATAAGGGCGGCATCCAGGGCGGATACCGATTTCATCGCCAGCGCAAAAAGGATATAGGGAAGTCCCAGCTGCAGGACACCCATGAACAGCAGGGAAAATACCGCAGAAGTTGACGGAACCGACTGGAACATAAAGGGTATGCCGATTATTGCAGTGAATATGTTGCCCAGCAATATGGCGTCCAGGGACCCACTGTCCCTTTGCTTGCGCAGCAGCAGTATTACCGTTGCATAGGTTATACCGTCGATTATAGACAGTATATTGCCCCATAAACCCCTTGTGTCGAGGTTGTCCCCAAAGAATAATGCCATTCCGCCCAGTACGACAATAATGGTCACCCAGTCGGCCCTGGTGGTTTTTTCCTTAAGCACAAGAAAGCCGAACAGCGCAACATATATGGGTGCTGTATACTGCAGCAGTATCACATTTGCCGCCGTTGTCATTTTGTTTGCTATAACAAAAAGAATAACCGTCGCCGAATAGGCAACAGCGCACAGTATCTGATCCCTTGACCAGGTGAATTTGGGTTTGCGGATAACCGCCCACAGGAAAAGGGAAGCAAAGATGCTTCTCATGCCGGCTATTGCAAGCGGGTTTAATTCCACCCCTTTTATGAACACTCCGCCCAGGCTCCATAGCACCGATGCTGTTATCAGATAGAGTATGGAGGTAGACCTTGATTTGCGGGATAAAATCCCGGTTGGCTGTTCCATTTTGAATACGCCTCACTTCAAAAAACATTAGGGACGGTTCTTTTTGTTTGCTCTGAATACAGTATTAATACTTGTCCCTGTCTCCTTTGCTATCCTTCTATAGGAAAGGTTCGTTTCCTTTAATAATTTTTCTACCAATTCATCTTTGTCACCTGGTTTGATAAGATCGTTTATGCCTTTCTTTTCAAAATAATCTTTTATTATTCGCTTTGCTCTTTTTTCCTCAAGTATTTCCGTTTCTTCTTTAACTTCCAAATAAATTGTTTCATCCTGTAGGTTATGGAAGTCTATAAAACTCTTTTTCGACATAAAATGATGCATAATATCATCTTTGACTTTTTCATCTATCAACAGGGTTCTGCCGTTTAAGTATTCTCTCATACTGCTCCATATGTATTCTTCCGCTTTTGGGACTATTCCGGCGTTTACAGGGTTATTGTGAATATATCTAAGAACTCCGTAAAAATGTCTGTCGTTATTTATGTTTTCACTTCTGAATCTGTCCTGAAATACCGGACCTATTCTTTCATGCCTTTGGTTATACGACATAGCATAGGAAATATTAATTTTTTTCATTACGTTTATAAGTATGGGTTTTTCTGTGATAGCGATTATATGCAAATGATTATTCATAATGCAGTATGCTGCTATTTTGCATGCTTCTTCTTGTGATTTTTCCCGGATGAACGTCATTATTGTCTCTTTTTCCTTCTTTGTTTCAAATATCTTTTCTTTATTAATGCCCCGGGTCATTATGTGGTAATATCCAGATACGCTTTCCAGTCTTGCTCGTCTTGGCATATTATCACCCCCAGAACATTATATCAAAAAGATTAAATAATGTATAACAAAAAGAACCGTCCCTAATGTTTTTTGTGTTTGTGTATGCAAACAGACAGCAGTATAATGGCGGAGTGTTTGTTTTCAGACACGTATTTGGTTTATTGATACGGGAAACCGGCATTTGCAGCACATATAAGGCTGGCACGGTTTTTGCTTAAATATATCGTGATGCCGCGCAAAGCCTAAAGGTCCGAAAGGACATCAATCTGGTACGTGCTGCGGCTTTGATGTAGAATGGGATAAAGAACCGTTCCATAGCCCTGTTGAGGATATTCCGCAACGAGGAAAAAG
>CAZVBE010000029.1:0-22330 GCA_964625335.1 uncultured Clostridium sp. | reverse complement strand
TTTTGCCTTCTTCCTGTTTTTTTCTTATTCTTGCCAACTAAAATTATACTCTAAGTTATACAATTTCCCCGGTGAATACAATCCTGTAAAATAGGGAACCCCGGACTTGCGTCCGGGATTTTTGTATGCTGTTTCTATTCTTTGATATCATCCATGGTTGGTACTGAAGGCATACCCGGCCCGGGCTCATAGCCGGCTGCCGGTCCATAACCCATGCCGTAATCCTCCATCGGCCCTTTATGCGGCATATGATTCATGTAATGTTGCATACACTGGTGTATACAACGCAGTACGGCACAGCAATCCATCTCCGGACCAGGCGGTGTCCAGGGTCCATATCCATCCCATGGACAGGGTCCATACCCCGGGCCAGGGCCAGGTCCAAAGCCAGGTCCAGGTCCAGGTCCGAAGCCGGGTCCAGGTCCAGGTCCGAAGCCGGGTCCGGCACCAAAATCAGGCCCATAACCGGGTCCTCCACCAAAATCTGGCCATTGACCATATCCGGGTATGTCTCCCGGCATAGGCCCATTCATACCTCCGTTATTCATAGCGGAATAAGGCGAACCAGCCATGTGCTTCCACATATTATCCAATTAACAATTCCCCCCAATCACCTTTATTTCACTATCATTATATGTTTGAAGCGGGAGGTAGTTACTGGAATATATTATTTAATAAGGTGCCTTACCCTGAACTGCACACCCAATTCCTCAGCAATAGCCGAACATTGCCGGATTTCTTCCGGGGACATAATATCAACCACTGTAATTATCACTTCGGGAATATATTCTTTACATTCCTTTATAAAGTCCAAAACCGCATAATAGGCTTCCTCTCCATACTCCGAATCGCACAGTTTCTGATAATCCTCAGCATTCTTAGCGTTAAGACTCACCGACACCGAATCGATAAGTCCCTCCAGCAGAGGAATAATATCCTTACCATACATCAGGTTTGCCTGACCATTTGTATTTAAACGGATTTTCACCCTGTAGTTCTTTTTAATATATCTGCTTATCTCCAAAACCTGCTCAAGCCTCATGAGGGGCTCTCCAAAGCCGCAAAACACTATTTCTTTATATCCTTCGGGGTTACCCACTGCTTCTATTATCTCCTGGGTTTCCGGCTCTTTTTCCAACCATAGGGTATTACCACCTATACCGTCGCTGATATCCTTTATACAGAAACTGCATTTATTGGTACATTTATTGGTTAAATTTATGTATAGGTTCTCCTTCAATTCGTAGGTATACACTATTCATTCCTCCATCCGGGAAGTGGCTGTAAATACAGTTGTTTACTTCCCTCCTGTGATATACAAACAACGATATATTTGTTTGCCGGACAACTAAAGGATATTATAGCACATTTAGACATCAATATTAAACAGCCTTCTGGTATTATCAAGGACAAATTCAAGCAGGCTGTCACCCTTTAGCTTCTTAATCCTGCTTATTTCGTCTGCTATATGCCTGACGTTGCCCGGGTAGTTCCTTTTACCCCTGTGGGGGACGGGGGCAAGGTATGGGCAGTCAGTCTCAATAAGCAGCCTGTCCACGGGAACATAGGCTGCAACCTCCCTGGTCTTTCTTGCATTGTCAAAGGTTACCGGCCCTGCAAAGGATATAAAGAAATTCATATCCATACATTTCTTTGCCGTTTCCCTGCTGCCTGAAAAGCAATGCATTACCCCGCCTACTTCCCAGGCTTTTTCTTCCTTTAGTATTTGAAGCATATCACCGCGGGATTCCCTGTCATGTATAATCACCGGAAGCCTTAATTTTTTCGCAAGACATATCTGCTCCCTGAAAACCTGTTTCTGACGCTCCCTGGGTGAAAAATCATAATGATAGTCCAGTCCTATTTCCCCTATAGCCACAACCTTTTTCCTGCCCGCAAGGGACCTCAACAGTTTAACGGTATAATTGTCAGCCGTTTTTGCATCATGGGGATGTATCCCCACCGCTGCAAAAATAATGGAGTGCTCTTCGGCCAGGGCAATTGATTTTATACTGGAAGAAAGATTGGAACCGGCATTGATTATGCAAATCACACCTTCCTCCACGCATTTGTTTATTATCTGTTCCCTGTCGCCATCGAATTTTTTATCGTCCAGATGGGCGTGGGTATCAATAAGCACAAGCTCCACCCCCTAGGTTATTTTTGAACCGTTCGGTATTTCCTTCTCCAGGGTTACCACAGCCAGTTCCTCGTCGCCCGGAGTGGACGCCGCAAGAATCATTCCCTGGGATTCTATCCCCATCAACTTGGCCGGCTTTAAGTTGGCAACAACTACAACCTGTTTCCCCACCAGTTCCTCGGGACTATAAAAGTTGGAAATCCCGGATACTACCTGTCTTGTCTCTCCCCCCATATCAAGCTTAAGCTTAAGAAGCTTATTCGATTTTTCCACCTTTTCACATTCCAATACTCTGGCAACCATAAGGTCTACCTTTGCAAAATCGTCAATAGATATTAGATTTTCTTCCAATTTATTCTCCTCCTGTTCAATTTTGTTTTGGGCCTCCTGCGGGCCGTCTTTCTCTATTCTCGGGAAAATTATTTCTCCCTTCCTTACCTTAATTCCGGAGGGCAGCTTTCCAAAATGTTTAGTATCTTCCCATCCGGTTCCCTGTCCGTGATCCATCCCCAGCTGGGTCCATATCAAAGCCGGGGTATTTGGCATGAAGGGGCTTATAAGAACAGAAATTATCCTTATACAATCCGCAAGGTTATATATCACGGTGGCCAGTCTGTCCTTTTTGCCCTCATCCCTTGCCAGAATCCATGGCATGGTCTGGTCAATATACTTATTTGCCCTGCCTATCAGTTTCCAAACTTCTGCCAGGGCATTGCTAAACTGCAGATTATCCATATATTCTTCAACCTTTGCTGGTATTGAAACAGCCAGGCTCTTAAGCTCGGAATCCGGGTCCTCTTCATCGGCAGGCTTTGGTATAATACCGCCAAAATACTTCTCCACCATGGTAACCGTCCTGTGTAACAGGTTGCCCAAGTCATTGGCCAGGTCTGCATTTATCCTGCCCTCCAAAGCCTCGTTGGAAAATACTCCATCTGCTCCGAAGGGTACCTCCCTCAGCAGAAAATACCTTATGGCGTCCACCCCGTACCTGTCCACCAATACAACCGGGTCAATCACATTGCCTTTGGATTTGGACATTTTGCCCCCTTCAAGTATAAGCCAGCCATGGCCAAATACCTTTTTGGGAAGTTCCTCGCCCAAAGCCATAAGCATTGCAGGCCATATTATGGTGTGGAACCGGACTATTTCCTTACCCACCAGGTGTACATCCGCAGGCCAGTACCTGTCAAACTCCCTTTGGTCCTCCGATAGGTATCCCAGGGCGGTGATATAGTTGGACAGAGCATCCACCCAAACATACACCACATGACCCTCATCAAAGTCCACCGGTATTCCCCAGTCGAAGGAAGTCCTGGAAACGCATAAATCCTCCAGACCGGGCTTTAGAAAATTGTTAATCATTTCATTCTTCCTTGATTCAGGTTGAATAAAATCCCGTTCTTCTATGAATTTTATAAGCTTATCCTGATATGCCGAAAGGCGGAAAAAATACGCTTCCTCCCTGGTAAGTTCCACTTCCCTGCCACAGTCCGGACACTTGCCGTCCGCAAGCTGGTGTTCCGTCCAGAAAGCCTCACAGGGAGTACAGTACCATCCTTCATAGTAGCTCTTGTATACGTCGCCCTTGTCGTACAGTCTTCTGAATATCTTCTGAACGGCTTTTATGTGGCGAGGCTCTGTTGTTCTTATAAAGTCGTCATTGGAAATGTTGAGTACCTTCCACAGATTGACGATGCCTTCCACTATCTTATCCACATACTCCTGCGGTGAAACCCCGCTGGCTTCTGCCACTCTCTGAATCTTCTGCCCGTGCTCATCGGTACCGGTAAGAAAGAACGTGTCGTATCCGGTAAGCCTTTTAAATCTGGCCATAGCATCGGCAGCCACCGTTGTATAGGAATGGCCTATATGCAGTTTGTCACTGGGGTAATAGATGGGCGTAGTGATATAATAGGTTTTTTTCTCCATTTTCTCTCCTCCTTCTTTAAGGTATGGGAAACACACCGCTCCCTGTCGTATCCTGTTGTAAAAGCATCCCACGGAATTATTATGCACAATAGTACCGCAAGTATATCCCCGGTATTTGGCAGAACCAAACTTAAGCTGCAACAACAAAACGCCCCCACCGTCTCCGACAGGGGCGATTAATGGTCGCGTTACCACCCTATTTTGCTGTCGTTTTACCGACAGCCTCTCCCGGCAACCAGATGATTGCCTGCCCTTTTAACGGGGGCTGCCGTTGCCGCCTACTTAACCCTTCAGCAACAAGGCTCAGGGGCCATCTTGGGGATACACTTTTGCACCGGTTCCCACCATTGCCGGTTCTCTGCAGCATCGGTTATATCCTTACTCTTCCCTTCATAGCCTTTTCTTTTCTCAGGATATCCGGAACATCCCTTTCCATAGAATATACAGAAGATTTTCCCTTTTGTCAATGGTTATCTGAAAATCAGGCTGCAAATGGTTACCGACGCTATTACGCCGGCCAGATCGGCCAGCAGAGCTGAGGCAAGAACGTGACGGGTATCCTTTATACCAACTGCTCCAAAGTATACGGCCATTGTATAGAATATAGTCTCGGTAGAACCCATCATAGTACTGGCGGCCCTGCCGGCAAAGGAGTCGGGACCATAGGTGGAAAGTATCTCATAGAGGACTCCCAGGGCACCGCTGCCCGAAAGGGGACGTATAAAAACAAGGGGCATTACTTCGGAGGGGATACCGATAAGCTTTGCCGGAATGCTAAACAAAAAAACCAGGAGATCCATCGCTCCGGAACTCCGAAATATTCCTATCGCCATAAGTATAGCTACCAGATAGGGTAGTATTTTTATCGAAGTCTTTATCCCTTCGGCAGCACCCTCAATGAACACCTCATATATCTTAACACCTTTGACATAACCGTAGGTAAGTACCAACGCAACTAAAAGGGGAACGGCAAGGGCAGACATTGCTCCAACAATACTTTGCATATTCATTGCACTAATACAGCCTCTGCAATATTTTCACGGATAATATACCTGTAAAGGTTGATATGGTTGTTGCTATAAGAGCCGTTCCCACTATCTCTGTTGGATTTGCAGAGCCTGTGGCAGCCCGAAGGCCAATAACGGTGGCAGGAATTAGCTGTACCGAGGACGTGTTAAGCACAAGAAATGTGCACATTGCGTTTGTGGCCTTGGTAGGACGCGGGTTTAGTTTTTGAAGCTCCTTCATGGCATTTATACCCAAAGGCGTAGCTGCATTCCCAAGACCAAACATATTGGCGGCCATGTTCATAACCACAGCTCCCATAGCAGGATGTTTTTCGGGTATATCGGGGAATACCAGTTTCAATACCGGTCTTATGGCATTGGATAAGGCACAAACAAGCCCTGATTTTTCCGCTACCCGCATCACTCCGGTCCACAGAGCCATTACCCCTATAAGGCCTATGAACAATTCCACAGCAGACGAAGCACTGCCCATTATGCCAGTTGAGACCTCGCCCATTCTGCCGCCAAAAGCCGCTATGATAACGCCGGAAACTATTAAGGCCAGCCACACTTTGTTCATCATAAGGTTTCTTCCTTTCCTGCTGCCGTTTATCGGCATCCGTCTTATAAATTATATGTGACTGGGCCAAAAGGTATTATTGATATTACACAAAGTAATTCTTATTTATTAACCGGCGGGGTTCATCCGATGAATTACCCTACAGGACGCCGCCTTCGGTTATATACAGTTTGCCCCCCTCCACCAGACCCATGCAGTTTAACGGAATTGTAATGTTATATTTATCGTGGCCTATCATTAAATTCGAAAGGCATGGTTTCTTTTCACGGGCTGCTATTTCGGTTAACAGATGGTTGACATTACGGTCGGGATATTTTTTATCGGTACAGTCGGTCCATTGTCCAAACACAAGAGCGCTAGCATCTTCAAATTTTCCCGCCAACCAAAGGTGGGTAAGCATCCTGTCAATCTTATAGGGCGGTTCACCTGTCTCCTCAAGGAAAAATATACAGCCCCTTGTATCTATTTCATAGCGGGTACCCATTGTAGCACATATGAGGGATAAATTTCCTCCCCTAATGGGTCCCTCTGCCCTTCCGGGGAACATGGTAACCGGAGGTTCTGTCCCATCAGGATTTAGCACCTCTCCCATAGGCCCGGCACAAAAAAGAGCCTTATCAAGATAGCTGCGGTTGTACCTGGGAAATGCTTCCGTCATTTCAGCCGCCATGGGCCCGTGAAAGCTGATAAGCCCTGCTTTTTGCTCCAGAGCTAAATGCAGCGCGGTGATATCACTATAACCGACAAATACCTTCGGATTGCCAGCAATGACTTTAAAGTCCAGCATATCCAAAATCCTTGTGGCACCAAAACCTCCCCTGACACAAAAAATTCCCCTTATATCCGGGTCTCCAAACATTCTGTTAATATCCTCCGCTCTGCTTTTGTCACTGCCGGCGAGATAGCCCCGCTTGTCGGTTACATGACTCCCAAGCTTAACCCTAAGTCCCATGGTTTCAAGGCCGGAAATGCTTTGGTATAGCTGTTCTTCCCTAACCCGGCCTGCCGGGCATACAAGCCCTATCTGCTCACCTTTTTTAAGCCTTTGCGCCTTCAACAAATTATCCCCTCCCCCAAATCAACGGACAATGACTTGCGTACGGCAGCTTTACGGATTTTGAAGCCTTGAGTAATTGCCCTTTCCGCAACATTCGCAATCGGTCCGTTTGGTTATTTTTATCTCTTCATAGGTATTGTTCCAAAGATCTATGTACAGCATTCCCTTCATTATTCTGTTTTGATTCCCCGTCAGGTACTTGAGCGCCTCATTGGACTGTACCGCCCCAATCATCGATGTCAGAGTACCTAATATACCCGCCGTTTTTGTAGTAGGCAGCCTTTTAGAATCCGGGAGTTGTGGATATATGCACTCAAGACAGGGGCCTTCACCGGGAAGGAAACTCTTTACAACACCGCTGGTTGCTACCACTCCCCCATGAATCCAGGGTATTTTGTTTTTTACACAAATCTGGTTCAACAGAAACCTGGTTTCAAAATTGTCGGTTCCATCCATTACAATATCTATATTATCAATATACTTATCTATATTTCCGGCGTTCAATTCCTCCGCCACCACATCAACCTCAATACCGGAATTAACAGACTTTAGCGTCCTGTATGCAGCTACTGCCTTTGGCAGGCTTTCCCTGACATCCTCCTCATTGTAAAGACTCTGTCTTTGAAGATTGCTGATCTCCACAATGTCCTTGTCGATAATCCTTATAAACCCTACCCCCGCCCTTACCAGTATATTCGCAATATTTGTCCCGAGACCGCCGCAGCCCACCAGCAAAACCCTGGACTGTTGCAGACGTGTCTGGCCGGCTGTTCCAATACCTTTAACCAGCAATTGTCTTGTATATCTTTCCATTTTAATCCCCCTCCGATAGACTTTGTAGCTCCTTGTGTATATTATACCCCCGGGCTGACACCTACAGCAATAATAAAAGGATTGTTGCCCGTGCAGTACGCCTTTGCCCTCGGTATATATGAGACAGAAATGCATAATTATATAAAAATAACAGTTTTATATAATTATGCATTGACTTTAATTGGTAGTTCTGGTATGCTTTAATTAAAAATAATGTCGAAATATATCCGGATTATGAAAGGGGCGAAAATGATGAAATCGACAGGCATTGTGAGGAAAGTGGATGAACTTGGCAGGGTGGTTATACCTATAGAGCTCAGAAGAACTCTTAATATAGCCGAAAAGGATGCTTTGGAAATATATGTGGACGGGGAGCATATAATTCTGAAGAAATATGAGCCGGCCTGCATTTTCTGCGGCAACGCAAGGAATGTAGTTAACTACAAGGGAAAGAATATCTGCCCGGATTGTGCACTTGAACTTAAGAATTCAAAATAGCAATCGTATAAAAAATAGCCGCCATGCGGCTATTTTTTTTCAATGCTTTCCGCATACACTAACTTTTTCGGTATGTTCCTTTCCTGCGCAGTTAATGCTATGGCCTCTTTTTTCATAAGCCCCTTTTCCATGTTCCATAACAAATGCTCCCTTATGCTCATCTGCTGCCAGGGCTTATCCCTTTCCTTCCTGGAACCGGCTGCCCCCTGCAGCATAAGCACATACTCACCTCTAACCTCATTGTTAATGGCCCAATTGACAAGCTCCTCCAAATTGCCCCTTATAAATTCCTCGTATTTTTTGGTGAGTTCCCTGGCTAATACTGCCTTTCTATTTCCCAGTATTTTCATACAGTCCTTCAGGATATTTGCCAGACCATGGGGGGGTACGTATAAAACTATGGTACCCGGCTGATCCTCAAGCTCCTCAAGGCTTCTTTTCCTTTGCCCCGGGTTTTTTGGCAGGAATCCCTGAAAGAAAAACCGATCGGCAGCAAGCCCTGATGCAACCAACGCGGTTATTATTGCCGTTGCCCCCGGGAGAGATACCACCTCTCCCCCCGCCTCAATACAGGCCTTTATAAGCTCGAATCCCGGATCAGAAATTCCGGGGGTGCCGGCATCCGACACCAGCGCAATCTTTTTTCCTTCTTCCAACAGCTTTAACAGGTAATCCTCTTTTTTTCTTTTGTTATGCTCATGATAGCTGGTCAGGGGGGTCCTAATATCGTAATGGTTGAGCAGTTTTATGGTTCTCCTTGTATCCTCCGCCGCAATCAGGTCCGCTTCCCCCAACACCCGCAGCGTTCTTAAGGTGATATCCTCCAAATTCCCTATCGGCGTAGGACATATATACAGTATCCCTTCCCCCTTCATAAACCTTACATCCTTTCTCCTTTGTAATATATACTGTGTATCTCCTGGGTGTAATCCCCGCCACTGTATATAACCAGGGGTTTTAATACCTTGAGAAACCTCCCGCTCTCCTTCATGCCTTCCACTAAAAAAAGGTTGGATTCCCTGTCAGCATCAGAATGGATCATTCTTATCCTCTTGGGCTCTATTCCCATATCCCTCATACATGTTAATACATCCACCATACGGCTGCTCCTGTGTATCATGGCCAACTTGCCCCCGTTTCGCAGTACCTTTCCCGCCGATTTTACAACATCCTCCAGGGTGCACAATATCTCATGCCTGGCTATTGCCTTGCTGTTATCCGGATTTTTGAGGCCATGACCATCATTTATATAGGGCGGATTGGAAACCACCAGGTCTGCTATGCCCTCCGGTATAATTGACGCGGCTTTTTTTATGTCGCCTTCCAGAATACTCACCCGTCCCTCCAGGTTGTTCATCCTGACGCTCCTTTTAGCCATATCCACCATATCTTTTTGTACCTCTATTCCGATTATCTTTGATGCCTGGGTTTTCCCGCATAGGATTATCGGAATGATGCCTGTCCCGGTACCGAAATCAACGACAAAGTCTTCCTTTTTCACTGTGGCAAAGCTGGCCAGCATGACCGCGTCTAAACCAAAACAGAACTTGCCGGGGTTTTGTATTATTTTAAGACCGTCTATATTGAGGTCGTCTATCCTTTCCCCTTCTTTAATAAAACCATCCATGATAAATTCCACCTGTTCATCGGTTTTTGCTGTCATTCCCTAAACGCTGCTTCCACATACTGCTCCATCTGATTGTATTCCAAATATCCAATATGCATATCGCTTATAATCCCCTGGCGGGTAATTATATAATTGGTGGGGGTA
This sequence comes from uncultured Clostridium sp., assembly GCA_964625335.1. Lineage (GTDB taxonomy): Bacteria > Bacillota > Clostridia > Ch29 > Ch29 > CAZGUG01. The sequence continues at coordinate 12,532 of CAZVBE010000029.1, read as the reverse complement.
CTGGAGATTAAATATTTCTTGGCAATTTCCGCCTCCCGGTCCAAAAGCACAGGGAAGGTAAACCCTTTATCCACAACCACCTGTGCAATCTTCTCTTTGGTTTCTCCAATATTTATTGCAAGAACCATAACATCTCCGTCCTTGTAAGTCTTGTACAATTCATCCAAAAGGGGCAGTTCCTCCTCACACCAACTGCAAGCGGTTTGCCAGAAGTTCAGCACAACGACTTTGCCCCGGTAATCCGACAGATTCACATAATTCCCTTCAAGGTCGATAAGTTGAAAATTATAGGCTGTGTCTCCCGGGTATACGCCATAGTCGTTCTTCCCCCGGTCAGGGTCTTGCTGCGTATTTTCTTCGGTGGCATTATCCCCGTTATTATTGTTGCCATCCACTCCGGGCTGGTTAAGGCTGTTGTCCTCCGGCGTATTGCCGGGGGGTGCTAGGTTTTCCGGTATCAGCACCCATACAAGCAATATTAACAGCACTGCCGCCGCTATAACCATAATCCATTTTTTCATCTGCTTACCTCCGGATTAAGTATTAATTGCCCGATATTCTATGTAAACTGCAAAATATTCCTGTCCCCTTTATAGTGTGCAGGGTATACGGATTAGATGCAGCCTTCCCGGCAATATGTTAAAAGACCCTTTAATCAGGGTCTTTTTCTTTAAACTTCAGATTCAGGTTTGGGAGCGTCTACCGGACAAACGTCAGCACACGCGCCGCACTCAATGCACCCCTCCGGGTCTATAACATACTTATCCTCGCCCTCGCTTATAACTCCTTCAGGACATTCGGGCTCACATGCACCGCAGCTAATGCAATCATCAGTAATTACATATGCCATTATGTTCACCTCCAGTTCATTGTCTTGGGACGTATCAATTAATAATACCACCAAGCAGTTCCTCTAATATTGTAACATTGAAACTTACTTTTTCAAAGCAAAATTTGCCTTGGTAAAAAATATCTACACCTCGTTGCAAACAGGCCTTACCTCCGACAGCCTGTACTCCTTAATATCAGTCTCTTCCTCATTTGCCAGCTTGACCTTAACCATCTGTTTCAGCAGATTAATGTCTAATACTATTCCCTCTCCGGAGGGAGTTGATACCTTTGTGCCTATGGGTGGAACATCCTTCTTGATGGCTTCATAGACTTCCTCTTCGTACTTGAGGCAGCACATAAGCCGTCCACATATTCCGGATATCTTTGTTGGATTTAGTGACAAATTCTGTTCCTTTGCCATCTTTATCGACACAGGTTCGAAATCCCCCAGAAAGGTTGCGCAGCACAGGGATCTGCCGCAGGGCCCCAGCCCTCCCAGCATCTTGGCCTCATCCCTAACCCCTATCTGTCTAAGTTCTATCCTTGTTTTAAATATTGAGGCCAGGTCCTTCACCAGATCCCTGAAATCAACCCGACCATCCGCAGTAAAATAGAATATTATCTTGTTGGTATCAAAGGTATATTCCACATCTACCAGCTTCATTTCCAGATCGTGTTTGCTAATCTCGTTCAGGCATATTCCAAAGGCTTCCTTTTCCTTTTCCCTGTTTTCTCTTTCAGTTGCTGTATCCTCATCCGTTGCCACCCTTATCACCTGCTTGAGCGGAGCAACTATATCCTCTTCCTTTACCTGCTTGGGACCCACCGCAATATCTCCCAGTTCGATGCCCCTTACCGTTTCTACAATAACCTTTTGTCCCGTCTCAACTTCCAAATCCCCGGGATCGAAATAGTATACCTTGCCCGCCCGCTTAAACCGTACTCCAACAACTGTCAGCATATTTATACCTCCTGTATTTCCAGCAGTAGAACTTCCATTGCTAACTGCACATTAGCATTATGCTTTAAGGCCTCCCTTGCCCGGGCTACAGCATTAATCAATCTGTCAACCTTGGCCAAAGTAAATCTGGAAGCTGCCTTCAATGCAAATTCCTCATTGTCTTTAATATACAGCAAATGTTTGTTTTGGGCAACCTTTAACACCAGAATATCCCTTAACTGCATCAGTAATAAATCGAAAAAATCCTCCGCCGATTTGCCGTTATCCTTTAAAAATGCTTCCATCGCTACAGAGGCCTGGATAAAACCCTCTTCCATTAAACAAATCGTCATTTCCCGGTAAAGCCCATGGTCGGGAATCCGGCCCCCGGCATTTAATTTTAAGATTTGGCACCGGGAGACTACCGTTGGCAGGAGGTTGCTTAAATTGGCGGAACTTATTAGTATTATACCGGTTCCCGGAGGCTCCTCCAAAACCTTCAGCAGGCAGTTTTGTGCCTGTACCGTCATTTTGTCCCCCTGGCATATCGTATTAACCCTTTTTCTTCCTTCGTAGGGTTTTATATATATCATTTTCTGTAATTGTCTTATAGGGTCAATGCCAATACTCGCCCCTTCGGCTGCAATCACCGAAACATCCGGATGGTTGTGGTCGCTGATTTTTCTGCAGGAGCTGCATGTTTGGCAGGGCTTTCCGGCCCCCGACAGACAGTTGACACCCTTAGCCATATAATCCATGAGGCTTTTCGCCTTATTTTCCTCCCCGTTTATTATATAGGCATGGGAAGTTTTATCAGACTGTATGGCTTTGGTAATGAAATCATATATGTTCAACTCAATGCCTCCAATCAGGTATAAAGGTCTATAAGCAAGCCCCTTATACTATCCGCTCTCTCCAGTATTTTCAGCCTGTCCCTCTGCCCGCTCATCATCTCGTTTGTCAATTCCTCAAGCTCGTGGTTTATTCTTTTTACCAGAGAATATAGCCTGTGCCGTCCTCTTTTATCGGCGGCAGAGTTTTTAGTAAACTTATACATGCTTCCCAGGGCTTCTTCCATATAGCTTTTAACCCTGTTTTTATATATCATAAGCTCCTTTAAATTCAGGGAATTGGCCATTTTTTTCCCCTGCTCCTCAATATCCGTCAAAAGCAGGGCAAGTCTTTCCTCGAGCCTGTCCGACCGGGCCTTGTTCAGGCTTTCTCCAAATCTGTTTTGCTCTGCTTTGCCGGTATGTTTTTTTTCGTCTGCAGACTTTCCGGTTAAGGATTGGGTGGAACCGGTGGTAACATCCCTGATCCTCATATTATCCCCTCCGGTATAGTATTCTTACCCGTGCACGCGAATAACTGCCAGATTGTTTTCTTTGGGATTATTCTAAAAGCAATGCAAAACCTGAAAAAAAGTGTCATTCGATTAATGCAGAAACTATTTGGTATACCCTTTCGTGTATTATATCGGCAGGCAAAAGCTCATTATTATTATCATCCAAACATCTAATCCTTTGCCATCCGTATTTCTCCGCAATATAAAGAGCATTCAGATAGGTTTTTTCCAGGTATTCATAATTGCTTTCATGGATATCCTTCTTTGCTCCCCCGGTGAATTTGTTTGCCCTGCGCTGCATAAGCCGCTGGCTTATTTCAGGAGGAACATCGAGGAATATAACCAGATCAGGAATAGGAAGGGCGTATATCCCATACTCCAACTCCCAGAGCCAGTCAAGAAACCTGTCCTTATCATCGGGGTTGGCTATCTTTGACCCCTGATGAACCATATTTGAGGTTGCGTATCTGTCGGCAATCACCAAGCCGCCGGTATTGTAAAAGTCCCCCCACAGGTCCAGATAACTGCAGTACCTGTCCAATGTAAACATAGGACTTACAATGTAGGGGTCAACGCTTTGCGGGTCTTGTCCAAATTTCCCGTTAAGATACATTCTTACAAATATGGATGAATCGCTCTCATAGTTGGGAAATTCTATTTTTTTTATGTTTTTCCCTTCTTTACGCAGCCTTTCATAAAGCATTGCGGTTTGGGTAGCCTTACCGCTTGCATCCGAACCGGATTCTATAGTAATAAGTTTTCCCTTCATGGCTTACCACACCTCATTAATACAGCGTTAATTTGACTTTATGACCTCCACCTGTCCGTCGCATACTCCCTTTATACTTATGCATAGGGCCTTACATTTCTTTATGTGTTCTATTGACAGTGCATTAAATCTTTCTCCGGGATACACCAGCGGTATTCCTGGCGGATAGGGAACAATGCCGGTTGCGGATATCATGCCGGAAGCCGCGTCCAACTCTATGCTTGCCCATTCCCTCTCCAAAACCTTCCAGGGTTCTATCCCACAACAGATATCCGGAATATCAAAAGAGGGCAGTATTATCTCTTTGCCAGCCGGTTGTTTTTTGACTTTTCTGCAGCCCTTTACCAGCCGGTCCAGGTCTTCGGCCCTGCTGGCCACAGTCACTACTCCCAGCCAGTTTGCCAAATCATATAATTCCCCGTATATGCTTTCCTTTCTGAGTGCCAAATCCAGTTGATACCCGCCAATCCCCGCCTTAGTACAGTTTATTATAAGCTTTGTTTCATCGTAGTCGTAACAGTCCCTTTCCCTGAAGTATTCCCTGTCAGGACAAAACAGGCCGTTGTCAAGGCCGTTGATACGCATCCTTGTTTTGAAGGTATATTCCCAAATTTCCTTCAATCTGATGTCACCCGACGTTGCCATTATATATCTGGCAGTATCCAGGGACGCCATAATGGGATATGAAGGGCTGGTGGTCTGAATAATGCCCAGCATCCTCTCCAGTCTGCCTTTGTCAACCCTTTTACCTGTCACATGAAGCCATGCCCCCTGGGTTAATGCAGGCAAAGTTTTATGGGCGCTCTGCACAACAATATCTGCTCCGCAATCCACCGCACTTACCGGTAAGCCGTCCCAGAACTTCAGATGGGCACCATGGGCCTCATCCACGACAAGGACAGCGCCGTTATTCCCTGCAGTCTCGGCTATCGCCATCAGGTCCGAACAAATGCCATAATAGCTGGGGCTGGTTACTATTACGGCCTTTATGTTATTATTTTTCACAAAGGCCCTGTTTATCGCCTGAGCATCAACAGACATTGGTATTCCGGTATGACTGTCTATTGGTCTGCCAACAAAGATTGGCTTTACTCTTCCCAGCATAAGACCATTTAAAACCGAAGAATGACAGTGCCTGTCAACCATCACGGTATCTCCCGGCCGGGTGACCGCAAGCAGTGATGCCAGAACCCCTGCCGTACTGCCGTTGACCAGAAAATATGTTTGCTCCACACCATATACGCCTGCCACAAGGTCCTGGGCTTCCTTTATTACACCGGCTGCCAGGTGAAGATTATCCGTATTGTGCAGTTCCGTAATATCATACCCTAATACTGTATCCCAAAGATTTGTTCCGGCATCCATAAGTGTCGGATTACCTTTATGACCGGGTACGTGGAAACTTACCGGGTTCTCACTAATATGGCTTTTTAATTTTTCCACCAATGGTTTCCTGTCCTTCATGCGGCTGACTCCTCAAACAGTTTGTCAGGCAAACCTCTTATTCCACAGATTTCCATGCCACCCGTCTCCAAAAACGGATATTTGTAATCTTCATCGTCAAAACTATAGAATGGGAGGTATCCTATGAACAGTTTAAAAGATTATATAAGGCTTTACAGCAAATTCAAAACCGACACCGAGTTGGCCCAGGACACCGGTCTCTCTAAGGAAAAGGTGCGGTCTATAAAAAGACAGATCAACCTGGAATTATTAACCAACAAAACCCGCAAAGGAAAATATTAAACCCGCTATGCTTTTTTTGTTCTCTCTTTCAGCGCATCTATGAACTCCCGGCTGGGACAAAAGACTATGCCTTCGGCCTTTTGCCCCTGATTAAAGACCAGCACCCTTCTCCGGTGGTCCTTTTTATTGCACAAAAAATAGTACATTTTTATATTTCCGTCATAATCCGCGTCCGGCTTTATATCCAATATCCTATCATAGGGGATTTTCATAAGTTTTATTTCCCTTATTCCCATGGCCCTGTGAAATAACAGGGCTTTATCGGTAAGAGTATAATAATACTCTGAAATCTTGCCGGTCATAATCCTATAGGCAATGCCCATCACCGACAATACAAGTATAATGCTCGCCATCCCCGCCGCTAAGGGCGTAAATTTGTTAATAATAACAACGGCTGTGTTTATAAAAACCACCACGCCAATAATAAAAAGAAAAATCTTTCCGCCGGAATTCTTCTGCTGGCAGTTTCTTTCCCTTATTATTTCGCCCATACTCCTCTTCCTTCCGCCATTTTTTTAAGAAGCACAGGGACGCCGTTTGCTTTTATGCATCGTTATCTGCGCTGGGTGCTGCCCGGACAGTGGTCAGCCATACCCCAACAAATATTATATCATAAAACAACAGATATTTATCCTACATTCCCGTTAGCCTGGGCAGCAGCGTGGAAACAGCCGGAATATACGTTATTACTGCAATATCGATAATCATTATAATAATGAAGGGCAGGATAGCCCTTGTTATATCCTCCAGCGAAACGTCCGCTATACTGCATCCAACAAACAGACACACTCCAAGGGGCGGGGTAACCATTCCCACTGCCAGATTTACCACCATGACAATACCAAAATGAAGCGGGTCTATTCCAATCTGCGTAACCACCGGCACAAATACCGGCGCCATAATTATTATAGCTGCGGTGGTCTCCAAAAAAGTGCCAAGCAGTAACAGCAACACATTTATAAGGGCCAGAATTATAATAGGGTTTTCGGTCAAAGAGAGTATCAACTCGGCAATCAGCCGGGGTACCTGCTCGGAAGCCAGAATCCATCCAAATACCGATGCGGTGGCAATAATAAACATTATAACCGCGGTGCTTACCACAGCGCTTACCAGTATATTTCCCAGGCTATTAATTTTCAGCTCTTTATATATGAAAAAACCAACAATAAACCCGTATACAACCGCTATGACAGCCGCCTCGGTAGGGGTGAAATAGCCCCCGTATATACCTCCGAGGATTATCACCGGCATAAGCAGTGCAAAGAAGGCATCCTGAAAGGAAGCGCTCTTTTTTTTATATCCGGGTTTTTCATTCGTGCCATAGCCCTTTTTCTTTGCCAGCCGGCGCGCCACCAGCATCAAACTGGCGCCAACAATTATGCCCGGCAGCAAACCTCCGATAAACAGCGCGCCAACCGACACTTCCGATAAAACTCCATACACTATAAGGGGAATACTCGGCGGAATCATGACACCCAGGGTGCCTGCCGAGGCCTGTACAGCAGTGGCATAGCTTTTCTCATAACCCTTTTCTATCATAGCAGGTATCAAAATGGTGCCTATCGCCGCCACTGTGGCGGCTGCCGAACCGGATATTGCTCCAAAGAACATGCTGGCTGTGATGGCCACCAGTGCAAGGCCGCCGTAGGTTCCGCCCACCAGGGAGTTGGCATAATCCACCAGACGCCGTGATATACCTCCATGCTCCATCAGAAGGCCTGCCAGTATGAAAAACGGGACAGCCATAAACGGGAAGGAATCCACCGAAGTAAACATTTTTTGCACCACTATTATAAAGGGTATGCTGCCCTCTATTGCTATGGCAGCCATGGAAGACAGTGCGATGGCGATCGCTACCGGCACATTTATTATGACAAACAGAAAAAAACTGATAAAAAGGGCTGCCACCATCTATTTCCCCTCCTGAGCCCTAAATACTTTTATGAAATCATATAACGAATACAGCAGCATAAGTGTACCCCCGGCCAGTATGGCCGAATAGGGCACTGCCATCGACAGTTCGATTGCAGGGGAAAGCTGGGGCTGCACAATCCCCAGTATACTGTAACCCAAAACAATCATTGCAGCAAAGAAGACCATGGATAAAGCATTTGCAAGAAGGCAGGCCCGCCTTTTGTTTGACGGAGACAAAATCCTAATCAGGGCTGCCACTCCTATATGACCCTGCCTCTTCACTGCTATACTGGCTCCGAGGAAGGTTATCCACACCATAAGATACCTGGCCAATTCCTCCGACCAGGGTATGGCGGATTTTATCACAGACCTGAATATCACCTGGAGGAATATAACTATAACCATAACCGCAAGCATACCCGCTGACGTTAGCTCGACTGCCCGGTTGAGCTTGTCCAAAACCTTTCCAAACCATTCCATACAATAACCCCTTCCTAAGTTTATACGAATAATTTAATCGGGGTTAGCACCAAGTACTGCCAACCCCTGAATGCACCAGAAAGACAGACCGGTTTGCCTGCACCTTTGCTTCGTAGGCAAAAGGGGCCTTCCTGCCTGCTACTGCATATTAATGATTTGGTCCAGCAGTCCGGTATCCTCGCCGAGTTCGTCACTGTACTGTTCGTATACCTGCATGGTTTTTTGTAAAAAAGCAGCCTTGTCCGGGGTGGAAACCTTCATCCCCGCCTGCTCCAGCAAATCTATCTGCTCGTTTTCCATATCGGTTATCAGCTGTCTTTCAAGGACACCCGATTCCTGTGCCGCCTCAACAAAAATTTCTTTGTATTCCTCCGGAAGGTTATCATATTGGTTCCTGCTCATAAGCAATATGGCAGGAGAGTATACATGACCGGTGAGGGTGAGGTATTCCTGAACTTCATAAATTTTTTGGGTATATATGATTGGTATAGGGTTTTCCTGTCCGTGCACAGTGCCCTGCTGAAGGGCTGTAAACACCTCTCCCCATGCCATGGGAGCGGGAATAGCATCAAGGGCTGTCCAAATACCCAAGTGGACCTTGTTCTCCATTGTCCTTAATCTAATTCCTTTTACGTCCTCCGGCACAAGCACTTCTCTTTTGGAGTTTGTAAAGTGTCTAAAGCCATTTTCATACCAGGCCAGTCCCTTTATTCCCTGGTTTTCCAGAAGACCCATCACATATTGGCCGATTTCACCGTCGAGAACCTTGTAAGCGTGTTGTTTGTCCCTGAACAAAAAAGGAAAATCAAAGAGCATAAACTTCTTTTCAAAACCGCTTAGGGGACCGGTGGAAGTTACAACTAGGTCTATGGTACCAAGCTGAAGTCCTTCTATCAAATCCCTTTCGCCCGAGCCCAGCTGATTATTCGGATATAGTTTTACTTCTACCCTTCCGCCGGTTCTTTGCTCTACTATCTCCTTAAACTCCACCGCACCCAAATGGTACGGATGCTGCTCGTTAACCGCATGCCCGAGTTTAAACACAAGTCTTTCCTGCTGCTCCTGTGGTGCTTCCGGCTTATTGTCCGCGCTACACCCAAACAGCAAAGCAAATGCAATTAGTACCACTGCAACTCCTGTAAATGTTCCTTTTGTAAACATAAGTGTTTCCTCCTTATTTTTATACTAAGAGTCAGCCCTGTTTAGTAGCTGCCCCGTATAACTTAAACCAAAAATAATATCTTATCCCGGTTTGCCGGCCAGTCTTTCAGCAGCGGTAAGAATGTTTTCCATAAGCACCGAAGTGGTTACAGAGCCAATACCGCCCGGCACCGGTGTAATCATCGCGGCATATTGAGCTGCCCTGTCATAATCAACATCTCCCACCAGTTTGCCGCCTACCATGTTAATGCCCACATCAAGAACAATACTTCCCTTCTTAACATGTTCTGCTCCGATGAGTCCCGGCATGCCTGCAGCGGCCACTATTATATCGGCAGCAGATGTTATCCTGTCAAGGCGTGTGGTTTTGGAATGACATATTGTAACGGTAGCATTTTTTTGCAAAAGCAGCATGGCAACCGGTTTGCCCACCACCAGGCTCCTGCCGATTACAGCCACTTTCTTTCCCTCAACACTGACACCGTAATGAGCCAACACCTCGATAACCGCCTGGGCCGTACAGGGATTGAAACCACCCTGCTCACCCTTAAATATCCTGGAAAGATTATGCGTTGTTATGCAGTCAACGTCCTTATCGGGGGATATAACCCTCTCAACTGCATTCCATTCTATAGACCGGGGTATGGGCCTCATAACCAAGATACCATGAACTAAGGGATCATTATTCATAGCTGATATTCTTTTAAGCAGCTTATCCTGCTTAATGTCTTCCGGGAAATTAGCCGCATGGCAGCCTATTCCGCAAGCCGAAAGAGCCTTCGAAGCTCCTTTTGTATAGGCATGCGCATCCTCCCTGTCGCCCACCATAACGATATTTAAAGCAGGACATATATCCATGGTTTTGAGGGTGCGGACCCTTTCCATTATCCCAGGCTTTTTTGCCTGGGCCACTTCCTTACCCTTCAGTATAACAGCCATACATATCTCCCCTTTTTTATCAAAGCTTACAGGCCTTTAAATTTGCAGGACATTGCATGATTAAAACAGCCCGGAAATCCTTCCGTCATCATCAACATCTATGGATTCCGCAGCGGGCATCTTAGGCAGTCCCGGCATTGTCATAATATCCCCTGTAATAGCTACTATAAAACCTGCTCCGGCGGATATCCTTATGTCCCTGACCGAAACTTCAAAATTTTCAGGCCTTGCAATTAGTTTGGGGTTGTCGGACAGGGAATACTGCGTTTTGGCCATACAAACAGGAAGCCCTGTCAGACCCAGTTCTTCCGCCTGCTTTATACCCTGAAGTGCCTTGCCTGTAAACACAACATCCTTTGCGCCGTATATCTCCACAGCTACTTTCCTGATTTTATCAATTATACTGTCTTTGTCGCTGTAAACAAACCGGAACTCATTCTTACCATGTTCAATGATTTCAAGAACTTTGGCGGCAAGTTCCTGCCCGCCCTTTCCGCCTTTACCCCATACTTCGGACAGCGCAACATCCACTCCATAACCGGCGCACTGCTTTCGGATAAGCTCAAGCTCCTTATCGGTATCGTCGGGAAACCTGTTTATTGCGACCACCGCCGGCAGTCCGAACTTCTGTGTTATATTCTCCACGTGCTTTAACAGGTTTGGAACACCTTTTTGCAGCGCGTCAAGGTTTTCTGCTTTAAGTTTATCCTTGGAAACTCCTCCATGGTGCTTAAGAGCCCTCACAGTGGCAACTATAACCACCGCATCAGGTGCAAGACCTGCTTTTCTGCATTTTATATCAAAGAATTTTTCGGCTCCAAGGTCTGCGCCAAAACCGGCCTCTGTCACCACATAGTCGCAGAGCTTTAATGCCATCTTTGTAGCAATGATACTGTTGCAGCCGTGGGCGATATTGGCAAAGGGACCCCCGTGGACAAAGGCCGGGTTGTTTTCGAGCGTTTGTACAAGATTGGGCTTTAGTGCATCCTTTAACAGGGCTGTCAAAGCTCCCTGGGCATTAAGCTGCCCTGCCGTAACCGGTTTGTTGTTTATGTCATAGGCTACTATTATCTTGGATAACCTCTGTTTCAGGTCGCTTACGTCTTCAGAAAGACACATGATTGCCATTATCTCCGAGGCTACCGTTATGTCGAATCCGTCCTCACGCGGCACTCCGTTTCCCTTGCCGCCAAGGCCGTTGACAATGCTCCTTAGCTGCCTGTCGTTCATATCTACTGCTCTTCTCCAGACTATCCTCCTGGTATCTATATTTAATACATTGCCCTGATGAATATGATTATCCAGCATTGCAGCCAACAGATTGTTTGCTGCTCCTATGGCATGAATATCTCCGGTAAAATGCAGGTTTATATCCTCCATCGGAACCACCTGTGCGTATCCGCCGCCGGCGGCCCCTCCTTTAACTCCAAATACCGGACCCAGGGACGGTTCCCTGAGGGCAATCATAGCCTTTTTGCCAAGGTAATTCAAAGCATCTCCAAGGCCTACCGTTGTGGTGGTTTTACCTTCTCCTGCAGGAGTCGGGGTTATGGCTGTAACCAATATCAGTTTCCCTGTTTTGGAATTCTCATTTTTCTTTAAGATATTGTAGTCAACCTTTGCTTTGTATTTACCGTAGGCTTCTATATGCTCCTCTTTAATGCCCAGTTTCTCAGCTATTCTATAAGCCGGTTTCAATTTTGCCTGCTGTGCAATTTCTATATCGCTTTTATATTTCACCTGTCACTTTCCTCCTTTGTATTATTCTATGTAATCCGTCCATACCTCCCATAATACATGTTGTCACAGGAAGCCACACTGTATAGTATATAATCAATTTCTTTAAAACGCCATAAATTCCTTCCGTAAATGGCATAATAATTATACCGATTGCCCGTATTAGCACCTGCTGTCTATTAGTGTTCCCTTTGTGTTTTTCTGATTACCGCCTAAATTATATAATTTGTTAAAAGACTTGATTATAAGCAGACAAAAAAAGCAGATGGATGCACCATCTGCTTTTAATAGTTAAACCCGGCAGCGACCTACTCTCCCAAGGCGTCACCACCTCAGTACCATCAGCGCTGGAGGACTTTACCTGTGTGTTCGGAATGGGAACCGGTGTTACCCCTCCGCCATTGCCACCGGGAATATTTACTTAAAAGAATATCAATCGGGGACATTATTGCACCTTCAAAACTGCACAGCGATTTCTATAAAGCTTATCAATCGGGGACATTCCGCAGCAAGGAATACCTGCTAAAAGCGGTGTGTCCCTGACCCGAAAGAATATCAATCGGGGACATTCCGCAGCAAGGAATACCCGCTAAAAGCGGTGTGTCCCCTTTCCTATAAGGTCAAGACCTCGGTCTATTAGTACCGGTCAGCTTAATGCATTACTGCACTT
>CAZVBE010000028.1:13697-23293 GCA_964625335.1 uncultured Clostridium sp. | reverse complement strand
CGCTCAAACTGCCGCTAGACACCAGGGTTTGTTCTACTAACCATCGGCAGGATAACCCGCCTCCCGATGGAAGTTTCACTTTACCCTCGACGTAAGCGGCCGTATTTTCTCTTTCGCTCAAACTGCCGCTAGACACCAGGGTTTGTTCTACTAACCATCGGCAGGATAAGACACCTTCCGATGGAAGTTTCACTTTACGAACATGGCGTCTCCGAAGCTGAAAAACCTGTATTTTTCTTCAACTGCTGCCCTGTATGCTTCCAAGATTTTATCCCTGCCGGCAAAGGCGCTTACAAGCATTATAAGAGTTGATTCCGGCAGGTGAAAATTCGTGATAATTCCGTCTATTATCTTGAAATTGTAACCGGGATATATAAAAATATCTGTCCATCCATCCCCCGGTGCCACCCCGTTTTCCGATGCTGCGGTTTCCAATGTCCGGCAGCTGGTGGTCCCCACAGCAATAATTCTGCCTCCCCCATTGATGGCCCCATTGATGGCTTGGCATGCCTTGTCGCCTATACGATAGTACTCGGAATGCATTTTATGATTTTCAACCTCTTTTGTCTTTACAGGCCGGAAGGTCCCCAATCCAACGTGCAGCGTAATATAGGCTGTTTTCACGCCTTTTTGTTCTATAGCCTGCAACAAATCCCCGGTAAAATGAAGACCCGCCGTTGGTGCCGCAGCAGACCCTTCCTCCCTTGAATAAACGGTCTGGTACCTCTCCGGGTCTTCCAACTTTTCCTTAATATAGGGAGGCAGCGGCATTGTGCCAAGGGTGTCCAATACTTCTTCAAAAATGCCCTGGTACTCAAAGCGCACTATTCTGCAGCCGGCAGGAGTGTTGTCCAGCACCTCCGCCTTCAGCCGGCCTTCGCCAAAGCTGATCCTGGTGCCAACCTTCGCACGCCTGCCGGGCTTTACCATAACCTCCCACAGGTCCTGCTCAATTCTCCGCAGCAAAACAAACTCCATCTTGCCGCCTGTGTTTTGTTTATGCCCTATAAGCCGCGCAGGGATAACCCTTGTGTCATTTAACACAAGACAATCCCCCGGCTCAAGGTGCTCTGTCAAACCACTGAAAACCCCATGCTTAATCTCGCCGGTATTTCTGTCAACTATCATAAGCCGTGACATATCCCTTTGGTCCAGGGGTTTTTGGGCAATCAATCCTTCAGGAAGGTTATAATAGAAATCTTTTACCTTCAATATTCTTATCCCTGCCTTTACTGTACAACACAGCCCTGATAATAGTATTGTAAAATTTCCGTGTGGCTATACCCTGCTTCCGCCATTCCCTTGGCTCCCCACTGACTCATACCCAGACCATGTCCCCAGCCCTTTCCGCTGAAGATAAATCTGGAGGGATATTTGCTTACCGCAGCATTATTTTTGCCGTCGCTTACCGTCAGCGCATCTGGACCTGCATCCAGAGACTTTATACCCGCAGAATCCACCGCCTTTGCCTGCGCAGCTGCAATCTTTCGTACAGGCTGTCCCACTCCACCCACAACAAACAGGTCGGCATCCGTTTCCACGGTAAACAGGGTGCTTTTTAAATCATTATACCCGAAAACAGCCCTGCTCTTTTCCTTCTCCAAAACGGTATTGCCCCGGGAACCGCTTATCGTCAATGACAGCGACCTTCCCGCTGAGGTATAGCTGTCCACCCAAATATCCTGGACACTGCCTACATTGATATTATGCTGCGCCAGTATTGAGCTAATCTGCTCGCTTGTATAAACCCTCTGCCAGCTGTCATGGGGGGAACCGGCGTCAAAGCTGTCGTCCACTGCTTTTATATAGGGCAGTGAAAGGCTCCAAACGTTCTCCGCGTTTTCTGTGTGCCCGCCGCTGCTGGCATGAAAAAAGGCAGTAATAGGCATTCCATTGAAATATATCATTTGCCCGGCTGTTTCATCCACCGCCGCATTGGTAGACTGCCTCTCACTGTCAAATCCCCCATATACCTGGCAGTCGGTCCCTGAACACACATCAAACCCATATGTGCTGTGCTTACCCAAATTGACCGCTGCAAAGTTTCTGGCAGCCACCGCCTGGGCTTTCAGCGCTTCCATATGCCAGTCCGGGCTCATTTCCCGTGGCACCACTCCGTATAGATAATGCTGAAAGGGCAGTGAGTTCACAATTGTAATATTGCCTCCGCCATGCCGCCTATACTCTATATTTCCCCTAAACCTTTTACCATCTATATCTAGATTATCCCCATCCACAGACCTGCTTATAAGGAATCCGTCGCTGCCTTCATACATAAAAACAGCCCTTCCGGTACCGTCGTTCACCTGCATACGTCCGGCCGAGGGATAAACAGGATAAATTTCATAGGCTCCTCCAAGCATGTCCTTCAATTCACCGCTGCTTTTTTCCATTTCATGTATGCTGGTATACCTTCCCGTCCATACTCTCCAGCCATTATCGTAAACCAGGTATCCTTCCACCCCCAGCTGCTCTGCATCCTGCAAGAGATTTAAAGCTTGCTGCCTGTCCGGTAAAACTTCACAAATTTGAGAATGATAAGGCCCGTAGGCAGTACCCGAAGAAGCAGCTTCCCCCTGCCCAGTCTCTATCAACAGTCCGTTTTTGTCAGCAAAAAAACTGTCCTTTCGTACATAAAGATGCGATGTGCCGTGATGGGTATAAAGACTCATATAACCACTACCCGCATCATATCCGAATTCTATGCCGCCCTCCGATCCAATTCTCACCGATGACGGCGCCGTGGTATCATATCTTAAGCCTACCCTGACAGTTTCCGGAGCACCGGCCCAGACCTGCAGTGCTGTACAGACGCATAGAATTATTGTTACCGCTGGAATTATTGCTGTTTTCTTTATCATGGAATAACCCTCCCGCACAGTATACATTCTAAATAATTCGACAGTAAACCTCCTACTCCTTTAAAAATGGTAAAATTTCGATTTAATTTGGAAATTGTTTAGCGAACTTTTGTTATCATGAATTCCCATAAGCATTCATTACGGTTATTCTTAATTCATCTAAATTACGTGCTTTTTGATAGCTTCTCCTCACCCATGCTCCGGTTTTGACGTGAAAGACAGCAAAATAATTGTAAAGGCCTTTGTTTTCATATAAAATATAATTTGGCAAACAAATAAAAACCCAAAGGAGCTAGATATATGCAGTTTGGAAGGGTACTTGGAACTCTTGTTATTGTAATGATAACCTGGTTTCTGTTTGTTGATGCTGTAAGCTATTTTAGCTTTTTGCTGGGACTTATTGTTGCCATTTTCGTCAACATTTTTTTTGCCAAATCTATTAACAGGTATATTCCTTCAAATGTCCTGTCAAATTTGTTTGTCGGTCTTTTGTACTTGCCCCTTTTTCTTTTAGAGGTTTTCAAAGCAAGCTTTCGCCTTGCTTACTACGTATTGCAACCAAACCCGGTACTGGAACCTGGCATAGTCGCTATTCCATATAGTTTGGAAAATCCTGTAGCAATTACTATGCTCTCAGTTATGATAACCCTTACCCCCGGTACCCTTGCATTGGATTTGGATCCCGACAACAGGGTTATATATATTCACTGGTTCCACATGTCCACACAGAAAGAGGACAAAATTAAGGAAGAGAGTATTGTTGATTTAGAAATTTGGGCAAGGAGGATCTTTGAATGATAATTCCCATCGTAATCATATGTTTGACATTAACCTCACTGATGTGTATATACCGGGTAATCAAGGGGCCTACTATCTTTGACAGGCTTGTTGCAGCGGACGCTGCAGGCATAATGGTGGCGGTAATAATTCCACTGCTGGGATATCACCTGGAAGAACCATTCCTGTACGATGTTGCATTGGTATATGGACTTTTGCTGTTTTTGGATATGCTAATCTTTGCCAAATATCTGGAAAAGGGAGAAATACTAAAATGAGCCTTAGGGAAATAATGGGTATAATATCTTTCATAATAGGTGTATTCTTTATGTTTATTACGGCAGTCGGCATGTTACGTTTTGAGGACGTTTTCATGAAGTTCCATTTTGGTTCCAAATGCCTTACTTCGGGGGCAATTTCCATATTATCAGGAGTAATTTTATTCAAGGGCATGGTATGGGGAACGGGGAAAATCATTATTATGATTATATTCCTTGCCATTACCAACCCCATTGCTTCCCACGCCCTTGCCAAAGCAGCCTACAGTAAAAAAATCTTACCCAAAAACCTCAGCCGGGATGATTACGGAGGTCAATGAATGAACCTGTTGTTAAGCTATATATACTATCTTTTCTTACTGCTTCTTGTTATATCTGCTGTGTTCTCCATAGCTTCTAAAAATCTGCTGTGTTCGGTGATTTTTATGTCACTGTTTAATCTGTTCATGGTGATTATATTTCTACTGCTGCAGGCGCCGGATGTTGCTATGGCGGAAGCCGTGGTGGGTATGGGTTTTACCACCGCTCTATTTATAATTACCATTAGCAAAACCAAGGAGGAGGAAAAATGAAATACTACTGTGTTTTGCTAATAGCAGTACTGTCACTGGTTTTATTCTTGTCTTTACAAGATATACCTGTTGCACAGGACCTGATGCCTGCCTCTTCCCACTATGTAAACTCGGGCGTCAGGGATACCGGCGCAACAAATCTGGTTAACGCGATACTGTTTGATTATCGTGGTTTTGATACCCTGGGCGAGGCCACGGTCATATTTGCCTCAGCCGCTGCTTTCAAAATGCTGTTTTCCCACAAAAGAATTTTTTCCTTCAGGTACGGTCTGTCCCCAATAGTTAAAACAGGTATGGGTATATACTCTCCCTTTATATTTATCTTTGGAATTTATGTGATAATGGCGGGCCATATTTCGCCGGGAGGAGGATTCCAGGGAGGAGTGATAATTGCTTCCCTCAGCATTTTGCTCACCCTGGTGTATGGCCTTTGGTATAAGGTCCGCAGAACCGTATTTAGTCCGGCAATAAGCTCCAATATTGAAAGCATAGGAGGATTTTTGTTTCTTGGCATCGGGCTTACAGGAATCCTTACCGGAAATTATTTTCTGTCAAACCTGGATGCAGGTTTCTTTGCAGGCACGCCGGGACATATGTTCAGCGCCGGAAGTATCCCTATATTGAACATAGCAAGCGGGTTAAAGGTGGCCGCCGGTCTTTCGATTATTTTCTACTCAATAGCAGGGGGGGAATAGCCCTTGAAATTTACTTTAGTTTTTATAATAGTAATTATGTCTATAGGACTATATGGTGTTCTTGCCAAGGATAATCTGATAAAAAAGGTTATAGGAATCAGTATTATGGAGGGAGCAGTGTTTTTGTTTCTGGTATCCTATGGCTACCGGCAGGACGGCGCTCCTCCGATAATTACCGGGTATGAAACAAGGATTGTTGACCCGGTTCCCCAGGCCCTGACCCTGACCGCCATAGTCATCGGTGCCAGTACCACGGCCCTGATGCTGGGTATAATAATCAAGATATTCAATAATTACAAAACCCTTGAGACAAAGGAAATAAGGAGGTTAAGGGGATGATACATCTGCCGGTTCTTCTGATAATTATTCCTTTGATGGCCGCCTTTGCCCTTCCCCTTTCTATACCTGTTATACGCAGGAATTATAAGGTTATTATTGCCGCTGCTTCGGTCATACAATTTACATTAAGTATTACAGCTCTGGTTATGTCCCTGCAAAACCCTGTCCAATACCAGGTGGGGGGCTGGCCTGTTCCGCTGGGCATAACTTTAATGCTGGATGCCTCTTCGGGCTTTATGACGGCATTTTTGTCCCTTTTGTTTGTTGCGGCTGTTACGTACAGTTTTTCTTATATTGGCAGGGGAAAAGCCAGGTATTATTATGTTCTTCTAATGATACTGTGGAGCAGCCTAACAGGAATGATACTAACCAGCGACCTATTCAATCTTATTGTGTTTATTGAAATATCCTCGGTCGCCGCATATTCGCTGGTAGCCTACGATGAAACCTCCTTTGCGCTGGAGGCCACCCTTAAATATATGATACTGGGTACCCTGGGCACTACGTTCATTATTTTTGCCACAGGTATAATATACAGCTCGGTCGGATCGCTGAATATCACCGATGTTTCCACACAGCTCCACAGCGTTCCGGCGAAACCCTTAAATATAAGTATTGCGCTTTATATTGCGGGATTTGGTGTAAAAACTGCCCTGGTTCCAATGCATACCTGGCTTGCCGACGCTCATTCCTCGGCCCCGGCACCAATAAGCGCAATTCTGTCGGGGGTCTTCGTCAAGGTAGGAGTGTTCGCCCTCTTCAAGCTCATGTACAATATGTACGGGTGGAGCATGCTTACATCCTTAGGAATAGACCGCCTGCTAATAAATATTGGCGCTGCCACAGCACTGCTCGGAGGAATAATGGCGGTAAACCAAAGGGACATAAAGCGCATGCTTGCTTACTCTACCATTACACAGGTGGGACTGATAGTTATGGCTTTAAGCCTCGGCACCCTGCAGGGGCTTTCGGCCGGGTTCTTCCATATGTTCAACCATGGTATTGCCAAGGGATCCTTATTCCTGTCCGCCGGCTTGATGGCAAGAAAGGCAAACTCAAACGAAATACAACACCTTGCAGGAATGGGGCGTTGTATGCCGCTTACATTTTTTTGTTTCACAGTGGGAGCCCTTTCAATAGTGGGGATTCCATTATTAAACGGTTTTTTAAGTAAATGGCTGATATGCTCCAGCCTTGTTTCAAACGGTCAAATCACCCATGTAATAATACTGCTTTTAACAAGTATAATAGGCGTCATGTATTACTTGAAAGTCCTGCAAAGCCTTGCTTTACCGCAGGAACCGGAATTTAACCACAGTGAAGCCTCATATAAAATGTATACGCCGGTTGTGGTTTTGTCAGCTCTGTGTATTATAGTAGGGCTGCTGCCCTATATACCATTAACTGTTATTGATAGGGCTGCCTTTGATTTTCTAAACTTAAACGAATATATTATAAGCCCCATTGGCCGGTTTTAATAAAAAAATTCCCGGAGGTATCCGATATTGATTAACCCGGTACTATTATTAATATTATCAGCCACTACAATATTTCTGCCCCTGCTAATAAGGAAAAGGGTTGTTTTCCCCTTTGTATTCGGGATTGTTTTCACCGCAGGCCTTTTTGTATCAAAGGAAGTCCTTACGCTCCCGTACTGGTTATACCCCTACGGATGGCAAATAAGGATTGATGCTCTGTCCTACTTTTTTTTGGTGCTGCTAACCTTTCTTGTGTTTATGGTAGCGCTGTATTCCTACAGCTATATTGACAAAAGTGATAATGCCTATTTTGGCTGGCTTGGTGTCTTTCTGACAGCATCCATGGGGGTTATTGTATCCGGGGACTTTTTAAACTTTTTCATTTTTTGGGAACTTGTAGCCTTTGCCCTCTATTCTCTTATCAAAAAAAATCAACCGGAAGTCGCTCACAGATATTTTATTATCCAGTTTTCCGGGGCAAGCGTTCTGCTGCTGGGAATTCTGTTATATTATTCAAACACCGGACATCTCCTTGTAGGGCCGGTACCCGGCAACCTCAGGTTTTTGTTTATACTGGGGCTTGGAGTTAAGGGCGCTATATGGGGTCTGCACTTCTGGCTTCCGGAAGCCCATACCAAGGCTCCCTCGTCTGTAAGCTGCCTGCTTTCCGGTTTCGTAGTAAAGCTTGGTATTTATGGTTTTATAAGATTAATCCCCGATTATAATCTTTTTTTCCTTGTGCTTGGAGGACTTATGGCGCTGTATGGAGTGGTATTTGCCCTTTTCCAGCACGATGCAAAAACCTTGCTTGCCTACCATACCATAAGCCAGTTGGGATATATAATAATGGGTCTTGGCTCGGGCAATATAATAGGTCAAACGGGGGCCCTGTACCATTTGTTCAATCATGCCGTGTTTAAGGGGCTTTTATTCCTGGCGGTTGGCGCGGCAGGCTATCGTCTGGGAACAAGGGACCTCATCAAAATGGGCTATTTGTATAAGTCTATGCCGGTAACTACCATGACCTGTCTTGTGGCAGCGCTTTCCATTGCAGGAATAGCTCCATTCAATGGTTATATCAGCAAAACATTGATAAAAGAAGGATTATATGATATAAATCTAATGAAACATTTAATCACAATAGTTAATTACGGGACAATTTTATCCTTCAGCAAGCTTATGTATTACGGCTTTTTCAATAAACCGGAAGAACTTAAGGAAAAGAATAATGCATTGAAGGAAGTCCCCGCCGGCATGACAACTGCCATGATAATCATGGCCTCGGTATGCCTCGTTACAGGACTAATGCCACAGCTATTATTAAACGATATAATATTTGCAGACATATCCATAAGTTTTTGGTCCTTTGAAAAACTATCGTCAAACATCTACACCCTAATACTTGGATTAGTGATATTTTATATCGGAAGGAATATTTTAAGACCTAAGCACAAAGTAATTAACGATATTGACTATTTCTATCGTTCAATAGTGCCTTTTCTTTCCCGGTTTGAAATAAAAATAAAAAGTATTCATACCGGGAACCTAAGCCACTACCTTATCTGGTATGTTACGTTTTTAGTGGTTATTATATTATCTATTCTTTAATTTTTAGGGGGAATGGTAATGCAACGTGTTAACAAAAAGGTTGAAAAAGCAGTATTATGGCTGGAAGTAATACTTGCCACCTTTGTAATACTAAGCGTTATTATCGGAGCTTTGGAACTGTTCCAGTATGTAAGGAACATACTGTACTCACAGCCTCCGGATATCTATGAAAACTTTCGCGACCTGCTGGGGTTTGTACTGCTTCTTGTTATTGGGCTGGAGCTGGCGCTTATGCTAATACGCCATACCCCCGGCAGTGTTATTGAAGTAATGCTTTTTGCTATTGCCAGAAAGGTTCTCATATATACTACTCAAACCTATGAGTTTTTGATAGGGGTGGTTGCCCTGGCTGGTCTGTTCGCAATAAGACGTTTTCTATTCGTACCTAAGATGGCTGAAGTTGACGGTATAACCTTAAGCGCCGCAACCTCCGTCAAAGACGCAAACAGAATAATCGGCTGCCATATACCCGAAGACCTTGCAAACACTCTGGGCGGTGTCATAGCAAGTATGGCAGAAACCTATGAAGAAAAAATAGAAACGGGGAAAAATTTTCATATTTCCGATGTTAACATGCAGGTGGTTGCCTCAGTCGGAGGTGTAATAGAAAAGATTAAAATCGACAGATTGGAAACTCATCAGTAGTATTAGTTGCTATGCTTTTATGTGGGGTAAGCAAAAGAAAACACGTATACGCTGAAAAAACCGGCTCTTCCGGACTTTACCCGGACTGCCGGTTTTTTTAATGAAATATTGTTTCAATCAAATAACTGCATTATTATGTCCTCAATTACTCCGGGCCTGCCTCTTGCATTACCCTTATTGTCCCTGTTGTAGCTTCTGTTGTCCCTGCTGCTGTTGCCGTTGTTGTCCTTGCCGCTGTTGCCGTTATTGTCCCTGCTGCTGTTACCGTTGTTGTCTCTGCTGCTGTTACCGTTGTTGTCCCTGCTGCTGTTGCCGTTGTTGTCCCTGCTGCTGTTGCCGTTGT
>CAZVBE010000028.1:0-13597 GCA_964625335.1 uncultured Clostridium sp. | reverse complement strand
TGTTGCCGTTGTTGTCCCTGCTGCTGTTGCCGTTGTTGTCCCTGCTGCTGTTGCCGTTGTTGTCCCTGCTGCTGTTGCCGTTGTTGTCCCTGCTGCTGTTGCTGTTATTGCTGTTGCCGTTATTGCCATTGTCTTTATTCTTTAGTTTATCCCTGTTGTCCTCTAAAAGCCTGGTCAGTTCTTCGTTGTTTTTCCGAGCTTTTTTCAGTATGCTTTCCAAATTGCCCCCTGCTTTTTTAATGGCCGTACCTATTGACGAATTCTTTACTTCTTCCATATCAACATCCAATTGGTCATCGCTTGCCTGAAGCGCAATCAGGTATTTCCCGGCCGATATTCCGGCTTTTCCGGCTTCCTCTTTGATCTGTTTTGTCGCTGACAGTACTCCGGCCTTGACGGGCAATTCGTTCTCCTCTATGGTTCTGTCAAGAGCAGCCAAAATCTTTTGCTCAAGGGCTGCACTCTCCTCCCCCTCCATAATGGTGGTTGCTATAACAGCCCCGCCGTCAGCCGAATATCCTAATTGACAGGCTTTCGCAAGAAAATATTCAATACCATATTCTATATTTTTGCCCGCCAGTTTTGTTCCTTCAAGTATTATGGCGCCTTCTTCATTAAGGGGCTGCACGGCTAATATCCTATCGCGCCCGTTTATCGTGAATTCTGCGCTGGGGTTTATATCCAGTGTAACATAGGCATATACTGTGCTGTTGAAGGATACTATATTGGTTACAACAGGAATCATAATGGCAATAAGCAGTACGGCGGCAACTGCAGCCCATCTTCTGCCGGCCGGGAGCGCCCATCTACGCATCAGGCTGCTTCCGGTACTGCCTGTATTAATTTCCTGTCCCACATCATATTCGCCTTCCGGCAGCATAATCTTTACAAAGTTGCTATCCTTTGTCAGTATAACAGCTTCCCTGTCTGATATGCTCATTATTATTCCCTTGGACATACTCCCACACCTCTATCCCTGTATATAGCTTTTCAGATAATCATATTCTCCCGACAGGATTAGTACGATGGCAATAATATATTTCCTGTTTCTCTCAAGGGTCTTTCTGCTTATACTGGTTTTTTCGGTCATCTCCGCCAGTGGCAACTGCCTTGTTTTCATCAAATAGGTCAAAAGCTGCGGGCAGTCCGCAATAATATGGGCTGCCTCCACCGCCCTTGCCCTTGCATCCTTTTTTTTGGGTGCAGCGTCAACAAGGTTGTCAAACATAATACCGAACTCCTGCAGCGCACTTTGGTAATCCTCAATTTCCATTTTTCTGTATTCCTGCTCGGTTGTCTGTTTAAATCTGTCTAAGGAAACACTGTATTCTACATAGGGGTTTTCATCCTCCAGCATTTGGATGGAAATCTCTGGCGCTTTCCTGTTTTGCCTGCTGTAATAATCCATTAGGCGCCTTCTTATCACAATCCTCGCAAAAGCAAAGAAAGACACGCCCTTGGTACTGTCAAAACTGTCAATTGCTTCGTTGAACGCGAGCAGGCTTATGCTGTATTCTTCATCAACTCCGGGGTTTATGAACCTGTTTGTAAACTCCGATGCCGTCTTCAGTATGAATGGGGCGTATTTGGTAATAACGCTGTCCCTTATTTGCTTGTCGTGTTTGGCTTTTTCTACGAGGGCTGCCACTTCCTTCACACCCCACACCTCGCTTTATATATTATTCTTATTTAAGACGGTTTTGTTGGGGGTAAGGTTCCATTATCTTCGAAAAAAAAGGTTCAGAATTAGTGTAAGTACCAGGCTGGCTATCAATGAGGTTGCCAACGGAAAATAAAAGGTGGTATTGCCCCGGTGTATAACGATATCTCCTGGAAGCCTTCCCAGCCCAAGTTTATTTAATAATACAAGTCCGCCTCCGACCAGGAGAATGACAAGCCCTATAAACATTAATATCCTTCCTATGGCATCAAACCCCATATTATCTAACCCTCCTTTTTTACTTTACCTAAATGCTTATACGCAAGGGGCGTGGCCACCCGCCCCCGGGAAGTCCTGTTAATAAACCCCATTTGCAGTAAAAAGGGCTCAATTACATCTTCAATGGTTATACTCTCCTCGCCAATAGCCGCAGCGATTGTATCAAGTCCCACGGGGCCTCCGTCAAACTTCTCAACAATTGTTTCCAGAATAAGCCTGTCTATATCGTCAAGGCCCTTCCGGTCCACTTCCAAAAGCTCTAGAGCTTCCCTGGTTATTGCAAGGTCTACTGCTCCGCTTGCCCTGATTTGTGAAAAATCCCTTATTCTCTTGAGTATCCTGTTGGCTATCCTTGGCGTTCCCCTTGATCTGGCGGCGATTTCCCTGGCCGCCTGCTTACTTATATCTATATTTAATATCCCGGCCGAACGAATAATTATCTTCTCGAGGTCATCGGTTGTATAAAAATCCAGTCTCGATATTATACCAAATCTTTCCCTCAAAGGGGAGGTAAGCATGCCCGCCCTTGTTGTGGCACCAACCAGCGTAAACCTTGGAAGGTCCAACCTTATGGACCTTGCGCTTGGGCCTTTGCCTATTATTATATCCAAAGCATAGTCCTCCATGGCCGGATAAAGAATTTCCTCCACACTCCTGTTTAAACGGTGTATTTCATCGATAAACAATACATCGTCTTCCCCAAGGTTAGTCAAAATGGCAGCTAAATCGCCGGTTTTTTCTATTGCGGGTCCTGAGGTTATTCTAATACTTACCCCCATCTCGTTGGCTATTATACCCGAAAGCGTGGTCTTCCCCAGCCCGGGAGGTCCGTACAGCAGGACATGATCAAGGGATTCCTTCCTTTGCTTTGCCGCTTCAATAAAGATGGACAGCTTTTCCTTAACCTTGTCCTGGCCTATATATTCCGCAAGAAGCCTCGGCCGCAGGCTTGTCTCCAGATTGCCGTCCTCACTGTTAAACCTTGCGGAAATCATCCTCTCTTCCATATTTATCTCTCCCAACCCTTTACGATTTTAATCCCTTAAGACACAGTTTGATGAGCTGAGCCGTATCGGCTCCCTGCTCGTTAATCCCGGACAGTACTCTATGCACACGGGCCGCATCAAATCCCAGGGAAACCAGCGCTTCTAAAGCTTCTCTTCTGTTATCGGGCACCTCTTCATACTCATACTCCCCCTCGAATTTTTCCAGCTTGTCTTTAAGTTCCAGTATCAGCCGCTCCCCCGTCTTCCTTCCGATACCGGGGATTTTCATTAGCTGCTCCACCTTGCCGTCCACCACCAGGCACGCAAATGCCGAAGGGGACATACATGAAAGCACAGCAACGGCTGCCTTCGGACCGATACCGCTAACCGTAATAAGCTTTTCAAAAAGATATAATTCATCTTCCTCAATAAACCCGTAAAGAGATATGGAATCCTCCTTTACTATCATCTTGGTGTGCAGTTTCACAACTTCCCCTGTTCTAACCTTTTCAATAGTGGTAGTTGATGAAAAAACCCTGTACCCGATACCGCTTACATCAATATGCAAGGAATCGGGACCGCGTTTTTCCACCCTTCCCTTTATAAAGGAAATCATAATTTCAACTCCTGTCCAATATAGACTGCATTTTGCATGAACTTCCGTGGCACAACGCCACCGCCAGAGCATCCGCCACATCGTCCGGACGGGGAATTTCCCCCAGATTAAGGAGAAGTTTTACCATTATCTGAACCTGTTTCTTTTCGGCTCTTCCGTACCCAACCACCGCCTGCTTTACCTGCAGGGGCGTATATTCATAGATATCAAGCCCGGCATTCGCAGCGGCAAGGACGGCTACTCCTCTCGCCTGCCCAATTACCATGGCTGTCTTAACATTTTTACTGAAAAATAATTCCTCTATTACGGCACACTGTGGTTTATATTCTGTGAAAATCCGTGTAAGGTCGTTATAGATGCTCACCAAACGTTTACATGTATCCTGCCCGGCTTCGGTGGTTATCTTTCCATAGCCTACCGGTTTATAATTATTTGCGTCCTTATCTATAACCCCATATCCCGTTATGGCGATACCCGGGTCTATTCCGATTATTCTCATACAGACTACCTCCTATACAAACATATATTCGACAGTCGGCCGATTATTCCTTTTAATACTATCAAAAAAGAACAGCAAAAACTGTTCTTAATCTCATGCATTAACCGTATATTCTTTTTATATATCAGTGTTTCGAGAATTCTTAAAGTAAATCATCAACTGCCAAGGTCCTCAAGGTATTGGTTAACTTCTTCAATATTGTCAAGCAGCATACCCTGCCTCAGCCTCTCCTGATCCTTTAGCCTTAATATCGAAACCGGAATATCTGTAACCTCTACAATCTCTGTTTCGCCTTCATCAACAGTCCTATAGATTGCAACATAGCCATTTTCCACTTTAAGAATATAATGTTCCGGGCATGCTCCCTCCCTTCGTCTGTACAGAATAACCTCATCCCGTCCAAACTTCTCCACTTCCCAGTCAGGATAGAGCCCGTGCATCTGATGCTCATCCACGCCCACCATCCGGGCAGGAATATCCTGCCGCTCAACCACCGTATGGCCGCACTGCGAATAAAAGCTTTTAAATATAAGTCTTGTATCGTAAGTTGTCGTTGGCTCCGAAGCATAATCCATTATGGCATCATCGCTGGGCTGCTGTGCGTTGTTTTCTTCTGCCATTTCTGTCACATCATCCGGCCTCTGCAGTTTTTCCGGATTTTTTTCATAGGTAACCAAATAGCCTATGGCAAAGCCTCCTACAAGGACCACCGCACACACCAGTGCAAGCCTTCTGATTGAAACCCTATACTTCATGGGTAATACCTCCTCAGCCTTACTGGAAGTATTATTACCATTTTTTATGGTTTTATTCAACTAATAAAGGGCCTGACCAACAGGCCAGACCCTTTATATCATAGGTTCTAATCTTTACAGCTTCTTGGAGAACACTGCAAGCACCAATATGATGAGTAATCCGAAAATCATCAAGCTCTTCTGTGCTATTGCGGTAATCCCAACATATGCTACTATTGCAATGGCAACAGGTATTACGTATTTTACCAGGTTATACCATACTTCAAACAGTCCGAATGCAACCGTTCCGCCGTTTGTAAGCTCATCCTTGAGGTCTTCCTTCTTCATGAACCAGCCTACGAAGATTGCCAGCAGCATTCCGCCGATAGCCAGGAATATCTTGTCGGTGAGTATGTCAAAGAAGTCAAATGCTCCTACGCCAAACAGCGTAACTCCTGACATGATTCCGAGGGATAGTGAAGAAAGAATGCACATTACCGCCATAATTCCAGAAGTAAGGTAAGTAGCGGCTTTTCTTGCCATATTCTTCTCATCTATAAGATATGCAACAACAACTTCCATCAAGGATAACGATGAAGTAAGGGCTGCAACAGTCAAAGCTGCGAAGAATATAACCGAGAATAATGTGCCTATACCTCCCATGGCAGCAAATATTGAAGGCACTACTACGAAAACAAGACCGGGACCCTGAGTGGGCTCCATTCCGAAGGCAAACAGTGCCGGGAATATTGCCAGACCGGCCATAATAGCAACACCGGTATCCAGCCCGACTACGGTTAAGGCGTTACTGGGAAGATTCTCTTTCTTGCTCAGGTAGCTGCCATAGGTAATCATGCAACCCATACCAAGGCTGAGGGAGAAAAAGGCCTGCCCCAGTGCAGCCAGGACGGTTGAACCATCTACCTGCGACCAATCAGGCTTGAACAGGAAGGCAAGTCCTGCGCCTGCTCCCGGAAGACTTACACTTCTAAAGATTATAAATAGAAGGAGTACAAACAGCGTAGGCATAAGCACCTTGCCTGCTTTTTCAATACCGCCGGCAATACCCTTGGCAACTATTACTACGTTAATTACCAGGTATATAACCATCCATACCAGCGGCTCAACAGGAGCTCCAATAAAGCCGCCAAATACGTCTCCTATTGCTTCGGGAGCGGCTAAAAGTCCTGTTAGCGATTTAACTACATAGGCAAGTGACCATCCGCCAACTACCGGATAAAAGCCCATGATGAAAAATCCACTAAGAACTCCCAATGCCCCGGCAAAGGACCAACCTCTGTTTTGGCTCTTGTAAGCGCCGACGGCTGCAAGCCCTGTTCTTCTGCCTACGGCAAACTCGGCGGTCATGATGCTAAGTCCAACAACCGCAATACAAATCAAATAAACAACAATAAATGCGCCACCGCCGTTTTCACCTGTCAGATACGGGAATCTCCAGATGTTTCCAAGACCAACTGCCGAACCGGCTGCCGCCATTAGGAAACCAAATCGTGACCCCCAATTCTCTCTTTGCTTCTTTTCAACTTGTTGCATTAAATAATTCCCTCCTTTAATATTAATATTAATTTATAATACGCCTTTCATATATGTTATACCAAAGCCGAAAAATTGTCCAGTTAAAAAATTGAAGATAATCTATAAAAAACAGAGATTAGTGGCAAAATCCGAAGTATAATCTTGATTTAATAGTATATTTACATATTAATGTAAGTTTGGTATAATGCAGGCGTTTTAGTCAATAATCAGCTTTGGAGTAATAGAAATGGCGAAGCTTACTGGGCGTAATGCTGTTGCTGTGTTTATTGAATATCTGGTTAACCCTGGTTCTGTTAAGTTTCTCCCTCTGCCTGCTTGCGAATATGTATTTGCTGTTACCGTAATTGTTTTTTCTTTCCTTAATATATTCACCGATAACTTCCATCACCGCGTCATCCACAGATACTCTCCTTGTTTTGTTTTTCACGCCATCGTCGATTGTCAGTACTCCGCCCGCAAAGTCTATATCCGACACCCTTAAGCCCAGTGCTTCGGATATCCTTAACCCACCATAGGCCAAAACAGTTACCAGTACATAATCCCGGTATGTTTCATGCTCAAGTATTGTCTGCCTGAACTCTTCCACAGCCTCCGGTGTGATGCCGCCTCTATTGACTTCTTCCTGTTTTTGCTGCACTTTGTCCCTTTTGCTTATTGCATTGTTATCCTGTATACCTTTATTCACCAAATAATTGTTTAGCTTAATTAATGCGCAGACCTTGGCATTTATGGTTTTAGAGGAGACATTTTTAACGCTTCTTAAATAGCTTATGTAATCCAGTACAACAACTCTCTGAAGCTTATGTGGCCTCATCCCGAAGGAGCCGGTATGCCATTTTATAAAACCCTCTACATGTCCTATATAACTTTTTATGGTATTTTCACTTTTTCCCTCGTATGCCAGGTATCTTTGAAATCCTTCCAGCATATCCAACCGCCTCCTCTGTTATGTTTAACCCATACGACATATACCAATATGGCATCCCGGCAAAGCAATCCCAGTTATGTTTAACTGGTTTGTTTGACTAAAATATTTATAATATTGTAATATATATCCATGTATGTTATGTTTAACTGCAATATATGATAAAAACCTTCCAAGGGCCTTAAAAAGCGTTTGGAAGGTTTGAAGCCTTTTCTATATTTATATCTCCCCGGGCATTTCCCAGTTATGATATACGTTTTGCACATCATCGTTGTCCTCCAGCATATCTATAAGCCGGTTCATCAGTCTGATATCTTCTTCTCCTGCCAGCGTAACGGTGGTAAAGGGTATCATTGCCACTTCCGCAGCCATAGGCTCCATGTCTCCTCCCTGTACCGTTTCAAGTATTTTTCCGAAATCTTCCGGAGCAGTGATTATCTCATAACCCTCTTCTTCAACCTCCACGTCCTCTGCGCCTCCATCAATGGCAAGCGTCATAACCTGTTCATCGTCAATGCCGTCGGTTTTCGCAATAATTATCTGGCCTTTCTTTTCGAACAAATAAGATACACAGCCTGTGGTCCCCAGGTTACCGCCATTCTTATCAAAGGCATGTCTGATATCGCCCGCTGTCCTGTGCCTGTTTTCAGTAAGAGCCTCTACAATGACTGCGACCCCGCCGGGACCATAACCTTCATAAACAACCTGCTGAAAATCCGCATCTCCCAGTTCCCCGGCTCCTCTTTTTATTGCCCTTTCTATCGTGTCATTGGGCATATTCTGAGCCTTTGCCTTTGTAATGGCATCCCTTAAGGTCGAATTGGTCCCGGGCTCGCTGCCGCCCTCCTTGGCTGCAACCGATATTGCCCTTCCCAGTTTTGTAAATATCTGACCTTTTTTAGCATCCTGCCTGCCCTTCCTGTGCTGTATATTAGCCCATTTTGAATGTCCTGACATAGGTTATCCCTCCTTATAAGCTATGGGAAACAACTAGTATACTAACCAAACCACTCCCTCGGCGGGCTGGGAGGCAGGTTTCTTTTATGTTCGGATATCGCGTGCAGCCTCTCTATGATCTCCCTGTCTTTTTCCGGAATGGCCTTGCCTTCAAGTAAATCATCCACCATGTCGTAGGTGGTACCCATTTCTCCCTCGTCTGTCTGGCCCTCCCACAGGCCTGCTGTCGGGGCCTTTTCTATTATGCCGACCGGAACTTTGAGTATTCTACCCCAATCCCTGACTTCCCTTTTGGTCAGGTGCGCAATAGGCAGCAAATCCACGCCTCCGTCTCCGTATTTTGTAAAGTACCCGGTATAGGTTTCTGCAGCATTATCGGTACCCACTACGAGGTAATTCATGGCATTTGCTATTGCATACAATGTACTCATTCTAATCCTTGCCTTCAAATTGGCCTGTGCCATCCTGTCGTCGTGGCTATCTGAATTTCTAAAGTCTGCAATCCTTAGAAATACCATATCAGTCAAATCCCCATGTATGGATGTTAAGTCAATCTCCACTGCCTTTATCCCACAGGCTCTCACTACTATCCCGGCATCCTCAGCATCCGTTCTGCCGCTCCCGCAGGGCAAAATCACGCCCAAAGAGTCCTCCGGCAAGGCCCTTTTGAGCAAAAATGCAACTACCGCAGAATCCAATCCCCCTGAAACACCTACCAGCATACCTTTGGCCTTTGTTTCTTTTACCTTATTTATTAACCATTCCACTGTCCTTTGAATTTTTATATTTGCATCCTTTTTAACCATATCTTCACCTCTGCGAATATGTTTAAAGGTATATTAACATAATACTACTGTTTAGTAAACCTGCCTTTCCCGGCGAATATTTTAACCCGGGATGGAAAAATTAGATAATGACGCTGTTAGCACAGGAGGAGCAAATGACCATAAAACTACTTGCAATCGGGTTAATCGCGGGATTATGCAACGGCCTGTTCGGTTCCGGCGGTGGTACAATTTTAGTCCCGGGTATGGTTTTTATACTGGGGCTTAAAGAGCATAAAGCCCATGCCACAGCTATTTTGGTTATACTGCCTCTTACGGTCCTGAGTGCTGTGATTTATTACAGAAACAGCTATATCGACTGGCCCACCACCCTCAAGGTGGTATCCGGCGGTGTAGTCGGAAGCCTAATCGGAGCAAGGATGCTAAACAGAATTCCGGCCTCTGTTTTAAGAAAAATATTCGGTATCTTTATGATTATTGCCGCTATAAGGATGGTGTTTTGACTGCTGTTAGTTATGATAGGACTGCTGGCAGGAATAATTGGCGCCATGGGTATTGGCGGAGGCGCAGTACTTATTCCCGCTTTGATTTTATTTGCCGGTTCCAGACAGCATGTAGCCCAAAGTATAAACCTCATAAGCTTCATACCCGTTGCCATAATCGCCCTTATAATACATAACAGGAAGAAAAACTTAAGCATTGGTTATTCCGTCAGTCTTATACTGTCCGGCCTTACGGGCGCAGCAATAGGCTCAGGTCTTGCCGTAAGGCTTTCAACAGAAGTCCTGTCAAAGCTTTTTGGCGTTTTTCTTTTTATTATGGGCACCATAGAGATACTATATAAAAAGAAAGCCGAATAATCTCCTAACCCAATTCTACCAAAACGCATTTATGATGAACGATCTCCAGACCTATTCGGTCTGCTTTATCGATTATTTCACTGCTCTCGGCGCCCGGCTGAAACCACAGCCTTTTTATACCCTGGACCGCTGCCTCTTCCAAAACGCCAATTCCTGCTGCGGGAGGTACTATCACGCTGACCACACCGGGTACTTCGGGCAAACGGCTTAATTCGGGATAACAGGGGACTCCTTCAATGTCTTTACAGTTTGGATTTACTGCATATACATTGTACCTTTCCTGTAAAAGCCTTTTATACACCTTGTACCCGTACTTCTGTGGATTCGCCGATGCTCCAACAACTGCCCAGGTCTTTTCCCTAAGCATCTCCTGGACTAACTGGTTCATAAGGTTTCCCTCCCCATACCTTTTATATTAAATAAGATTATCCCTCTACCTCATTACGGTAGCGAAATAATCCTCTCTAAATACTTTCACTGCACAGCCTTTTGTACTTTTTATAAGACAAATTAATTAAAGACTTATCCTGACTGTAAGTAATCCTTTCAATTGCTTCTTCTACAGGGAAAAAACCCGCCTGTTTGAAACCTTCATCTTTGTTTACGCTTGCCATATCATCATTTGTCTTCATAATAAACCACGTTATCTTATTACACACAGGCTTCTGACGGCTTATAGAAAAGAATTCATAACTTGTTTCACCCACCGGCGATATGACCTCCGCTTCAATACCTGCCTCTGTCTTAACCCTTGATTTTGCAGTCTCCACAGAAATGTTACCATTTCTTATTGCTCCCTTTGGCAGCACCCATTCATCCTTGTGGTTCTTGAGAATGAGTACCTTATCTTTGTTGAAGACCACACCGCCGGCGCAATTCCTGAAAAGCATAGGCAATCTCCCCTTTCGATTTATTGATTCTGACTTAATTATATCATACCCCTATTATAAAACAAAACCCGCAAGTGGCAAATTATAAATTAATTATTTTTGGGAAACCTTATAAGGAAAAACATAAACCGGAGGTTCATAATGCACATAATATATCATTGTGTTGGGGGTGCTCACTCATCGGCAATTGCCTCGGCAATACACTTAGGTCTGCTCCCTAAAACAAGAGTCGCTACGGACCGGGAAATACTCAGCATACCGTATTTTGATAATGTAACAAGCAGGCAGTATGGCTGTATCATTCACAGGGGAATTGATGAGTATGGAAACAATATCTACACCCTCAGCCGTCAATTTTCCGGCAAAATAATAATCAAAGCCTTGAAGGATTTATGCATAATACTTGCCGGAAGTGAAAACCGGGTATTATTCATAAATGCTTCCACTGCTGTAAACACCACTATGAAAATTGGCGGTTTTCTTTCAAGAAGGGTCAATATGGTCGCGATAGGCAGGCCAATAGTCTTAAGGGGAAGCCGCAGGGCCTATATGGACATTGTCGGTATTGTCAATAAAACAAAGTCCAAAGTAAACAGCAGGCAAAACCAATAAATTCCTGAAAAAAAACAGGCCCTATGGGCCTTTTACTCTTCAATAGCTTTCAGATCAAATCTTTTTAGCTTCAGCCCATCGGTAAAAGCCTTCTTTGCCTCGTAGGACGAATCTATCGGGTATTCCCATCTGCCGTCAACCTGGTTAAACCACACAGCTATCTTAATCCTGGGGTAATCGTATGCCAGCTTGCTAAAAGCATCACTTATCCAGGCAGCCTTGTCTCCGCCCTCCTCATTGGACGCAAATTCCGTTATAATAAAGGGCTTGTCAGGATAAAGCATTAGATATTCCATATATATGTCCTTGTATATGCTGCCAAAATCCCTCCATCTGTCCCAGTCATAGCTTTCGCCATTATTATAGCCTGTCAGACCAATCCAATCCACATATTCGTCTCCGGGGTAGTATAAATGGGAGTTGTTCCAGTTAAAATCAGGGAACGACCTGTCGTGAGGGTTCCAAACAAAGTATGCGTTATCCGCTCCCGCCTCATGGAACAGGTTATATATTCTTCTCCATGCCTCTATAAAAAGGTCCTGATCCTTTCCGTAAAACCAGGCGCACCATGGGTCCCAGTCACCGTTCATTTCATTGCCAAACCGGAAGAATACCGGCTCGCCCAGCTGTTTGATGCTGTCAGCCCATCTCTTAATATATTCGTCATAGTCGCCCCTTACAATGCCGGGTATCATAATCTTCTCCAGGTTGCCTTCAGACCACGGGTGCAGGGTAAGCATCATGACCCTTCCGTCGGCGTATATCTCCCGTACATCTTTCTCGGGGAATTCGGTATCAAAGGAGGAGTAGGTCATTACGAATTCGAATGTATGTCCCAAATTCGCTTCGGCTTTTTTTAAGTAATACAGATAATTTCCTGGAATATGCTCGCTGAATAATCCCCAAAGAGTTCTGTTTTCAGGTATAGACAGTTTCATTTTATTTCCTTCTATATCAATATCAAGCCCTTCGCTTTCAGGACCCTGCCCTGTTTTTGGTTCCGTAATATTATAGTCCGCCTGAGTAAAGCTCTCCAGTATGGCCTGATAGGACCCAAAGGCCTGTTCCATATTCTCTTCATCGGTCTTCATTATACAGGTAAGTACATAGTCCTCCCCTTCGGGTATTATATTGATTTCCCAGTAGTAATTAAAATCCTGCTGCAATGTGCCTATTGCCGGCCTGGTCCATATGTATTCCGCCACACGGACACCGTTTACCTCATTGTCTTTCCTGTGCAGAAGCTTTATATCGGCTGCGCCTTCAAATATTTTCTTGTTGCTGTATTCTATATAGGTGTCCGGCGATACACCGTTCAGCTGCTGTTTATATATATACAGTTTCCCGGTGTCGGGTCCGGTAAATGCTGTGCCTGCCAATTCACCGCTATTTTTTGCCTCCCACCCTTCGGGCAGGTATATCATATATTTATCTACATTATTATAATAACCGTTCAAATTAGTCCCAACAGCCGGATACCTCACCTCAAGGGTCTCAAGAAAGTCCTCAAACTGCTGATACACATTTTCAAAAAATTTAAGCTCTGTTGTCAGGGTTATATGATACGAGTCAGCTTGTTCACTCATTATATATATATCTATATAATACCTCTTGTCTTTTATCCATTTTATGTGATACTGGCTGTGGCTATCCTTTTCCAATAGTATATCCT
Source organism: uncultured Clostridium sp. (assembly GCA_964625335.1). Classification (GTDB taxonomy): domain Bacteria; phylum Bacillota; class Clostridia; order Ch29; family Ch29; genus CAZGUG01. The sequence continues at coordinate 565 of CAZVBE010000028.1, read as the reverse complement.
CAATAAGGATATAGCTCCCGCCGCTGTCCTTCAGATTAGTAAAAATTTTGCTTGGTGAATCGCTTCTTTCTCTGCCTAGTACCTCGATTCCGCCTATTTCTTTCATTTCTCCGTCAATATCTTTGGTAATCATGTATTCATAGTTGTCGGTCCTTGTCAGGGTCCATCCGTCCATAAGAATAAACTCCAGGCTCCCATCCACCATAGTAGTAAATGAACTTCCATTGGATGAAAGCTTTGAATTCCACGTATTGGCCGGCTCCGCCTGTGCTGTTTGGGTTAACGCAAATACCATCAGGGCAGTCAATGTTATTATAATACCTTTATTTCTCAATCAAATCACTCCCCGCAATTTAAAACATATTGTATCCGGTAATTAGACGAAGATTCTGATATATTGTTCCCTGGGATCTTTATATAAAATGTACTGTGTCATATTTGCAATCAATTATTGTTATTTCTACACTAACCGTGTAAATTCCTTCATTTTATATATGTATGCAAAAAAAAATGGCTCCTCAGGCTGGATTTGAACCAGCAACCCCTCGGTTAACAGCCGAGTGCT
>CAZVBE010000027.1:0-25236 GCA_964625335.1 uncultured Clostridium sp. | reverse complement strand
TTAAGTTTTATTAAGTTTTTCTTCAAAAACCCTTGACTTTAATTAGCTGGTCTTATTTAGTGGTATGGGGACACACCGCTTTAATCAAGGTTAGGGGACACACCTTTATAGCTGGTGTTCTCCTATGGCCAAGGAATGTCCCCGTTAGAATTCCTCACTGCGGAATGTCCCCGATTGATAAGCTTTCTGGTCGGGACACACCGCTGCCATGCGGGTATTCCTTATTTTTGTACAAAATGCGACAAAACGGGAACCTCCCTGTCCTGCCAAAGGGCTGTCCCATATTTAATGGTATGCTTTTGGGATGGATAATATACCGGAATGCGACATGTCAGAAATCAGCCCCTGTCGCATACTTGTGCCTTTTTGCTGTCTTCTGAACCTATTTAATGTCATACTTGAGCATTTTGTATTGAAGGGTTTGTCTTGGAATGTCTAAAAGCTGCGCTGCCTTTGTGATATTCATATCTGCAGCCCCAAGGGCATCGCAAATCATGTCCTTTTCCGCCTGTTTTAAAGTCTCTTTTAGCGATAGGCTGCCTCCCTTTACGGTAATATCGCTTTTAAAGTATTCGTTAAAACTGTGGGGCAGGTTGTCCGGATTAATAACAGGCCCTTCAATAATATTCATTGCCCCTTCTATAACATGCTGGAGCTCTCTTACATTACCGGGCCAGGAGTATATATAGAACATTTCCCTTACCTTCTGATCTATTCCCGTTACTTCCTTCCCCATGGTCCTGTTGTACATTTCAATAAAGCAGTCTAACAGCAAAGGGATATCGTCCTTCCTTTCCCTGAGGGGCAGTATCCTCAAAGAAACCACATTAAGGCGGTAGTAAAGGTCCTCCCGCAGGTTTCCGGACTTTACTACGTCTATTGGATTCCTGCTGGTTGCTGCTATTATCCTGACATCAACGTATAAGGTACCTACATCCCCTATTCTCCTTACGCACCCGTCCTGCAGGACCCTCAACAGCTTAGCCTGCAGTTCAATTGGCATAGAATCAATCTCGTCCAGGAAAAGTGTCCCTCCATTGGCCAGTTCAAAAAGGCCCGGCCTGTTATCGGCTCCGGTAAAGCTTCCCTTTACAGTTCCGAAAAGTATGCCCTCCAGCAGGGTAGCGGGCAAAGCGGCACAATTCTGGGCTATAAAGGGCTTTTTACTCCTCGGGCTGGCATTATGTATGGCATGTACGAACAATTCCTTGCCGGTACCCGTCTCCCCGTAAACCATTACCGGCGACGAGGTCCGGGACGCTTTGAAGGCCAGGGATTTCAGTTCCAGCATATGCCTGTTCTGACCAATAATATCCATAAAGCTATATGTAGCCCTATTGCCGCCTTTCCTGCCCACGGCCTCCCCGGTGGTATCTCCCATAAGTTCAGCTTCTAAGTCGACTATTCTTTCTGAAAGGTTTTTAACCTGCGTTATATCCCTGGATATTTCAACTGCACCCTTGATTTTGCCCCGCACCCTTATGGGCAGTGTGGTGTTTATGGTCGTTATCTTAATACCATTGTAGTTGACAAAGGTTTGCAGGTAGTCTATTATGGGCTGTCCTGTATTAATGACTTTAAGAATGGTGCTGGAATTATGGTCAAGGGAAGGGTATATCTCCAGGATATGCCGTCCTACTGCCCTTTCCCTGTTGAGTCGGTCAAGATAGGCGACCCGTTTATTGCAGTATACTATTCTGCCCCGGTTGTCAACTATCTGAATCCCCGAGTCGATGTGTTCCAGAAACTCTCTGAAATTCTCACTGGTCAGTAGTTCTATCATGTAAGACCTCCCTCCCCGCAGCGCTAACTTTTCAGCATTTCATTTCAAATGCCGGATTTTGGGCTTATGGTCACCGAAAAAGCGGCGGAGCCGCTTTATATCTGTCTGTCAAATAATGCCCGCCGCTTATATTAATCTACATTCGTTCGGGTGCTGATATTGAAAGAAGACCAAGAACATTGGCTATGACTACCCTTGTGGCTTCAATAAGCGCTATCCTTGACATCATAAGGCTTTCATCGTCTATCATAACCCTGCAGGAATTATAGAAGACATGGAACAGCGAAGCCACCTCAAGCACATACCTGGTAATCCTTGTGGGTTCTATCGTCATAGCGGCACGGGTAATCTCTTCGGGCAGCTCTGCAAGCTTGCGCATTAGGTCCACTTCGGCATCCTCTTTGAGCAGCGTGAGGTTTATGCCGTCAATGGCAGGAACCTGTATGCCCTCCTGTACAACCTGGTTCAGGATACTGCATATCCTTGCGTGGGCATACTGGACATAAAATACGGGGTTTTCGCTGGACTTTTCTACCGCCAGGTCAAGGTCGAAGTCAAGATGAGTGTCGGCTGCACGCAGATTGAAGAAAAATCGCGCCGCATCCTTCCCAACCTCTTCTATCAGGTCGGAAAGGGTTATTGCCTGGCCCCTCCGTTTTGACATGCGCACCACTTCACCGTTCCGCAGCAGCCTTACTAATTGCATAATCATTACATCCAACTTATCGGGATCCACCCCCAGGGCGGCAACTCCACCCTTCATCCTTGCAACATGACCATGGTGGTCCGCTCCCCAGATATTAATTACCCAGTCATAGCCTCTGGTGACAAATTTATTCCTATGGTAAGCGATATCTCCGGCAAAATATGTTGGTATACCATTACCCCGTACCAGCACCTCATCCTTCTCCATGCCGAACTCGCAAGCCTTAAACCAAACAGCCCCTTCCTGCTCGTAAGTGTGTCCCTGTTCTGCCAGGTAATCTATTGTTTTTTGAATATCGTTGTTGTCATAGAGGGACTGCTCGGAAAACCATACATCAAAAGTCACACCAAAATCGGCAAGGTCCTTTTTTATCTTATTCAGGTTTTTTTTGAGCGCATACTGGGTAAAGATTTCCTGTCTCTCTTCGGTTCCCGTCTGCAGATATTTGTCCCCGTCCCTTTCCTTCAGTTCCTTTACAAGATCTATTATGTCATCTCCCTGATATCCACCCTCCGGAACCTCAGCCTCATGGCCAAAAAGCTGCAGATATCGTGCTTCGAGGGATTTTCCAAATTTCTCTATCTGGTTTCCAGCGTCGTTTATATAGAACTCGCGGGTTACCTGATAGCCGGCAGCATCCAATACGGCTGCCAGAGAATCTCCAAGGGCTGCTCCCCGGGCATTCCCCATATGCATGGGTCCGGTAGGATTAGCACTCACAAACTCCACCATAGCCTTTCTTCCTTTACCTATGTTGACCCGTCCGTAGTTCTCCTTCTGGTTATGTATGATTTCCACCGTTTTATACAGCCATAGGTTGTTCAGCCTGAAATTGATAAAGCCAGGCCCGGCTATTTCCATCCGCTCCACATAGGTGCCTTCATAGTCTGCATTCTCAACTATATCCCTCGCAACCGCCACAGGATTTTTTTTAGCCTGCTTTGCCAGCATCATCGCTATATTGGTTGAAAAATCCCCGTGATCCCTATCCCGTGGAATCTCAACCTGTATCTCGGGGATATTATCTGCATTGAATATCCCTTTATTTATGCAACCCTTTACGGATTCGTTGACTATTTCCCTAATCTGCTCTGTTATCTTTTGAACCATATTCATTTGGTATTACCTCCCCACAGTTTGGAGTCCGTATCCTCCCAATCCGAATACATATATTATATATATTACTTCCCTGTTAATCAAGCCAAATATACCCTTTAACCAGCCCTGCCCACTGCATCAAACCACCGACCAGACCATTCTGTAACCTTCTAAATAGCTTTGCAGCATACCCTCATCGGTCATATAGGACAGGTAGGCCGACAGGCAGGATTGATTAAGATAGTACTGGTTCTGATTAAGGCCCAAATCAAACCTGTGGTTTATTCTTGACCCTAGTTCTTCCCTTGTCATTGGTTTTACAAGTTCCAATCTTATAATATCAATTATTTCCCCCATAGCCCTTAGGTTTATTTCAATAACATCTAATACTTCGCTGCTTAGGTTGCCGTGGCAGGGAAGATAATATGAATAATCGGTATCTTTCAGTCTGTTAAGGGTATCCAGGGTATCCGCTATGTTTGTAAAGTATAAAAACTTATATTTTTCAGCTATATGAGCAGAAAAGTATGCATCGGCTGTCATAATTACGCCATCGGGGGTGGCAACCCCTATTTGACCCGGGCTGTGACCTTTAAGGTCAATTATATCAAGCTTTGTGGTACCAACATCCAATTCGCCCGGCTTAATAATCCTGTCCACCCTGGTCTCTTTTCCCATTAAAAATTTATTTTGTAATGCCTTGGGAGGATGTGCAGAATAGAGGTAAAATGGCTCCAAATACGGGTTTGTGATTATAGCCGCTTCGATACCTGTGGCCGCAACCTCTGCCCCGGTTCTGTTTAAAAGCAGCCGGTTCCCTCCAAAGTGGTCGGCATGGGAATGAGTATTAATTATCATTTGAGCTTCAAGTCCTTCGGCTTCCAGGACTTTATATATTTTTCTGCCCCAGTCGTCGCCATTGCCAGTGTCTACGATGACGCAGCGGTTATTGTCATATATATATATTCCGGTATTCACAGGTCCCTTTATGTAGTAGGTACTGCCTTTAATCTTCTTTAGTAATTCTCCCATATTTTCTCCTTTCGTGATTAGGGGCGGAATGTTACCGGCACATACCCTTTCGGGTGAGAAAACACACGTGTCATGAGGACGTTTCGTTTGCTGCGGTACCATATGCCGCCTCGTAAATTGCAGGTAGCAGCTTTCCGTTAACTTCTATATCAGCGCCGTGTTCACTTTCTGGGCATGTCTTTCCAGGGCCAGCTTAATAAGAGTATCCAGCAGCTCCGGGTAAGGCAATCCCGCCGCATCCCACAGTTTTGGATACATACTTATTTTGGTAAATCCCGGTAATGTATTAACCTCATTAATGTATACCTCATCGGTTTTTTTGTGCACAAAAAAGTCTGCTCTTGCAAGACCGGTACCGTCTATGGCTTTGAAGGCTTCCACAGCCATACTCCTGACCTTTTCGGCAGCTTCTGCGGATATTCCGGCAGGAATTACAAGTCCGCTTTTACCGCCATCAAAATACTTTGCCTCATAGTCATAGAACTCATTTGAAGGCAATATCTGTCCCACTACCGAGGCCCTTGGCTGGTCGTTACCCAAAACAGAACATTCTACCTCATATCCGTCGATAAATTCCTCCACAATTATCTTCCTGTCATACCGCGAAGCAAGCCTTAGGGCGTATTCCAGCCTTTCCCTGTTAATGGCCTTGGTAATTCCTACGCTGGAACCCATGTTGGCGGGTTTCACAAACACCGGATAGCCCAATCCTTCCTCTATGGATAAAACCGTCCCATCCATGTCCTCATCAAGGCCTGACTTCATAAATACCATATACTTGGCCTGTTTGAGCCCCACTCTTTCAAAAACTATTTTGGAATAGGTTTTATCCATTCCCAGCGCAGACGAAAGGACTCCGCAGCCAACATATGCAAGGCCGGCCAGTTCAAACAATCCCTGTATTGTACCGTCTTCACCCATGGGCCCGTGCAATACCGGGAATGCAACGTCTATATGCTCATTGGGAGAGATCCTTCCGGAATTCAGGAAGTTGTACTTGCTGTCATCAAGGTCTTTGGCGCTTTGCTCCCACTCGCCGGAAATAATTTTTTCAACAGGACCGTCGTAGTGTTTCCACGCACCCTGCCTCGTTATACCTATCATTATGATTTCGTATTTGTTCCTGTCAAGGGCATTTATTATGGATGTTGATGACATAAGGGATACCTCATGTTCCCCCGACTGTCCCCCGAAGATTATCGCAACTCTGATTTTCCTTTTCAAAAATAACCACCCCTTTAACGGCTTTTTTGCTCTTTATTATTCATATTCTACCCCTATTTCATTTATTATTCAACATTGTAAACTGTTGCGATTGTATCCATCCTCTGTATTATTGCCCCTTTAAAACATTTTAAGCATAAAAAAGCCAGGGGATTTCTCCCCTGGTTTTTGTTCCGGTTATTTCATAACATTTCTTTCGGCTATTTCAATGGCCTTTGTTACGATATTGCCGCAATCCCTGGAGGTAACGGAACCCCAGCCTTCGCTTTTCACCTTGTTATACACTCCCAGTTCCCTGGCTATCTCTTCCTTCAGGTTTTCCGACATAACACCTCTTCTAGCCACTTAAAAACCTCCTCTGCTTTATTCCAAAGACCGGTTCATCCTTATTGACCGGCCTTCGAAACTTTGCAGTAATATTTTTTGCAAAAACAATTTATTTATTAGTGTCAATTAATTGACCTTCAGCCTTGTAAATTTTTGTTATATCAAAAAATTTAATGCGGCTATATGGTAAGGACACCGTTTTCATTACGCAACAGCTTTAAAATTCTTTCTTCCCTTCCGGTAAGCGCATTTATATAAACCAGAAAATCATCCCCTCCGAAATCGCCCCTGAACTCATAGCAAAGGACTTCTTCCTTGTTCTCAAGGGGTATCAGGGTTAGCTGGACCGGCTGCTCAACCTCCATCCTCATGCTTATACTATCCCTGGCTTCGTCGGCCGTCAACTCCGGCTTTGGAATGTCTCTTTTGTGATGGGCCTTCAGGTAACCCTCCGCCTCGTACCCGATAATATCCCCGTTGTCCAGCGCTACCTTCACTTTGATAAGGTCGGTATAGGCAACAACCTGACCATCGAGATAGGCGAAATTTATTACCGATATATTGTCATACCTCATAGAGTAAGTGGGTACCATGTTGTCATAACCGTTTTGTTCCAAAAACTTTTTGGCGGTATCCACCGCCTGGTTGGGAGATATGTTCACGCTGTCCACGTCCCTTTGGTTAAGCATCCAGACCACATGGCCGCCTTTGCGGCTTATGTCGATAAATATGCTGCCTTCGTCCCGGGTCCGCACCTCCAGTCCGTAGGTGTTTATATCACCGTTACCGTTGCTTATCTTGTTAATTTTCTCTATGTCGATTCCTTCAAGAAAATCCCTTGCCACGTCTGCGGCCTTATCGTAATCTATATTTTCCCCGGTGAGACCCCTTGGGGCTATATCCTGGATGTGTTCGGAAAAGGGCCCGTCGTATATCAGCGTAGGATAATCCACCATCTGCTGTTCTATTCTTGTGAATTCTCGGTCAGGCAGCCTTGCGGACGCCCTGGCAAATATATAGTTTCCTTCACGGTTGAGACCGGCAAGGCTTATACTGTTTTCCTGTATTTCATTTCTCAGCTTTTGAAGTTCCACCGTCAAATAGCCCGCATAGGTGTGAAGCTGTTCCAGATTGGTCTGGTCATCTGTAGAAACAGGGGTTCCGTCGGCGTTTTTTCTTGTCAGGCTGTAGCCGTAATCTCCCACCTGGGTCAGAAACTTGGAGGTATTGCTGAGGGTAAGGTGGGATATGGGAAGCTGGTTCAGCTTTTCCTGGGCGGAAAATGCCTGCCTCCATACATCCGAAAATAAAAGCATGTTTTGTCTGGGAGAATCCGCAACCATTGTTTTGGCAAGGTCAACCTCGATGGTTTCAACGTGGTCTATCAGTTCGTAAAACATTCTGTGATACTGGTTCTGGAGATAAACATGATAGTCCCTCTTCTGCCGATATTGATCAAATCCCCATATGCCGGTGGCAAGCAGTGCAACCAGCAGCACAATTATTATCGTCCTTTCCCTTTTCAAATCAATTCACTTCCTTTCCCTTAGTCTATTTTGCAAACCTGTGCTTGCCTATCACCTTTACTACCGGTCTTGAATATATCCAGTTGTTGGTCGTTTTTGCGGGGTTGTAATAATATATGGCTCCTCCGGAGGGGTCCCATCCGTTGAGAGCGTCCCTTGCCGCCTTCATGGCATTTTCATCTGGCTCCATAAACATTTGCCCGTCAGATACGGCGGTAAATGCGCCGGGCTGGAAGATAACCCCCGCTATGGTGCTCGGAAAGGACGGATGGTTTATCCTGTTCATAATCACCGCTCCCACCGCCACCTGCCCTATGTATGGCTCTCCCCGGGCTTCACCGTATATTGCCTGGGCCATCAGGTATACATTGTCCCTGCTTGAAACGCCCCGGGTAGGCGTATAGCCGCCTCCATCCGCCGCCGGCATGCCGAGGGCTGCCCTTGTCTGGGGTCCGACCGTACCGGTAGTTGAAATCCCGTTCTTTGCCTGGAAATCCTTAACTGCCTGGAAGGTTTTGGGACCGTATATGCCGTCAACCGTGCCGTCGTAGTATCCCCAGTTATTAAGCCTTCGCTGGACTTCCCGGACATCGTCGCCGGTTGAGCCCCAGTACAGGGTCGAGGTCTCTACCGACTGCCTCAGGTAAAGCGAATATCCGATATTCAAAGCGAAAACACAGATAAGCACTATTGTCAATGCCAGTGCCGCTCTTTTCAATCTGCTTCCTCCTTTCATCTGTTAATGTCAGGTATATTTTCTGTAGTTAAGCCCGGCATTATTCAACAATACCTGTGCATTTGACAGTGCATCTGTTATTATGATAATAGGTAAAATAAGGAGGGCTTCTTATGGACATATTGATACTGTCCATTTCGGCCGGCGGCGGTCATATGAGAGCCGCCCAGGCTGTTAAGGATTATATAAAAAAGCATTATTTGGATATAAACGTTGAAATAGTCGACTGGCTAAAGTATATTAACCCGGTGGTTGATAAGGTGGTTATCGGAGGATATATAGGTACCCTCAAGACCACACCCTCCCTGTACGGGAAGCTCTATGACATGGCTGAGAAGGAAGAAGGAATTTCTGATATAAGCTATACTATAAACCGTCTGCTGGCCCTTAGAATGGAAAAGCTTGTGACCAGGGAAAATCCAAAAATCGTCCTCTGTACTCATCCATTCCCCCTCGAAGTCATATGCTATCTGAAGAAAAAAAGGAAGCTGAACCTGAAAATAATATCCCTTCTGACTGATTTTGCGCCCCACAGCTTTTGGATCAGGGACGGGGCAGACTATTATATTGTGCCCAATGAAGACTTGATATACGAAATGAAATGGAAGGGAGTGCCCCAGGACAAGATTTTTCCCTTTGGTATCCCCATAGATGAAAGGTTTTCCCTTAACTACGATAAGGATAGTATCCGGAAAACGCTGGGCCTGAAAAACAAGACCACCCTCCTTTTGATGGGTGGCAGCCTTGGAATGGGAGAATTAAAGGAAGTCTTTGCAGACCTCATTTCCAGTTCCCTCGATATTCAGCTTATTGCAATATGCGGCAACAACAAAAAACTAAAGGAGTCTCTGGAGGCTTCCGCTTCTTCGAAGCATGGGCGCAGCATTGTATTGGGATATACCAGGGAAGTGCCCAGCCTCATGGCCGCATCCGACCTGCTTATCACCAAACCGGGAGGACTTACGGTCAGCGAAGCCATGACAATGGGACTTCCTATAGCTGTTATTTCGCCAATTCCCGGCCAGGAAAGGCAGAATGCCCGTTACCTTATAAACAGCGGTATGGCCGTTGAGTTTAAGAAGGGCGATTACCTGAAGGGTTTAATATCCCAGCTGTTGGCCAGCCCGGTCAGATTATCCCATATGAAGGAAATTGCTGCCCTCAAGGCAAAGCCAAACGCCACCGGCGATATATGTACCCTGATTACGTCTATATTCAGGGCACATTGTCCATAATAATAAGCGGGGGACGGTGTAACCAGAAGAACCGTCTAACCAGAAGAACCGTCCCCGTGGTTTCCCGTGGTTTTATCTTCCGAGGACCAGGATTTTGTCCGCATAGGGGTCCTGGGTACCCTGAAGCATACATTCCTCCGCCTTTAGCATCTTTGCATATTCCACTATCTCCCGGGTTATCATCTCCCCGGGGGTTACAAGCGGTATGCCCGGCGGATAAACCATTATACTTTCTCCGCTGACAGAGCCCACAGCATCCTCCAGCTTCACCGACTTTTTGCTGCTGTAATAGGCATCCCTGGGTGAAACGACTATCTCGGGGTTTTTTAACATGTTCCGGGTTATTTCCCTTATTTCTCCGTTCCGGTGGCGTTTTGCTATATCTTTAAGCGCCTGTACCAGGGTTCCCACCGATCCCTCTGTATCTCCCACCGCTGTAATAGCCAGTATATTGTACATGTCCGCCAGTTCTACCTGTATATTGTATTCCTTTCTTAAAAGCTTCTCGGTCTCGTAACCCGAAAGCCCAAGCTTCCTGACATTCACCCCCAGCTTGGTATCATCGTAGTCGAATACCCCGGGAGAGCCAACCAGTTCCCTGCCGAAGGCGTACAGGCCATCCACCGTGTTTAGTTCTTCCTTGGCCCGGCATACTATATCCAGCACTTTGCCCAGTATATCCCTTCCCCGGGTAGCCAGCTGTTTTCGCGCAATATCTATCGAGCCCATAAGCAGGTAGGACGCACTGGTGGTTTGGGTTAAGTTTAGCGTTGTTTTCATATAATTGGGATCGAGCATGGAATCCCTCATTAAAAGCAAAGAACTCTGGGTAAGTGACCCTCCTGTCTTATGGGTGCTGGAGGCGCTGGCGTCCGCTCCCAGTTCCATTGCGCTTACCGGCAGCTGCGGATGGAAGCGGAAATGGGCCCCGTGGGCTTCGTCGGCCAACACTGCAATTTCATGCTGATGGGCAATTTTTACGATGGCCGAAAGGTCCGAAACTGCTCCGTAATAGGTCGGATGGATCACAAATACCGCCCGGGCATCGGGATTACTGGCTATTGCCTGCCTTACGCTGCTTTCGGTTATTCCCATAGCTATCCCCAGGTCTTCATTAATCTCGGGCTGAATATAGATTGGAACCGCCCCGCTTAATATCATGCCTGCAATTGCTGATTTGTGCGCATTCCTGGGCAGTATAACCTTCTCCCCGGGACGGCATGCGGCCATAATCATTGCCTGTACGCCGGAGGTAGTACCGTTTACCAAAAAAAAGGCGTTTGCCGCACCGTAGGCCTGGGCGGCCAGTTCCTCCGCCTCCTTTATCACACCTATGGGATTGCTTATATTGTCAAGGCACTCCATAGCATTTACATCAATCTCCAGCACCTTTTTTCCCACATAACCGGCTAACTCGGGCAGCCCTGCGCCGTGCTTGTGGCCCGGCACATCAAAGGGTATGACATTTTTTGCATGATAGTCCTTCAACGCTTCAAACAGCGGCGCCCTGTTCTGGTCTTTAATCAACATACCTGCCTCCCCCTTATCGTTAAGTACTAATACATTACAACATAAATAAATATTCAATGCAATAGTTTTTTTCATGCAAAGGTTATCCTCTGTACAGGTCCCGGAAGCATTTGTAATGAGAATTCCCCGCAAATAAAAAGAGCTGTGTGTATCCCTTGTAATAAAGGCTGCATACAGCTCTGCATATAGGATTCCGTTCATTGAAACGGTTCCTTGTATTGCCGGTCACAATAGGCACCCTTGGAACAGGGAACAGGTTCACGTCTCATGCCTGTCCCTGCTATCTGAAGGATTCGGCCAGCTTTATCCTGGATTCGTTTATAAACTCGAGTACCTTAAAACGGGCCCTTACCGGCACCTTTTCAATATCATCCAGCACTATCTGATTTTCATACTCTCCTCCTGCCAGCATTTCTTTTACCCTGTCCTGGTCCTTGGCCAGCACCACCCCGTTTTTGGCATCCACAAAGCAAAGGGGTGGAAACATAACGCACCACCAGTTGGCTCCCCTGCCCTCTCCTATTATTATCCTGAGGGCATGATATTGGCCGGCGGGCAGTGCAAGACTGCCATAGGATTTGGTCGGAAACGGGAACTTGCCAACCTCGGCCCTCACTTCATATTCCCTATGCCCGTCCTGTATCTCCTGCCTGGCTATTCCCTCAATATGCTCCATATTGGCGCTTAAATATCCCAGCATTTGCTCTGTATCCTCAATACATGATGCCTGTGTCCCGATTTCACTTATTATTCTGTCCTTTACCCTTAACTTCAGCGCCTGGTCTTCGGGAGAATCGCTGTTGGCAACCACATGGAACCTAATCAGGTTATCCGTCCCCGGCTGCCGGCTGCTGCCGGATACGGGAAATATGTATGCACAGCAAGCAGTCAATGTCAGTACCAGCATATATACTATGAGCTTCCTCATTTTTATCATCCTCACCAAAATTTATTAGCTTTAGTATTTACATTTGCAGCCTCTTTTAAACAATTATTTAATGATGCCTATCCTTCTTACGTTTACATTTACCGATATGCCAACCCGCAATTCGGGGAAAACTTGCTCCCAGTTATCCTTTACGTCCTTCCATATCTCCGGGTAATATTTTCTGATATGGTTCCCTATCCCCCATATATCCACACCGAATTCATTCTGCAGCTTGTCCATAACTCCCAGGCACTGCGCCGCCATCTCCCGGCTTACCGCTCCTTCCGCCTCTGATATAAACTTTTCATCCATTACTTCCCTGTTCATTTGGAAAATATAGCCGGCTATATCGCCCTCCGCCGCAAGCGATATATCAAGGTATATATTGCCGCCCTCATCCCTTGTAACCTCCATATTCCTTTTCAACCCGGTCAGCTCGAAGGGTACCGAGACACCCTGCATATCAACCGAAACCACTCCTTCGCCCGCCATGTTGTCTATCCACTGGGCTGCCCGGGTCTCAAGCTCCCCCAGCCATCCCCTTTGTTTATGGTCCTTTATGACACAGGAGCCGGCAACCTTGAATTCGTTCTCCCCGACAGTCAGCCGTGGCACAAGGCCGCCGCCGGTTTCATGGATGCTTACTATGATTTCCCCCAGCTTCCTGCCGTGAAACCGCCCGGTCCTGCGCTGCAGAAATATCTGTTCAAGGTATGTGCCTACTATAGGCTCCACCAGCGGTTTTATAAAAAGTGCATCCTTTGCCTTACCCTTTACCACAAGCAAATCTATGTTCCTGCCAATCTCATGGTCCCGCTCCAGCTCATCCAGCACCTCCATGAAGAGCTTTTTGTCGGACAGCAGCCCTTCCCCCAGAAGTACCGCCTTGACATGGCCAAAGAACATGTTGCCGTTCACCCGGGTATTTAACTGCCTCATGGCTTCAAATACATTGGGTCCCACCGTGGACAAAGGAAACTTCATCTCCTCGGATACTATGGCCCCCTCGCTCTTTAAAAGTCCAACGTTTGGGAATACCACGCTTACCACCATCCTGTTGCGGGGACTGTCAAGGGGGTCCTGGACACCATCCTGTTCCTGTTGCTGCCCGTTTGGCTCCTCCTGCTCCTCCCTTTGCTGCTGTATATCACTGTACTCGAACTTGTCAATGGCTATGGCCAGCACAAAATACCGGTTGTTTATTTCCACCCTGTCCCAGCACCCTGTAACGCACATCATTAACGCTGCTGCCATAAAAATACTAATTGCTTTTCTTAGGGTGTTTCCCATCTTTTTTCCCCCTTTCTTTGCCCATCCCGCGCACCCTTGCCGTTATATAGATAACTAAAGGCAGTACAAAGCCAAAGGGTACCCCCAGATATATCGAAAACATATCGAGGTATTCATAAAGAACGGCAATATTGTCTGGCATCATCGCCAGAAAGTATATTATAAAGGCAAGGGGCAGCACCATAAATGAATGCTCTTTAAGCGCCAGCAGCCTGCCCATGGTGGTTACGCCTGCAAAGAAAAATATCGACAGTGTCATATAAACCGTCACAACCCATATGGCCATTATCACGCCGTGGACATTTTCCATAAAAGCCCCGGGGATTTTTATCGCCCTGAACACCGAAAAGGTCGGCCATATCAGACGCTGTACCTCAAATACGCCGAAGATGGACACCGTCGCTATAACCATTAAGATGTATACCAGCATGACTGCGGTCATAGCAACCGCCATGGCCTTTCCCGCATCCTGCGGCCTGCTCATGAGGGGCTGAAAGAGCAGCAGAGTCTCGAAGCCGAGGTAGCTGGTAACTATGGTGCCCATCCCCGCTAAAAGCCTCACAGGCGATGTCCCCATAAAGGGAAGGAGGTTGGTTAAATCCATTTCGGGTATTGCGGGTATCAAAAACAAAAAGGGGATAATAATAAATACCGGCACAAGCATTTCCCCCATCCTGCCGATGGTGGCCAAATCCTGCCTCACCAGATATGTAGAGCTTATAAGTATGGTAACAACAATGGCTTCTGTAGGGGTCCGGTCCAGCAGGAATTGTTTGGTTATCTCGGAAAAAACCCTGGCCTCGAAGGCGGTAAAAAACACGAAATACACAAATAACCCTAAAGAGAACAGGATACCCAAGGGTTTGGTGACTACAGCCTTGCTGTATTCCACTACCGTCTGCCCTGAAAACATAATCCCCAGCTTCGAGATAATTACCGATATAATTATCACAATAATCCCCCCTGCCAACACCAGCAGCCACCCGTCGGGGCCTGCCTCTTCGGTAACAGTCCGGGGAAGGGACAGTATACCTATGCCTATCAAAAGAGAAATCATTATCGCCATAAGCTGGTTTGAAGTAATCTTATCCCGGTCACCCGTCATTGCCCAATCCTCCCTTTCACTGTCCGGCTTTGTCCTTACTATCCCCCCGGCTGCCGGCGGCTTTCTTACGTCCGGCCTGCTTTTCCCCGGCTTTGCCCTGCCTTGCCTATCCATTGTCCTGTGCATCCTTTCCCTTATCCCTGATACGTATCATGTTCGACCCTGCCAGGGTTTTGGGACGCCGGTGCATAGCAATCAGCGGAACCCTTATGAAGGAATCTCCCAGTTCATAGTAGGTATTGCCCACAAGAGGGGACAGATAAGGTACGCCAAAGCTTTTAAGCGAGCACATATGGATAAGTATAATAAGAAGGCTGATCATCAGTCCGTATAGTCCTAATACCGCCGAAAGTGCTATTACAAAAAACCTTAAAAACCTGAAGGCTATGCCTATGCTGTAAGAGGACAGCGCAAAGGATGATATCGCAGTTACCGCCACCACTATAACCATAATCGGACTTACCAGCCCCGCCTGCACCGCCGCCTGACCGATAACCAAACCGCCTACTATGCCTATGGTCTGCCCTATGGGTCCGGGCAGGCGGATCCCCGCTTCCCTCAAAAGCTCCAGGGTCAATTCCATTACCACAGCTTCAAGAAAGGCGGGGAAGGGTACCCCGGTACGGGTTCCTGCAATATACAAAGCAAGGTCAGTGGGTATAAGCCCGGGATGATAAGAGGTTATTGCTATGTAAAGTGCAGGCAGTGCCAGCGATACGATGGCGGCAGCGTATCTCATTATTCTGATAAAACTGGCTATAAACCATCTTTCGTAATAATCCTCCGCGGACTGGAAGAGCATGTTAAGGGTTACTGGAACCAATAATACAAAGGGGGTGTTGTCGGTTATTATCGCCACCCTGCCCTCCAGCAGCGCTGCGGCAACCCTGTCCGGCCTCTCGGTGCTCTGAACCTGCGGAAAGGGAGAATACCATGTATCCTCAATAAAATTCTCTATGTAGCCGCTTTCAAGTACTCCGTCGATACTAATGGCTTCCAGCCTTTTTTCAACCTCGCCAAGCACATTTTTGTCCACAATGTTGTCCATATATGCTATGGCTATGTCGGTCTTTGAACGAACGCCAAGCCTTATCTGCTTTATTTTTAGGCTGGGGTCCCTCAGCCTCCTTCTTAACAGGGCAGTGTTTATTCTTAAGGTCTCACTGAAACCGTCCCTGGAGCCCCGTATAACCGCTTCGGTCTCGGGCTCCTGGACGCCCCTGCTGGGCCACCCCTTGGAACCTATAACCAGCACCTTTTTATAACCGTCTGTCAAAAGCAGGGAATCGCCTGACAGCAGCGAAACCATTGCCTTATCAAGATATTCCTCCTCCTTGACTTCTCCGGTGGTTACAGCACTATTTCGGATTAGGTTATAAATGTTTTTGGAAAAAATACCGGGATTCATATTGGCATGTCTGGTCTCTAGCATAAGAGACTTTAGTACTTCCTCGTTTATCATATTCCTGTCAATCAGCCCGTCCACAAAAACAAGGGCAAACCTATACTGCTGCTTGCTTCCTACCTCAAACTCCCGGTAGACCACATCGTCGCAATCCTTCAGTTTGTCCTCGAAATACGCAAGGTTTTTATTCAGTGCAGCAAAAACCCTGTCCCTGGGTACATCCTTTTCAGGCTCCTTATTTTCCTTTTTTGCCATCAGCCTGCCTAATAACCCCATACCAGACCTCCTAGAAAATTCTTAAAAGTATATATAACCCGGCAGCGGATACAAAGAAAACCATCCCTGTCACCTTGGCGGCAATCGTTTCCTTTTTCAGTCCTTTCTTTTTGTAACTATTCCCGTCTACGAAGTAACAAAATGCTCCTATTCCCATGCCAAGCAGCATAAGGTAAACATTGTACAATGCCCTGATTTCTGCCCATAAGGCCTGGGCTATTTCCGCTGCAAACTCCATCCGTCCCGCTCCCCTCTTAACGGTATAAACGCCTGTAGTCCCCTGCTTTATCAGCATAATCAGCGGATAATGGCCGCTGACACCTGAATTGGTTCTACCAGCCATGTATATAATGTTTACACTAATACGCCGGCTTATTCAAAAAGGAACACAAAAGGGGATGTGCCCTAACCATGGTTAGGGCACATCCCCTTTTGTGTTAAAAACCTTTATATACACATGATAACACTATCTTCTGAACTGTTCAGGTCCCGTACGGTACAGGTTATTACCCTGACTGTCCACCACCACTATCGCAGGGAAATCCTCCACCGTCATTTTATGCAATGCCTCCGCTCCCAGATCCCCATAGGCTATTACCTCAACCTTCTTGATGCTCCCGGCAATCAAAGCGGCTGCGCCTCCGGTGGCGGCAAAATATACGGCTTTGTTTTTTTTCATAGAATCTATAACAGCCTGTGAACGCAACCCTTTCCCAATCATTCCCTTTAAACCCCGTTCCAATAAGGGCGGGGTATTTATATCCATACGACAGCTGGTTGTGGGACCGGCGGCGCCGCATGCCTGTCCCGGTCTGGCGGGGGTAGGACCCACATAGTATATTATCTGGCCTGCGAAGTCCACAGGCAGCTCATTTCCCAGTTCTATCAGCTTGGCAAAGCGGTTATGCGCCGCATCCCTGCCGGTATATATCTCTCCCGTAATAAACACACTGTCCCCCGCTCTTAAGTCCTTTACCGCCTGTTCGGTCAGCGGTGTGGTTATCCTTTTTATGTTTTGGGCCATCCAAAACCCCTCCTAAAGAACTGCCTGGGCGTGTCTGGCCGCATGACAGCATAAGTTTACCACCACCGGCATTCCCGCTATATGCGTCGGATAGTATTCAATGTTTACAGCAAGTGCCGTTATACGACCGCCAAGGCCGGCGGGCCCTATTCCCAGTGAATTGACCCGTTCTAATATTTCCTGTTCCAGCTTCGCATAGCGTGGATCCTTGTTATTCTTCCCCATTTCCCGCAGTGTAGCTTTTTTGGCAATCTGGGCACACTTGTCGATGGTACCGCCTATACCGACGCCTACAATTACAGGGGGACAGGGGTTGGGCCCGGCTGTTTTTACTGTTTCCACTACGAACCTCCTGACCCCTTCTACCCCGTCGGCGGGGGTTAGCATTTTCATCCGGCTCATATTTTCGCTGCCGAAGCCCTTGCCGGTTATATGGAAATATATTTTATCTCCGGGCACCAAGTCTGTATATATGATTGCAGGGCTGTTATCCTTGGTATTTATACGGCTGAATAACGGGTCATTCACCACCGATTTTCTTAAGTACCCTTCAATATATGCTTCCCTTACTCCCCGGTTTACCGCTTCATTAAAATCCCCGCCAACTATCCTTATGTCCTGCCCCAGTTCAATAAACAGGACTGCCATTCCCGTGTCCTGACAAATGGGAATGTGTTCTTTCGATGCTATATTATGGTTTTCGATTATCTGCATAAGCACCGCTTTGCCGGTCGGGGATTCCTCCTTAAGCACGCTTTCCTTAAGCCATTGTAGTATGTCTTCGCCTATATGGTAATTTGCTTTCAGAAACAGTTCCTTTACCTTCATACTTATATGTTGGGTATTTATCTCGCGCAATCAGGCTCCTCCTTTTCACTGGTGCAACCGTTCCACCTGACTTATCCGATATCCGCTAGGTATTCCCTCGCAAGGGTCAAATCGCTTTCCTTGTCCACATCGTTACCCACCTCGGGATAGGGGGATATAATCGCTGCCAGCTTAATGTCAAGCAGGTTTGACATTCTGCTCTCCACCCCCGATATTGTAAGACTCCCGGCTAATAGTTGGAATACGAAATTCCAGCCCAATACCCTGCACATCTTCCAGGGTTTTTTCCGGTATCCCACCAGCCGCCTTGCAAGATCCGCCGACCTTTCCACCACCTGTGGATTCACATAAAACATGTTGCCCCCGGTAAAGGTCCCATCCCTTAGTTTTGCATAGGTTCTGTTTGCCCTTGCGAACTTTGCCTGGTTATCCTCTTTTCTTACTATTGGATAACACATGTCCGCCCCGGTTTTTTCGCTGTGTCTAACAAAATGGTCCACCGCCTCGGGGGTAAGATATGGAATATCACAGGTAAGCACAAGCACCCTCGGGTCTTGTTTGAAAAGCCCTATTCCTATAAGGGTATTGTCGATAAGGTCGTCTGCCCCTTCAGCTATGCAGGAAACCTTTTGTGAAAGGTATGGCCGCAGTTGTTCCACAGAACCCACCACCGCGATTTGACCTATTTCCGAACTGTTTTGAAGGGCATCAACAACGTAATCAATCATAATCCTGTCCTTTATTTTTACAAGGGCCTTTGTATAACCGTTGGACAGGCTCTGGTTTTTATCCCCCGAAAGAATTATTGCATTAATCATTTATTCACCCTCTTCTAAAGTCACAGTCTTTGTGACGATAACCTCTTTATATTTAGTCTTAAAGAACTCCGCAGCCGCAAGGGCCCCTTGTTGGTTTTCATATAGCCCTGCAACGGTGGGCCCGCTTCCCGACATAATGGCTCCCAGCGCCCCTCTTACCATCATATCTTTCTTTATAATACCTATTTCGGGATGCCTTTTTACCGTCACTCCTTCCAGCACGTTAAACATCCTGTCTGCTATGCCTTCATTATCCCCTGCCTTCAATGCTTCAATCATTCCGTAGTTGTCAGGCCTTTTTGAAATGGATGTAATATCCAGGCTCTTATATACCGAAGCGGTAGATACCATTAAGTCAGGCTTAACCAGCAGAATATCCAAAGACAGGTCAGAAGGTATGGGGGTCAGCACCTCTCCTATCCCCCGGGCAAGGGCGGTGCCTCCCAGAATGCAAAAGGGAACATCGGCGCCCAGCCTTGTCCCAAGCTTCATCATTGCCGGGATGTCCAACCCCAGTCCCCATATACGGTTAAGTCCCAATATGACCGCCGCCGCATCTGCACTGCCCCCACCAAGCCCTGCAGCCACAGGTATGCTTTTCTGAAGCGTTATGGTTGCCTGCTGCTTTATACCGTACATATCCTTAATAAGCTGTGCCGCCCCATAGGCTATATTGTCCCCGTCCTTTGGCAGGGTGGAGCAGTTACTCTCCACACGTATACAGCCCTTTTGCCCATCCGATACTATTCCAACTTCATCCGACAGGTCAATCTGCTGCAATATCATTTCTACCTGATGATAGCCGCTATTCAACCTTTGCAGCACATCAAGGGTAAGGTTAATTTTAGCCCGGGCCTTCAATCTTATCTCTGCCATGCTCTTCCTCCTGCGGGAAGTATATTGCTATTACACTAATAATTATATACCTGTGGGCTGAATACTCCAATATAAATTTTGGCAGTGATATTAATTTTCCACGCTCCTTTGCATTATGCCTCTGGCTTTGGGTTTCGCTCCCAGTATCGCCGATACCCTGGATATGGTATCTAAAACAGGCTGCAGATTTTCATAGAAGACAGCTATTAAATCGCCGGGCATGGCAGTCCTCATGGCCTTCCAAAGGGCCTTTGTCTCGTCAAACTCAACCTCCACCTGTTCCTGTGGAAACCCTCGCTTCTTAAGGCCCTCAAATAAATATCCGGCTGCCTCACCCTGTTTCCTGCCCCTCAAATCCTTGTCTTCCTTGATATATATTTTATCAAACACGCCTGCGCAAATGCTTCCCACCTCAATCATATCCTGCTCAAGGCGGTCACCGGGTACCCCAATAATCCCGACCAGCCTTCCGGCTCCCAAATCTGTTAAAGCGTCGGTAACCATCCTGTATCCTGCGGGATTGTGTCCGTAATCCACCAGGACCCTGAAATTGCCCACATTATAGATATTAAATCTTCCCGGATTGTTCTGGTGGTCGTTATAAAAGGTCTTAAGCCCCTTTACAATATCGCCTACCGGCACACTTAAGGCAAATGCCCCGCTTACTACCGCAAGGGTATTCTCTATATTATGCTTGAGCCTGCCTCCCATCGTGCAGGGTACTTCGTCAATCCCTGTAACAGGATAGTATTTGCCGCTCTTCGCAATAACTATAGTCCCGTCCTTGACGAATACTGCTGTTCTTCCGCTGTTTATGTGCTTGAATACAAGCATATTGTCATCCCTGCGGGAAAAATATATGATACTGCTCCTTATCCTTTCGGCCATAGCCGTCGTTATACTGTCATCGGCATTCAGCACGGCATACCCGTCGTATCTTACCGCTTCCACCACCAGGCTTTTTATATAAGCCAGTTCCTCAAGGTTATTTATACCGTCAATTCCTAAGTGGTCTCCGGTAATGTTGGTCACAATTCCCACATCCGCAAGGTCATATCCCAGCCCTGAACGTACAATACCTCCCCTGGCAGTCTCCAACACCGCAATATCCACCTTCCTGTCCGATAAAACCACCCGTGCGCTCGAGGGGCCCGTAGTATCGCCTTTAAGTATGCATTTCTGATTTATATATATGCCTCCTGTGGTGGTACATCCTACATTATATCCGCTTATTGTCAGTATGTTTGAAAGCATCCTTGCGATAGTAGTCTTTCCGTTTGTACCGGTGATTGAGACTATAGGTATGGAATACTGGTCTCCCCTTGGAAAAAGCATATCCACAATAGAACGGGCAACATTTCTTGCCTTTCCCCGGGACGGGTAGTGATGCATTCGGATTCCCGGAGCAGCATTAACCTCAATTATTGCCCCTCCTGTTGACTGCAGGGGTTTGGATATATCCGCAGTCATAACGTCAACACCAGCAACATCAAGCCCTATTATATCCGCTGCCCTGACGGCCAGCATAGAAACCTGCGGATGGATTTTATCGGTCTTATCAACCGATTTGCCCCCGGTGCTTAGGTTACAGTTTTCCCTTACCATTACGGTTTCGCCCTTTGAAGGTATATGATCAAGGTTAATACCCTGTTTATTCAGCATCAGCTTGACATGTTCGTCTATTTTGATTTTGGTAAGAGGCTTTTCATGCCCGTCCCCCCTCATCGGGTCTGTATTCTCGATTTCTATAAGTTCCCTTATGCTATGAATACCGTCTCCTGTTATGCTTACGGGTATCCTTTCGGCCACGGCAGCAACGCTTCCTCCCACCACAAGCACCCTGAAGTTTTTCCCCGGTATCTGTCTTTCTACTATTACTTTATCACTTAAAGCTGACGCTGCCAGATATGCCTTTGTGAACTCCTCATCCGATGTGATATTTAAGGAAACCCCTCTTCCCTGATTGCCGTTGTTGGGTTTTACCACCACCGGATAACCGAGGTCATGGGCAACCGACAGGGCCAAATCCGGTTCATAGGCTATATCGCCCTCAGGAACCGGAATGCCCGCTTCTTGAAGCAGTTGTTTGGTTACTACCTTATCACAGGCAATATCAACCGATATACAACCGGTATTTTCGGTAATGGTAGCTTCAATTCTTTTCTGGTACTTCCCATAACCCAACTGTAATATACTTTCATTGCCAATCCTCATAAAGGGTATGCCCCGCAGCTTTGCCTCCTCCACTATTGCAAGGGTGCTGGGTCCCAGGTCGGTTTTTTTGGCTATATTGTGCAATTGAGCTATTTTGGCATGTATGTCCAGGGCCTTTCCTTCCAGCAGGTTGTTTATAAGCTCAAGACCGATACGCCCGACGGCAAGCCCCACATCCTCATTTAAATATTCATATATAACGTAGTAATCGTTACCCCCGTTTACCCTTCTTGCTTTCCCGAACCATACGTCGTGGCCCACAGCATTTTGCAGTTCTATGGCTATATGCTCAAATACATGGGCCAGATAGGTTCCCTCTTCCAGTCTCTCCTTAAAACCTCCGGCATATCCCCTTGAGCAGCGGTGCCTATTAAGACCCGGCAGCATTTCAAGCAATCTTTTATTAAAGGATGCTATTTCACAGGTGGGAGTATTGGAGTATTCTTCAAGGTCCACCTTAATCCTTATTACCGTACTGTGACTGTATATATTCCTGCCTCTGTATATTGCCTTTTCCAGTATCTTCATTTCTATCCTCCCAAAATTGGTAGTTAATTGGCTTTTTGTTTGCAAGGTCAAAACCGTATCCCTTGGGCAGTACATGTAATACTATGCCCATCAGCGCTAAAGGGTCATCGGGCTTGGTTTCGGAAACATTGCTAAAGGATAGCAGCCTTCCATCCACCACTGTAACAGCCTGGGATCCCGCTACCCTAAATCTGTTGCCCTCCACCACTATCGCAGTATCCTCATCTATTCCTATGCCAAGGACATGTGGGTTTTGGGCAACCGCGCATAAAAGACGTCCTATCCTGCCTCTCTGGGCGAAATGTTGATCTATCACACAACCCTTCAGCAGGTCGAGACCCGGAGCCATCTTCACAGTGCACTTTTTTGGGGAATCCTCTTCATTCCCTGTGATTATCATGGTACTGCTCATTGCGGACGCCCCGGCGCTGGTCCCGGCTATGGTGATGCCTGAATAATACAGCTGCTTCAGCTTATCGCCCATAGCCGTACCTCCAAGTATGCTGGTAATTCTAAGCTGGTCTCCCCCGGTAAAAAAAATGCAGGTTGCTTTCTCCACCGTCCTTAGAAATGTTTGCTGCCCTGCATCCTGCCGGCTCTCTATGTTAATAACCTCAACACCCTCCACCCCCAAATCCTTAAATAATTTAACATACAACTTCCCCGCCTCCCGGGGCTTCTGGGTGGCAGTGGTAATTATGACTATTCTGCCCTGCGGTGTGCCTGCGGCCTTTGCCACCTCCTTCAATATCTGGCATTCACCCTGTTTATCCTCTGCACCCCCAATGATAATAAGTTTGCCGTTTTCCTGCATTGTCACTCCCCCTTAAGCGTACATTAGTTATTTTTGCCATTCGCAATTCCTTTATACTAAAAAACCCCCCATCTGGGGGGCATATAATCAAAAAATTAACGTCGGTTTGACTCACAGGGAATACTAATGATGGTTACACCGGGGCAAAAAAAATCCGCTGACGCGGACCTTGCTGTTAAGACAACTGATACTTAACTATACGGGAAATGATTAGTTTATCTCCCGATACCAGATTATCCGGCTCCTCTATATTGTTAATGTTAACAAGCTCCTCTATGGTGGTATTGAACCGTTTAGCTATTTTCCACAGGTTGTCACCCGTCTGTATGGTGTATACCACAATGCTGGCGGCGGGGAAACTTTCCCCTTCCTCTGCCTCCTGAATGTCTGACAGAACCTCCTTTTCATAGGTCTTGTTTATATCTGCCTCAACCTTTACCTTACCCCTGATATCAAGCAAACAGTTATCGGGTGAACGATACTGCAGGTCATCAAGATAAAGGTCCACATCCAGCTCCATCCGGTCATCCTCTTCAGGAAGCTGTATGGTATGCCGGAAGGGTATCTCGTCCTTGTATACATACAATGCATCCTCATGGTTTTCGGTCAGATAGAGAGCCTCAATGCACAGAACGCCTTCAATTACTCCCTGATCCCCGGATATGCCAAAGTCGGTCAGCACAGGAACCGCCTTCACATTGCATATTTCGTTTATCTGCGGACAATCCTCCGAAAGGTCTATCTCTTCCTTGACGATTATATCGTCGGTTACATGGTCAAGGGGCTTTTTAAACTTCATATGCAATCTATCGGTTTCAAGCTTTGTCGAGGGTGAATATGCGTCTGTCAGCAGCTCCACCGGTTGAACCGTCTCAACCTTTCCCTCGATCTTGACTACTGCTTCATATTCAATAGCCCTAATCTGTCCCTCTTCGTTTTCCCTGACGGTTGAATAATGGTCTTCAACCAGGTATTTCATCTTTTCCTTCATACCTGGCATGGCTCCGGCAATCTCTATATAATGGCTGAAGGGCATCTGATATTCCACACTGTTTATTGAATTATCCTCGCCACCTCCAATGTACAGGGTTGTCATCTTTAACATTCCCTGAAGGACGATTCTGTTCTCTGTTATTCTGCTTTCCCTTTCCCCTATGGTAATGTCGGTTGTCAATATTTCCTTTATGGAGGGTTTATCCGCAGGTATTTCAAACTCCTGCTTGACAGTTGCACGGGATATGTTTTCTCCTATGGTATCGCCCATTTCCATGTAATCCCTGAGAACCTGGATATCCTCAATGCCTTTTACGTCTTTAATAATATCTATCTGGGTCCTTTCGAAAACCCTGCCCGAAATATTCAATACGCATTTAACGTAAAGCTTTCTGCCGTTGACTATACTGCTGTCCACATGTTCTATTTCCGCCTGTACATCAGCCTCCATTCTATTTGTAATATCTGGCAGTTCTATCTGTTGGGTAAATCCGAAACTCCCTTCCATATGGTATAAAGGCTGTTCCCCTTCATGAGAAATGTATAGGGATTTAACGTTAACAATCCCCTCCAGGATAACCTTGTTGTCCACAACCTCTTTATCGGTTATGACAACCCAACCATTTGTGCTGAGGACTTTATCTACATCCGGCTTACTGTCCGGGACAACAACATCGCCTTCCACCATGGCCTGGGTTATTTCTTCCCCTATAACCTGATCTATCTTTATCAGGTCTCTTACCAATTCAAGAGCCATCCTTATTCCTCCTCTCCTTTTCTTTCTTAATACAACCTATTAGAATAATATTATTAAGAGTTGGAAAATATGTTAAACCCCCGCAAAAAACAATAAAAAAGCCCTGTGTGAACAAAAGTGTGTATATAGCTTTAGAATTCAACTAATGATAAAATGGAACAAAACAGCCTGATTTGTAGAAAG
>CAZVBE010000026.1:0-27695 GCA_964625335.1 uncultured Clostridium sp. | reverse complement strand
AAATCGAGTGTACGTGGAAGCGTACCGTGGGTTCGAATCCCACCCTCTCCGCCAGGCTTTTCGCAGCGACATGGAATCAAACGCCAAGTCGCTGTTTTGTTTTCTGACCATATATGCTTCAAGCATATCCTGATGCTTCTGTTATGGCCGGGCAATACGCTGGCATTCGACAATGGCCAGGTAATCCGAAATGGGCGTCCATAAAAGGCCGGCGGTTTATCATAAACTTTCAACCCAAAATATAGGACTTGATTGAGAAGCCGATAAAGGGTATTGTAGGCATAGACCAAAGGTATATTTCACAAAGACTTGCCAGGCAGCCGTTGATTAAAGCTTATTAGATTTGGGAATTTGATTTGGTTGGCAGCTGCATTCTTCTAACTTAAACAGAAAAACAGGGAGGCGTTAACATGAGAAAGTTAATAAACAGCCTGTTGGAGGCCGGCAAACAATATAATGTCTGGGATTATACGTTTTTCAAGACCAGCCTTATGACGATAGGAATAATTGTCGGGGTTTACTTTACGGAGTTTTTCGGGAAGTATATTTCCGTTGTGTGGACAGTGGCGATAGCCAGTTATATATGGATAATGTATAAAACCTTTATCACTTATAGAAAGTAGGCATTGTTTGCACAATAATTTTCGAAAAAGGCTTGACATAACATTTACTACCTGTTAATATACAAAACAATATATAAAAATCAAATAGAAGAAAGTTTATGATGGAGAGCATATTTTATGAAGAAGCGGTTTCAGAAAGTCGGTGGCCGATGCAAACCGATACTGCTGTTAAAATATTACTCACTCCTGAAAAGTGCCTCTGAAGCTTTTGAGTAGGAGGCAACGTATAGCCCCGTTACAGGCTGAAGGTTTGATGGAACCTGATTAAAGTGGCTTTTTTATTGAAAAGCAATAAAGGTGGTACCGCGGGATATACTCTCGTCCTTATATTAAGGACGGGGGTTTATTTTTTTTATAAATTTAAAAGGAGGTAATTAAAATGGCAAGACAGGTGAAGATTTTTGACACAACCCTGCGAGACGGAGAACAATCTCCGGGGTGCAGCATGAATTTACAGGAAAAGATAAAAATGGCCAGGCAATTGGAGCTATTGAAGGTAGACGTTATTGAAGCGGGATTTGCCATTGCGTCGCCGGGGGACTTTAAGGCGGTATCCGAAATTGCGAAAAATATAAGGAATTGTTCGGTTGCAAGCCTGGCACGGACAACGCCAAAGGATATTGACTATGCCTGGGAGGCAGTCAGGCATGCGGCAAGGCCCAGGATACATACATTTATTGCCACTTCTGATATCCATATGAAGTATAAATTGAAGATGACGCCCGATGAGGTAATGCAAAGGGCAGTGGATATGGTCAGATACGCAAAAAAATATTGCGAGGAAATTGAGTTTTCTGCCGAGGATGCTACCAGAAGCAATCCTGAGTTTCTGGCCAGGTTATTTCAACAGGTGATTGATGCAGGGGCCACAGTAATCAATATCCCTGACACGGTAGGGTATTCAATCCCAAATGAATTTTATGCCTTGATAAGAAGTATAAAGGAAAATGTAATGAATATCGACAAAGCGGATATATCAGTCCATTGTCATAATGACCTCGGTCTGGCTGTGGCGAATACTATGGCAGCAGTAACGGCAGGGGCCGACCAGATTGAATGTACAATAAACGGTATTGGGGAAAGGGCAGGCAATGCTGCCCTTGAGGAAATCGTAATGGGCATTTGCACCAGAAAGGATTATTTTGATTTGCTGTGCAATATTGACACGACTAAAATTATGCGTTCCAGCAATTTGCTTACCAGTATTACCGGAGTACCGGTCCAGCCCAATAAAGCAATAGTAGGCTCAAATGCCTTTGCCCATGAAGCCGGTATACATCAGCATGGTGTTTTAAGTGAGAGAAGCACCTATGAAATTATTACCCCGGAATCGGTAGGGCTTAATGAAAACAGAATGGTTCTCGGTAAACATTCCGGACGCCATGCCTTTGAACAGCGCCTGAAAACCTTAGGCTATAATTTGAATGGTAAAGAATTGGAAAACTCCTTCAACCAGTTTAAAGAGTTGGCTGACAAAAAGAAAGTAATATACGATGAAGACATTGAGGCCATAGTATTGTCCAAACATTATGAACAAATACCCCAGGTCTATAAATTGAAAGAATATGTAATCAATATTGGGAATTCAATCTCTGCAACGGCATCGGTAACCCTGACAATCAACGGTCGCAATATAGAAGAAGTCGCTATTGGCCATGGTCCGGTAGATGCGTCCTTTAAATCCATCAATAAAATTACAGGAAAGGAAGTAGCGCTGGAAAACTATAGTATCCGGGCTGTAACCGAGGGACAGGATGCCCAGGGAAAAGCGGTAGTAAAGATTGGTTATAACCAAAGAGTATATACCGGGAAAGGCCTTAGCACCGATATAATCGAAGCCAGCATAAAAGCCTATATCAATGCGGTGAACAAAATTGCATTTGAATTGGCCCAATGCACAGATGAAAAAAACATATCTTAGAAAAATTTAATTAAGGAGGACTTGAAATGGGAATGACCATGACGCAAAAAATACTGGCTGCCCACACCGATCTGGAAGAAGTAAGGCCTGGTCAGTTTGTAGAGGTTAGATTGGACATGGTGCTGGGGAATGATATTACGACACCGGTAGCGGCTAATGAATTTTATAAAATGGGTGCAAAGAAGGTTTTTGACAGACAAAAAATAGCAATAGTGCCCGACCACTTTACACCCAATAAGGATATTAAATCTGCAGAACAATGTAGAATAGTCCGTGATTTTGCTTGTAAAATGGGAATTGAAAACTATTTCGAAATTGGAGAAATGGGAATAGAACACGCTCTTTTACCCGAAAAAGGGCTTGTAACAGCAGGGGATGTGGTTATTGGAGCGGATTCACACACCTGTACCTATGGCGCCCTTGGGGCATTTTCCACCGGAGTCGGCAGTACAGACATGGCGGCAGGTATGGCTGCCGGTACCTGCTGGCTTAAGGTTCCATCAGCCATAAGGTTCCATTTAACCGGAAAGCCCCGAGAATGGGTTGGCGGTAAGGATATAATTCTTCACATAATAGGGATGATCGGAGTAGATGGTGCCCGGTATCAGTCCATGGAATTTACAGGAGAGGGTATTTCGCATCTGTCCATGGATGACCGCTTTACAATATCCAATATGGCGGTTGAAGCAGGCGCAAAGAACGGGATTTTCCCGGTAGATGACATAACTGTCAGATATATGGAACAGCATGCCGCGAAGGAATATGCGGCTTTCAGGGCAGATAAAGATGCCAAATACCAAAAAAGCTATCATATAGATTTAAGCACCATTCGGCCTACCGTTGCTTTCCCGCACCTGCCTGAAAATACAAAGGCCATAGATGAGATTGAGGATATAAGGATTGACCAGGTGGTTATCGGGTCCTGTACAAACGGCAGGACAGAAGACATGAGGATAGCGGCCCAAATACTGAAGGGCAATAAAGTTGCCAAGGGCATGCGCCTTATTATTTTCCCCGCCACCCAAAAAATTTACTTAACCGCCCTTAAAGAGGGATGGATAGAAATCTTTATCCAAGCAGGTGCAGTTGTCAGCACTCCTACCTGCGGCCCGTGCTTGGGAGGGCATATGGGTATTCTGGCAAAGGGAGAAAAAGTCCTTGCGACAACAAACCGTAATTTTGTTGGCAGGATGGGGCATCCGGAATCCGAGATTTATCTTGGCAGCCCTGCGGTTGCGGCTGCAACTGCCATAGCCGGCAGAATTGCTAATCCGGAAGATACAGAAAGGAGCGAATAATATGGAAATGAAAGGAACAACGTTTAAGTATGGCGATAACGTAGATACTGATGTAATCATACCGGCCAGGTATTTAAACACCTCCGAGCAAAAAGAACTGGCGAAGCACTGTATGGAGGATATCGACGAGCGCTTTGCCAGTAATGTAAAGCCGGGTGATTTTATAGTAGCAGGCAGTAATTTTGGATGCGGCTCATCCAGGGAGCATGCTCCTATTGCCATAAAAGCAGCAGGTATTTCCTGTGTCATAGCCAATAACTTTGCCAGGATTTTTTACAGAAATGCTTTCAATATTGGTCTGCCCATATTGGAATGCGGGGAAGCGGCACAAAATATTGATTATGGCGATGAGTTAACCATTGATATATCAGGGGGCATTATAAAAAATGTTACCAAAAACCAAACCTATTATGCACAGCGCTTGCCGGACTTTATGCAGGAAATGATTACAGCAGGGGGATTGGTGAACAGGGTAAAGCTAAAATTAAATTCAAAATAACAAAGGTGGCATAAAAATGGATTTTTACATTGCAGTCATACCGGGCGACGGGATAGGCCCTGAGGTTACAGGGCAGGCCCTGAAGGTGCTGGAAGAAACGGGAAGGAAATTTAATCACAGGTTTAACTTTATCAAAACCTTAGCCGGCGGTTGCGCCATTGATATGAAGGGGACTCCTCTTCCTGCTGAAACCTTGGATATATGCAAAAAGAGTGATTCCGTATTATTGGGAGCTGTAGGAGGCCCCAAATGGGACCACTATCCTGTGGACAAACGGCCTGAAAAGGCCCTGTTAAACCTGAGAAAGGAACTTGACTTGTTTGCCAATATCCGGCCTGCCTATTTATTTGGCGCATTAAAGAATGCGTGTCCCTTAAAGGATGAAATCATTGGAAGCGGTATTGATATTTGCGTGGTACGGGAGCTGACGGGCGGAATTTATTTTGGAGAAAAGGGCAGAAAGACCGGCAATATGGGCGAAGAGGCCTACGACGTGGAATCCTACAGTGAGATGGAAGTAAGAAGAATAGCAAGGACAGCCTTTGAAATAGCGCAAAAAAGAAGCAACAGGGTAACCAGCGTGGATAAAGCAAATGTATTGGAAAGCTCAAGGCTGTGGCGCGCTGTTGTTGAGGAAACGGCGAAGGATTATCCCCGTGTGGCCTTAAACCACATGTATATTGATAATGCTTCCATGCAGCTTATAGGAAATCCGGGTCAATTTGATGTATTGGTTACCGGCAATATGTTTGGCGATATACTATCCGATGAAGCCGGTATGATTACCGGGTCAATAGGCATGCTGCCTTCTGCAAGCCTGGGAAGCGGGAGCTTCGGGATGTATGAGCCTGTCCACGGCTCGGCTCCGGATATTGCAGGACAAAACCGGGCAAATCCTATCGCAGGTATACTCTCTGCATCAATGATGCTCAAATATTCCTTTGACCTGGTTGAAGAAGCAAATGCCATAGATAATGCGGTTGTTTCTGCTCTGGGGGAAAACTATCGTACACCCGACATAATGAGCAGGGGGATGGATTTGGTTGGAACCAGGGAAATGACACGGGAAATCATAAAGCATATTAAAGCTGACTAGAAAGTAATTTCATATTTTCTACATTGTAAATGTAAAGCGTGCAAGGGCTTCTTGAGTAAATCATGTGAGCCCTTGCACAATTAGTGAGATTTAATTTTACATAAACAACTTGCTCTTTTTCTTTTGGTACAATCATCCTTTTAGCAAATTAAATAGGATATGCTTTTTAAAATCTACTTCAAAGAACTCACATGCTTTATCTAAATCCATAATAATCCATTCTCTGGACTTGTACGCTTCTATATCCTCAGGGAGTTCTTTCAGAATCCTGGCTGCTTCCCAGGTTTGTCCCGCGTTGTATCGGAGTTGCCGATGTTTTTTGTCCACAACAAAAGCTTTTTTATTAATCTGCCAAGCATTTTGGATGGTTTTAATTGCATAAGCTCCTGTGACTTTTTCACTGAAATAGTCCTCCAAAGTCAAAGTACGTACATAATAAGGCAATTGTTCCGCATAATGTTCTTTAATGACTTTATTGATTATTTCTGAAGATAACTTTAGTATATCTGGTGCGCCTGCTTGCTCGTCATCTTTCAGTTCATTTAACAGTTCAGGAATGCATTCAAGCATACGCCGCAAATACTCGCGATAAAAGGCTGTTCCTATGTTTTTTTGAACTCGTCGCACAACGTTTGTCCTCATAAGTTCGGTATTGGTTAGCCCTGCTTGTATACGACAAATTACCGTTCTTCTAATAACCTCTGCTGTAACTGCTTTCACGTCCTCGTTAGCACTGATGACAACAGCAGGATAGTTCAGCAAATTGTCTACTACACCAAAATCGTCGTTTTTAATGGTTTCGATGGCGTGTTGGCTGAACCGTGTTTGTGTCAGGTCATCAACAATAATTGGTGCACCTTTGACAGTACGTTTCAGGTTTTCTATATTTGACCTTGTAAACTCTGGTGCAGAAATTTTCGTTTTTTGGCCTATCATCATCTTTAACAGTGTCTCCAAGAAACTGGTTTTTCCTGCTTTGCTCTGCCCATATACAAGCCCGAAAACCGGATACGGCAACAGGTTTTGATTATACTTTACTGCGATATTACGCATAATCGCCATCAAGGGCGTTGTAAAAAACCAGTTGGCAAAGGCAAAATATTTCATCTGCATACCGCTAATGTCTCCATGGAACTTCTCATATCCTGCCATATATTCAATAAATAGCGAAACATCATTTTGGATTTCTTGCTTAGCTGGGTATAAATCCAAAGGCTTGTCATTCAATGTCACTGCATCGTTTTGGACATCCACCACCAATTGTGGGTATTCACTGCGCAGTTCACGTTCCTGAACGGCAGCGTCAACAATCCGACGACGTGTTTGGATAGTCGTTTCGGGTGACAAAAGAATTTTCCCTTTCTTATCCGCCTTAGGCATAAAGGGAGTGAACTTGCCTGATAAGTTTTTTACATCCAATACAAAACGTACCTCGTCCTTCAGTTCCGGAACAGGTTCCACTACCAATGCCTTTTTCACTTTAGCCGTATACATAATCGGAATTTTTTCCAGATTTTCGATATCATCTGCAGTTGATAATGCAGACGTTGAAATTTCATCCGAGCATTGAATTTTCAGCTCATCAAAGCTGTTTTTATACCATTCAAATGCTTTTTCACCATCAAGATAACAGATGTTTTCTCTTTGTTTTCCTGAAAAAGCGGAGTATGACATATTAGCAGATCCCATTATTACTCGCTTGCGTCCATCATTAGCCTCTAAAAGATATATTTTTTCATGGGACAGTTTTTGGCGCGCTACCATCAGATGTAGTGTGTCATCATCAATCCTTGACAGTAAATCTACCTTGGTTTTATTTGCGGCTTCTCTGATACGTTCTATGGTTTTTAATTGATAAGCCATAATTTCC
The DNA here is from genome assembly GCA_964625335.1 of uncultured Clostridium sp. Taxonomy (GTDB): domain Bacteria; phylum Bacillota; class Clostridia; order Ch29; family Ch29; genus CAZGUG01. The sequence goes on along the minus strand of CAZVBE010000026.1, from coordinate 20,388 downwards.
TGCAAGCTATAGGAAATTACTTCATTGCAGCCAAAAATAATCTCGGCGAACTGAAACTGCTTGAGGAGTTCACAGATAAATCCAATACCTGAGGAATAGGTAATCGCATATAAAATATTAAAACCATCGAACAATTCTTTCCAACTGAGAGTTTCGGCACCTATGTATTCCATTTGGACGACATCAATTTTAGAATGTTTTCTACTAGCTGTAGAGTTAAATAATGTTTGTGGTTCGTTTTGATCAATGCCTTCAAATAAAGATAAATGGTTATTCATTTTTTCACCTCCAAACTGGTAGCTTTTTTATCAGCCATGAGAAAACTAGCTTATCAGTTTACGGTTTAATACCCATTTAATATGTTTATCTGAGACCATTTTTAATTCTACCCATATACATTTTGTGTTGGATATAATAAAAACAATTTTTCTATCGGTGTATTGGTAATTAGTCTTGAAAATAACATAGTCTATCCCAATATTAATTGTAATTCCTTCTTTGTATCCACCAATAGTATACAGGTTGATTTTTTCACTGGGTGCCATTTATAGTATCTATCCAACCACCAACTTATTTGTCTTTTTCAAGTATTTTGCCGGAATTGGCTTATGCAGTTTCCACGTAATATTCATCGGTCTTGATCCTGCGTGTTTTACATAATCGGCTAGACCTAAAAAGGTATAGGGTGCCGCTCCTGCAATATTAGATTTATATTCCCGTACAAACAACAGCACTCGGACACCTTGCTTTTTGTGATTAATATATCGTTGTCCTGTTCTGGATTCTTCCGAGGTCGTGCTCTGGCTTTGCCAGTGGAACAAGGTCTCATTGATGGAATAGTCATTATACATGGTCGTTGGCGAATAGTCCTTGTTCGACTTATTGAGTGTTACAAAGAAAACGTCTGTATACTTTTCGGGAAGGAACTTAACACCCTCGCGGACCGTTGACGGCTTCATAAAATCCATTGCTACGAGAATTTGATCTCGGGTGTAGGTGCAATGTAAATCTAATGGACAGTCGAAGCCTAGGTTTACCGGTTCATCAATGAAGTCAATATGATTGTAGTTGTACTGCAGTAGTTCTATCAATTCTGCTAACATCACAGGGTTGTTTTGGATTTGTAGGAGGCCATCTTTTAAGGAATCAAAGCCGCAATCATCAGTTGATTTCTGCCATACAGTAAAATGGAACATTTGCAGCATCCGTTTCTCCTCATTAGAAAGACATCTCATATTTAAACTATTCGCTTTGGGCAGCACTTCAAGCAGAAACTTAATCCACTTGCGGGAATCAATGGTGCACATACGTTTAAATGCCTTGCTTAACAACCGTTCAAGTGGTTCATCAAAATTATCCTTGATGCCTGCTAACACACAAAGACGTGAGAAGTTGTCGCGGATATAGATATTGCGAACATCAAGATGATAGTAATCTGCGAAGGTTTCTAATGTGAGCGTTTCTCCGGCATCCTCTTCAAAGGTAGCAATACGTGAAATAAGGCCCGATTTTACACCAAAGGAACTGCGGATATTATCTAATATATGCTCTTTTGCTTTTCGCTCAAGCTGAATATAGCATCCTTTTGGCACAGAGTTAAACCCCTCTTTGATTTCACTCTGTATGTTTTGTGCTGCATTGCTTAATAGTGCTGCGAATCTATCCTCAAAGCTATATTTTTTATTGGCCTGCCCGATAAAATCAAGTACGGTTAGACATTCTTTGTTCTCTGCAATACGTAAGCCACGGCCCAGTTGTTGAAGAAACACCGTCAAGCTTTCGGTGGGACGCAAAAAAAGTATCGTGTTAATTTCTGGGATGTCGACGCCTTCATTGTATATATTCACGACGAAAACGAAACGTACCTTGCCGCTTGCAAGCTTCTGTTTGACTGTACTTCTTTCTTCATCTCCAGATTGACTGGTAAGAAATATAGACGGGATCCCGTGTGCGTTAAAGCAGTCAGACATAAACTTAGCATGGTCAATAGATACACAGAAGCCAAGACCTTTCACATCGTTAATATCTGTGACATATTTCAAAACAGATTGAATAATCATATTGGCACGCTTATTGGCTACCGCCTGGTTGAAGGTATATATATTAGAGAGTTCAGCTTTATCGTAGCCGCCCCGTGCCCATTTTAAGCTGTCCAAATCAACCGTATCGGTTACCCCAAAATATTGGAAAGGACAAAGCAATTTACGGTCAATAGCCTCCGGCAGACGGATTTCTGCCGCGATACGGTTATCAAAATAATTCAGCACATTTTTACCGTCCATACGCTCAGGGGTTGCAGTTAATCCTAGCAAAAGCTTTGGCTTATAGTATGACAACAGCTTCTGATAGGTTGGGGCAGCGGCATGGTGAAACTCGTCAATGATTATGTAATCGTAGAAATCCGGTGTTGTTATGGTGTGTAGTTCCTGTGAATTGAAGGTCTGTACAGAAACAAACAGATGGTCAAGACTGCTCGGTTTATAACTGCCTACAAACATGTCACCGAAGTTTGCATCCTTTAATATCCCTCGGAAACAGGCTATGCTCTGCTTTAAAATCTCCTCTCTATGTGCCACGAACAATAAGCGGTTGGGTGTGCCTTTGTTTTTCCTGCAAGAGGCCAGATAATCAAAGGCGGATATCACCGTTTTCCCAGTACCGGTTGCAGCTACAATAAGGTTGCGATAGTAACCACGCACCTCACGTTCCGCTTTTAACTTATCTAAAATCTCCTGCTGATAAGGATAGGGAATAATATCAAAAGCATAGGGCAGGTTGCATTTGCTGTCCAGGTACTTTTCAGCCTTTAGTGCCTTCTCTAAACGATGCTGCTGTTTGTCTGTATATGTATCAAACTCAATAGAATTCCAGTAACTCTCGAAGGTTGCTTGGATCTTTTTAATGGTATCTGGCAAATCTTTGGCCGTCACCTTTATATTCCATTCAAGTCCACTTGAAATCGCTGCATTGGAAAGGTTGGAAGAACCAACATAAGCAGTTGTAAATCCTGTATTACGATAGAAAACATAAGCCTTTGCATGCAAACGAGTTCGCTTTGTATCATAGGAAATCTTAATTTCTGTATTCGGTAGGTTACGCAGTTCTTCAACAGCCTTTATATCTGTTGCACCCATATAAGAGGTTGTGATTATGCGCAGCTGTCCACCGTTTTGGGTAAAGCTGCGCAATTCATCAATAATTAATCGTAGGCCACTCCATTTTACGAAAGAGACTAGCATATCGATTTTGTCGCAGGATATAGTTTCCTTTTTAAGCTCTGAATACATGCTTGGCTCGTGGATTGATCCTGTAAATAATGAGCTTTGAGCAATAGAAGTTACCGGGCGGAGGATCTCCGTTTTGTTATTTATAGCAAAAATACTATTTTTCTTGTCAAAAAAAGCAAGAAGCTGCTCAGCACGCTCATCAATAGAAAGTGCGTCTATAGTAGCTATATCTGTTTTGCTTACAATTGTGCTAACAATTTTGTTGGCAAGGTTTACCTGTGTTTGCAAATTACCTCCGCAGTCCTTGACTTTTTGAAGCTCCTTTTCAATAACCTCAAAAATATATTTTGCTAATATTTTGGATGCTTCTTCTTCATTAATGGGTAAAGTAGATTTGAACTTGTCCGTAACCGAATCAAGCTCTCTACCAAGTTCTTTATTTATCACTTGTTCGTATAATCCTGATTTAAGCATATGGCTATTCCTTTTAAATACTTTTATCTGATTATATCATTTTTTCTGTCAAAAAAACGAAGTTTATTATACGTATGCACCTCTTCATACTCCTGTTTCCTTCGCAAGAAGCCCTGTAATTAGCATGATTACAGGGCTTGTCACATTTTATGTTCTTTTGGTTTTTGCAGGTTTTTTACACTGCACTATTTGTTCCGGCACTTTTTCAGCTCTTCACTCAAACTATTTTTTTCCGTATTTACCTGCTGCAATGATTTCGATATGCTGTAATCTGCAGGAATATCAAATTCTGCTTTGGATTATTTGTGTTTCAACTCTTCGATTTCTTCTTCTACTTCTTCCGCGCCCTCATTATAGAATTTTTCTTCATCGGGATCCAATTCTTTCAACAGTCTTAAAAATTCTCCTGCATGAACCCTTTCTTCGTCAGCTACGTCCTTCAAAACTTCGATTGCCAGTCTGTTATCGGTTGATTCAGCCAACTGCATATACAACTGGACGGCTTCATATTCCGCCGCTATCATGAACCTGACTGCTCTTATCAATTCCTGTTCCGTCAGTTTACGGGGGCTGGCAAGCCCGGAAAACGAGTTACCAAAATCCGGCACAATAGTTTCCTCCTTTGATTTATTAAAGCAAGGAGTTTTATGGATACATATGTCTCCTTGTTTTTCATTGATATATAAAGCTCGGTTTTACTGTCTCTATTATTACCCCAACCAGTCCTGTATTAACATCCGGCTGTTATAGTTTAACCATCAAATAGTTTTTTGTATTCCCCGTATCCTTCCTCTTCTAAATCCCCGGCTGGGATAAACCTTAATGCGGCGCTGTTGATGCAGTATCTTAGGCCGGATGGCTTCGGACCGTCGGTAAAAACGTGTCCCAGGTGGGAGTTCCCTCCTTTGCTTCTGACCTCGGTTCTTGACATATTAAGACTTTCGTCTGCCTTTTCAACAATTTGTTCATTTCTTATAGGTTTTGTAAAGCTGGGCCAGCCGCAGCCCGAATCGTATTTGTCCAGGGAGCAAAAGAGAGGTTCGCCGGTTATTACATCCACGTATATGCCTGCCTGTTTGTGATTCCAGAATTCGTTATTAAAGGGAGGTTCGGTTCCGTTTTCCCTGGTTACTTTGTACTGAATAGGGGTCAATTTTTTGATTCTGTCTTCCATACTCTTGTTAACCATACATCAGCCTCCCGGGAATTTTTGTTTGACTTATAATAGTATTACCCATTATAAAGCGTTTCAAAAGAAACTGCGTAAATATAGCCGTTGTATTAATCTCACTTTCCAGCCAATTTGTCGGCAAAATAGCATTTTAATGAGCATTGACAACGGCGGGCATCTGATGTAAAATTAATAACTGCGGCGGGTTTTTGACAAGAGGTTTTGTGTAATTAAACGGCATCCGCCGGGACAAACTAAATAAGAGAATTTTTGTAGGGTAGATTGGCCTGGAGAGATGGCTGAGTCTGGCTGAAGGCGCTCGCCTGGAAAGCGGGTAGACGGGGATACCTGTCTCGAGGGTTCAAATCCCTCTCTCTCCGCCATTTTTTATAATTTTGGTCGTGCTAGACGGGGATGTAGCGGCGCCCTGTAACCTGCAATCCGCTATAGCAGGGTTGAATTCCTTTCTGAGGCTTATATTCTGTGGGGCCGGCCCGAATAAGTGGCGTTGAAGATCGGGTCCTGCGCAATGGAAATTCATGAACCCCGTCAGGTCCGGAAGGAAGCAGCGGTAAGTGAAACCTTTCATGTGCCGCAGGGAAGCCTGGTTGGAGCTAACTGTCCGGGTATCGCCTGTGGAAATAGGTCGGGGAAAGGTGCACGGCCTCTAATTTTTTTGTCAGCGGGAAGGAGTTAACACTCCTTCTTTTTGTTTAGTCCTATATAGGGTATAATCATTATATCAGACCAAACAACAAAAGGATGGATGGCATGGAAGAGAGCAGGATTTACGACAAAAAAACAGTAGACAGCTTAAATAAAAGGCTGGGGACAGCACCTGCCTGGAAGCTGGTGGATATGGAGATAACCTCCCTTGCATGGGGAAGGTCGGAAATGGTCATGGAGATAAAGGAAAAATACCTCAACATATCGGGCATCTGTCATGGAGGCATTACAGCCACCTTTGCGGATACGGTTATGGGGACTGCGCTTTATTCCATGGATGTTATCGGCCCTACCATTGAGATGAGTATAAACTATATGGCGCCCTTAAGAGCGGGCCAGAGGGTGACCGGCAGGGGAGAAGTGTTAAAAAGGGGTAAAACCACTGCGGTCATAAGGGCAGACATGTTTGTTGACCAAACTATGGTTGCAACGGCCAGGGGGACCTATAGTATAACTGAAGACAATAACCGAAAGTAAAGGGTGAAGGAATATGGGTTATACCGCTTTGTACAGACAATACAGGCCTGTGGTTTTTGACCAGGTGGTGGGGCAGCAGCATATTACCACTACTATTAAAAACCAGGTAACCGGGGACAAAGTCGCCCATGCATACCTGTTTGCCGGCACAAGGGGTACCGGAAAAACCTCTACGGCAAGGATTTTTGCAAGGGCTGTCAACTGCTCCGACGTTCAAAACGGAAACCCCTGTAACAGCTGCGAAATATGCGGGCGGGCATTGTCGGGGAAACTTATGGATATTATCGAAATAGACGCCGCTTCCAACAGGGGAGTGGACGAAATAAGGGATTTGCGCGAAAAGGTGAAATATCCCCCCGCCGAGGGAAGGTACAGGGTGTATATAGTAGACGAGGTACATATGCTGACCGCCGAAGCTTTTAATGCTCTGCTTAAAACCCTGGAGGAACCGCCCTCCCATGTCATATTCATTCTTGCCACCACCGAACCGCACAAACTGCCTGCAACGGTTTTGTCCCGGTGCCAGAGGTTCGATTTTAAAAGACTTTCGGTTTCCGAGATTACAGAGCTTTTAAGACACATAGTAGAGAAAGCCGGCATTAAAATAGACCGGGATGCCATAGAACTGATAGCTGGCAGCGCCGATGGGGCGGCAAGGGATGCCATAAGCCTTCTGGACCAGTGCTCCACCTTTGAACAGGGCGATCTTACCTTGGACAGGGTGACTTCCATACTGGGAACCACTCACGACAGGCTGCTTTTTGGACTGTCAGAAGGATTTGCCTGCGGAGATGCTGCAGGATGCATAGAGCTGTTAAGCATGGCAGTAAAGGATGGAAGGGATATTGGCCAGCTTTTTAAGGATATAATACACCATTTAAGGGATATACTTATTGCCAAGGTCTCACCGTCCGGGATAAGGGATATGTCGGCCGAGAAAACCCAAGGCCTTTTGGCAATGGCCGACAGGATGGAGGTAAATTCGCTTATAAGGGCAATCAATGTACTGTCAGAAGCGGAAGCAAAGGCCAAATGGAGCACTTATCCGGGAATACTGCTTGAGGTTGCGGTTGTTAAGATGTGCGAGCCTTCTATGGATGCCTCTTTGGAAGGACTTATCGACAGGCTTTCCCGTCTGGAGGATATCGTATCAAAGCAGAAGGTTTTAACGGCCAATCCCGATAAAGGCAAAGCATCGGCTCCGGATGACCGGGAACCCATAGCGGCAGACGACAGGGAAAAACCCCAAAGGGGGAGTGCCGGGGAACAGACGCCGGAGGATGAGAACAGGTCGGGTCATGAAAGCCGGTGCAAACCCGGTGAAGCAGATGGGACCAGGCCCGAATCCAAAAACGAGACCAAGCCCGGCGAAGAGGCTCAGGAAAAAACAGCCGATAGTCAAAGCAGCCGGAAGGAGATAGCCCTGGAACAAATAACTTCGGACTGGGATAAGGTGCTGAAACGTCTTGAGAAAAGCAAAAAGGGTCTTTATACTCTGCTTATGAATTCAAGGCCGGTCCATGTGAACGGTACCGCCCTTGTCATTGAATGCGAAGCGCTGCATGGTATATATCGCGATATATTAAGCAGCGAGACAAACAGGAAAGCGTTAACGGATGCTGTATTCTCGGCAACAGGAGTAAGATTTGAAATAAAAATTGAGAGCAATGACAGTAAGCAAGGCCCAAAAGGCGGCGACACTCAGGAAGCCGTCAGTTTGTATGAGGAAGCCGTTGGGATTTTCGGCAGTGACTTGGTGGAAGCGCTTGACGATAAGGACAATTAATTGGAGGGATGTATATGGCTAAGGGCAGAATGCCCGGAATGGGTAACATGGGTAATATGGGCAATATGATGAAACAGGTGCAGAAAATGCAGCAGGACATGGCTAATCTCCAGGCGGAACTGGAGGAAAGAACCGTGGAAAGCAGTGCGGGAGGCGGGGCAGTGACCGTTGTGGTCACCGGCAAGAAGGAACTGAAGGAAATTAATATAAAACCCGAAGCGGTGGACCCCGATGACGTTGAAATGCTGCAGGATTTGATTATCGCGGCAGTCAATGAAGCGCTGAGAAAAGCCGAGGATATGGTAGCCCAGGAAATGGCCAAGATTACAGGAGGATTGAATATTCCAGGCCTTTAGAACAGGGGTGAAGTTATGGATTACTATGCAGCACCGGTGGCAAAACTGATTGAAGAACTCTCCAGACTCCCGGGGGTTGGGAATAAAACGGCACAAAGGCTTGCCTTTCATATACTGGGGGCGCCGCCTGAGCAGGCTGAGCACCTTGCCCGGTCCATTGTTTTTGCCAGGAGAAATATTAAGCATTGTTCGGTATGCTGCAATATGACGGATACCGATCCATGCAGGATATGCAGCAGCGAAAGAAGGGACAAAAGCATACTTTGTGTCATGGAAAACCCCAGGGATGTAGTGGCAATGGAAAAGACGAGGGAATACAAAGGGCTTTATCATGTTCTCCATGGGGCAATCTCGCCGATGGAAGATATAGGCCCGGAGGATATACGAATAAAGGAACTTTTGCTCCGGTTACAGGACGAGGGAGTTAAGGAGGTTATCCTTGCCACCAACCCTACCATTGAGGGGGAGGCCACAGCCATGTATATTTCAAGGCTTTTAAAGCCCCTTGGTATAAAGACAACCAGGATTGCCCACGGGATACCGGTAGGCGGTGACCTGGAATACGCTGATGAAGTTACGCTGGTAAAGGCCATGGAAGGAAGAAGAGAAGTTTAAATGTTTGTCAGGTCAGAATTTTAAAACCCATGCAAGGGGTGCGATCCCTGCATGGGTTTTATTGTTTGTCTAGGTTAGTCCTATCTCGGCCATCCTGTCATTAAAGTACTTTTCTATAGTGTCCAGGGTCTTAACCTGCCTGAAGGCCTTTCCGTCTCCGGGGACCGTCAGCCGGGCTTTGCCGTCCTCAAAACCGAAGCCCTTTGTATAAAGCACTCTGCTGCCATCCGGCGACCAGAAGGCTGCGCCCTTATCAATTGTATCTGTGCCTATGCCTATGTCGGAGTACTCATTGATGTTTGCTTTAATCTCTTTCCAGATGTCATCCGGGCTGGCGTTAAGGTTGGCTCCCAGGGCTTTGGCAAGACCTGCGATAATGTCCGGATTGGACATACCCGTTTTCGGGGCAAAGGGACCCTCAAACCTTTGTACTCTTCTTTCAGTGTTGGTATAGGTCCCGAAGCTTTCCGCAAAGCTTGCTGCGGGGAATATGACATCGGCCTTTTCTGTTGTATCCGACATAAAGAGGTCGGTTGATATTAACAGCTCAAGGTTCTTGAAGGCCGTTTCGGGCAGGCCTTCACCAAAGGCTACCGCAGCCTTTATGCTCTTCCAGTCTATCTGCGGGATAGACTTCTTAATACCCATGTCCCAGGCGCCCTGGCTGTTGTTCATGGCCTTAAGAAGTATTATACCATTGCGCGGCGAGCCTATTTTACCGGTTATCACTGCGAGGTCGGCAAGGGCCTTGGAAGCTTCTGCGGATACAGTCAACTCATCCACAACTATAATTGCTTTTTTTGCATCGCAGTATAAGTCTGCGGCTTTTTTCGCAAGTTCGGAATGAGTCATGCCGGCAAGAGCGGCTTTAAGCTCCGCATATCCGGCTGTTTTTGCCTCAATCTGTTTTTCATTCACTCTGCCCGAGGCTATGGCGTGCCCAATCATGCCTTTAATCAGGTTAAGGCTGTCCTGACCGCATATTTCCAGATTGGCCCATTCTCCCGCCTTAATCCTGTCCGGACTTACTGTTATAAGCTTGGCCCCGGCCTTTGTTGCAGCCAGGAGTTTCATGCCCAGCACCGGATGGTTTTCGTAGCTTTCGCCGCCCACATAAAGGATCAGTCCGGTAGAACCCAGTTCATCAAAGGTGCTCGAGGAAGCATTATATCCCAAAACCTCGTTTATTCCGGTTTCGCTAATGTTGGATGAATTCGCCAGGTTATCCGTGTTCAGCGTCTCTCCTGCAAGTTTAGTAATCACAAAGCTTTCTTCGTTGGTAAGCCTTGCGGAAGAAAGCACCGCAATGCTGTTATCTCCATACAGCGACCTTATATTATTAAGCTGTTTTGCAGCGTAAGTGAAGGCTTCGTCAAAGGTAACTTCTTTAAGCGCTCCGTTTACCCTTATCATGGGTTTTGTTAACCGGTCTTTGCGCTGGACATAGTCAAATCCAAACCGTCCCTTGACACAAAGCAGGCCGTTATCCACCGCGCTTTCCCTGTTGGGCAGAGACCTCATGACCATAGAGCCGCGGGTGGCAAGGTCGGTATTGCAGCCTATGCTGCAGTATGAACAAATTGACGGGGTGGTTTTTTGCTCCACCGGCACATTCTTTTCTATACTCAGTCTTTCCTGAAGCGCTCCGACCGGGCATACCGAGATACACTGGCCGCAGGATATACAATCCGTATCCTTAAGCTGTATTCCGAACTCGGGCCTCACTATGGTGTCAAAACCCCTGTCCACAAGACCCAGTGCTGTAATGCCTGTTATTTCATTGCAGGTTCTGACGCACAAACCGCAGAGTATGCATTTGTCAGGGTTGCGGTCTATAAAGGGATGCATGTCTTCGAGATCGGCTCCGGTTTTATCACCGCTGAATTTCCCGCTTTCCACATTATACTGGTTGGAATAAAGCAGCAGTTTGCAGTCAAAAACATCACCGCAACCGCATTCCAGGCATCGTTTTGCTTCGGTCTTTGCCTCTTCCTCGGTATACCTTTTCGCAACTTCAAGGAAGTTTTCCCTTCTTGCTTCGGGTTCCATGACTTCGAATTCAATCCTCGGTTTACTCTCTTTATCCTTAAAGTCCTCTTCCGTCAGGTCTTCCTGTTTCACATAGAACTTGTCTGTTACCGGTACCATGTTTCCTGCCAGGTACCCCGAGATAACGCCGGCGGCTTTTTTACCCTGGTCTATTGCTTCAATGGCTATTCCGGGACCCGCCGCGGAATCTCCTCCGGCAAACACTCCCTCGACAGGAGTCTGGAAAGTGGTTTGGTCGTACTGTATGGTACCCTTTTTGGTCAGTCCTATTCTTTCAAGTCCCGAAGCGTCCACCCTCTGGCCTATGGCGGCTATGACGGTATCCACCTCAAGGGTTATTTCCTCCCCCTCTATGGGGACAGGTCTTCTGCGTCCGGAAGCATCCGGTTCGCCCATCTTCATTTTCTGACAGCGCATTTTTGATACATGGCCGTCCCTGCCTATTATTTCGTTTGGGGCAAGCAGGAAGTTAAATTCAACGCCCTCCTCCCTGGCTTCCCGGATTTCTATTTCTTCGGCGGGCATTTCCTGCTCCGTTCTCCTGTATACCACCATAACCTTTTTTGCGCCCAGTCTAACGGCAGTTCTGGCAGCGTCCATAGCGGTGTTGCCGCCGCCTATAACCGCCACCCTGTTTCCTATCCTGACGGGTTTGTTCTGGGCTGCGTTTACCAGGAAGTCTATGCCTCCCAGTACCCCTTCAAGGTCTTCACCGTCACAGCGTACACTAGCGCTTTTCCATGCGCCTATGCCTATATAAACCGCATCGTAGTTTTCTTTAAGATAATCAAGGGAAAGGTCTTTGCCAATTTTTACCCCGGTTTTTATTTCAACCCCGACTTGTTTTATAATATCAATTTCCATGTCCAGGATGTCTTTGGGAAGCCGGTACTGCGGTATGCCGTATCTGAGCATTCCGCCGGCATTTGGCATCGCTTCATATATAACCGGTCTATGGCCTTCCCGGGCTAGAAAATATGCGCAGGTCAGCCCCGAAGGACCGCCGCCCACTATTGCTATTTTCTTTCCTGTGGGAGCTTTGATACCGGCTTTTATACCCGAATTCTTTTCAAGTACAATATCTCCGACAAACCGTTTCAGTGCTGCAATCGCTACCGGTTGGTCCACGAGATTTCTCCTGCATGCTTCTTCGCATGGGTGCGGGCATACCCTGCCTATGCTGGCAGGCAGCGGCAGTTTTTCCTTGATAAGTGCAACCGCTTCCTGGTATTCGCCGTTGGCGATAAGCCCTACATAGCCCTGGCAGTCGGTTTCCGCCGGACATGCCAACTGGCAGGGGGCTTTACAGTCCCCGGTATGGTTGGACAATAAAAGCTCCAAGGCTGTTTTTCTGGACTGGTCTATCCTGTCCGACCGGGTTCTTACCACCATATTGTCCGAGATTTCGGTTGCGCAGGCCCTTAAAAGCTTTGGTACACCTTCAACTTCCACCACGCACAGTCCGCAGGAACCGTATATTTTAAGTCTGTTATCATAACAAAGGTTTGGTATTTCTATACCATTTTCCATGGCCACTTGCAGTATTGTCTGCCCCTTGTACCCCGATACTTCTATTCCGTTTATATTAACCTTAAGTTTTGACATGCCACTACCTCCTTTACTCCTATTCAACCTTTACAGCATCAAAGGGACATACTTCCATACAGTTGCCGCACTTAATGCAGCCGTCCTGACTTATGCTGTAGGGTTCTTTTTTGCTCCCTGATATAACCGATACGGGGCACTTTTTGGCGCATAATCCACATCTTTTACATTTTTCACTGTCTATGGTATAGGTAATAAGGGCTTTGCAGTTTTTGGCGGGACATCTTTTTTCCTTTATGTGCGCCTCGTATTCATCTCTGAAATATCTGATGGTTGTAAGCACAGGGTTAGGAGCGGTTTGTCCCAGGCCGCACAGCGAGCCATCCTTAACCTTTACTGCAAGGTCCTCGAGGAGTTCTATGTCCCCTTCCTTCCCTTCGCCCCTTGTGATACGTTCCAGTATTTCCAGCATACGCTTTGTTCCAAGTCGGCAGTGGGTACATTTACCACAGGATTCCTTCTGGGTAAAATCAAGAAAGAAACGGGCCATATCCACCATACAGGTGGCATCGTCCATTACCACCATTCCCCCTGAACCCATTATGGCGCCAGTTTTTACTATGGATTCATAGTCAATGGTTGTATCCAGGAGGGATGCCGGTATACAGCCCCCTGACGGGCCTCCCATTTGTACAGCTTTAAATTCCCTGTCGTTTTTTATTCCGCCGCCTATATCGTATATAACTTCCCTTAAGGGTATACCCATAGGTACTTCCACCAGGCCGCCGTTCTTAATCTTGCCGGCCAGGGCAAAGACTTTGGTACCCTTGCTTTTTTCCGTTCCGAATGCGCTAAAGGCCGGGCCTCCCTCCGTAAGTATCCACGGTACATTGGCCAGGGTTTCCACATTGTTTATATTGGTGGGCTTTCCCCAGAAACCCGATTGGGCCGGGAAGGGCGGCTTAAGCCGGGGCATTCCCCTTTCGCCTTCAAGTGAGGCTATTAAAGCCGTTTCTTCCCCGCATACGAAGGCGCCGGCACCCTGTTTTATTCTCAGGCTGAAGCTAAAGCCCGAGCCCATTATATTCTGTCCCAGGATACCCCTTGACTCCGCCTGACTTATGGCCTTTTCCAGTCTCTTTATTGCCAGCGGGTATTCCGCCCTGACATATATAACGCCTTCGTTGGCCCCTATAGCATAACCGGCTATCATCATTCCTTCAATCAGCGAATGGGGGTCCCCTTCCAATATGCTTCTGTCCATAAAGGCACCGGGGTCACCCTCGTCGGCGTTACATACTATATATTTGGGACTTCCGTTTGACTGAAGGGCGGCGTTCCATTTGAACCAGGTTGGGAAACCTGCTCCGCCCCTGCCCCGCAGCCCGGAGATTTTTATCTCCTCTACAACTTCCCTTTGAGTCATCGATGTGACTGCCTTTTTGATGCCCTCATAACCTTTTCTGCCGAGATAGTCGTCTATATTTTCGGGGTTTATCACACCGCAGTTTCGAAGGGCTGTCCTGACTTGCTTGCTCAAAGCCGGCAAGGGGTTCTTATTTGTATATACCAGCAACTTTTCCACCGGCTTGCCGTTTACCAGATGGCTTTCTACAATTTCGGCGACCATTTCCGGTGTAATCCGACCGTAGGTATAAACCATATCATCTTCTATAATATCTATCAGGGGTTCAAGGAAGCATACCCCTATACAGCCGGTGCTTTCCACGCTGATTTCGATGTTCCTGTCCTTAAGCTGTTTTTTCAGTTCGGCCAGAACCTTGTTCCCTCCCGAAGCTATTCCGCAACTGCCCAGACCAACTCTTATCTTCAACTGGTACACCTCCTAATTCTGTTCTTTTTGATATATTTCCTTTATAACCTGTCTTGCTTTGTCAGGGGTAAGCTTTCCATAGGTTTCCCCGTCTATCATCATTACCGGGGCAAGGCTGCAACAGCCGAGACAGGCTACGCTTTCAAGGGTAAACATGCCGTCGGGGGTGGTTTCTCCTTTATTTATCTTCAGTTCTTCGCTAATCGCCAGCAGTATGCTCCCGGAACCGTTAACATGGCAAGCGGTGCCCTGGCAAAGCAAAATTACATGCTTGCCCACCGGATTAAGCCGGAACTGTGTATAAAAGGTTGCCACTCCGTAAACCGATGCCGGCTTAACTCCTGTTCCTGAGGCTATATGCCGGAGAACTTCCAGGGGCAGATATCCATATATATCCTGGGCCTTCTGAAGTATTGTGATAAGACTGCCGGAAGTACCCGAGTATTTCTCAAGAACGGGATCCAGTTTGGTTAAGTCGATATTCTCACCGGATTCAAAATTTTTCTCCAGTAGTTCAGAGCTTTTGTTGGAACAATTCATAATTCACACTCCTTTTGCACATTGGGATTAGAGCCTTTAAGAATAATTCTTTCAACGCCGGTTGTCGAATTCCTTCCAATAAAAAGATACTGATTTATAAGTACATTAATGCTTCGAAAAAGAGAAGGGCTTTATTCATTTTATCATAATGTTTACATAAAATAAACCTCATGCATACCATGAACACAGCCCTTCATATAGATAGACGAAGGGCTGCGTTGGCACATCCTGCCGTAACGGGTGAAAATGTCCCGTTGAAGGCTGCTTTATTTGCTTGGGATCAGCTCATCGTTTCTGATGAAGGGCATTTCGGCTTCAAGAGAGGTATAATGGCCGGATACGGGCTCCCCTTCGACAAACAGGTTCATTTCCTCTATACCCAATTCAGACAGAGTATTGACAACTGAAAATACCTGAAGCAGTTTTTCCCTGCTGCTGTAGCTGTCAACTATAAACCCTTCGGAAAAGTCAATGGTTATGGAGGAGCCGTCAAGGCCGAAGGATAAAACTTCCGTATGTGCCGGAATTGTCGAGCTTAACATTTCGTTTTCAGTGCCTTTAATCAGTTCTCCAAGAACTATTTCCACCATTTCATCAGGCCCGGCATTCTCTTTTACTATTACTTTTCTGAATTCGGGCAAAAGGAAGTTGTTATTCTTGTCAGGGTAGAAAAGAAGTATCTCTTCTTCCACCAATGTCGGCTGCGGTTGGTCAGATTGTTCCTGTCCCGGGGCTGGGTCAGCCTGAGGCTCGTCTTTTTTGCATCCGACAGGAAGAGTAATTATCAATGTAATAAGTAGCAGCAAAGCAATATGTTTTTTCATTTGTATACCTCCAGTTAGGATTTTTAAAAACGGATAAAGTTATTATAACATATATTATTTAATAACATAATAAGGGAACCGAAAGAAAAATGCCCAAATAAAGAGTATAGGGGGACAAAAACTGTTAATAATATAGATATTAGAAATTGTATAATCTGGGGGCGTGAAGATGGAAAAGGCCATTGGAGCTTATCTGGGAAAACTAACAGGCAAAGTAAGCGAAATCTTTCACAGCACCGAGGACGATACCGTCAATAAAGAGGACCAGGAACTGATACGCTGTGTACAGCATGCTATGGAGGAATGGTGTCAGGCTGAGAAATTTTTTGAAAATGTCTGTGAGCCCGAGTTGGTAGACTATGCGATTTACAGGATTGAGGCATCAAAGAAGAGGTATATGTATTTGCTCAAAAAAGCAAAGGAAAAGGGCGTCAAGGTGGATTGCCGCTAATCATTATATATATTAGTAAAACCATGAATAATATTGGCACACATATAATATATGTATAATGATTGGACTTGCCGGCAAAAAGAGGTGGAGAAATGGGAATCAGCCTTGATTTAAAT
Source organism: uncultured Clostridium sp. (assembly GCA_964625335.1). Classification (GTDB taxonomy): domain Bacteria; phylum Bacillota; class Clostridia; order Ch29; family Ch29; genus CAZGUG01. The sequence goes on along the minus strand of CAZVBE010000026.1, from coordinate 4,197 downwards.
GTTATTATGGCTTACGCCTTTGGTCTATTGCTGTTATATATAGTAGGATGGCTTTTGGTTATGCCGCTTAAGTTTATACTGCGGCTTCTTTATAACGGTATTATTGGTGGGTTGATGCTGTGGGTCCTTAACCTTGTGGGAGGCTTTTTTGGCCTTCAGGTAGCGATAAATCCTGTTACCGCACTTATCGCCGGTTTTTTGGGGATCCCGGGAGTGTTGCTTATCGTCGTGCTAAACTATATACTATGATAAACAATTGGAGGATACCTCTGTAACCTATACGGGATACCGCGGTTCTTTTTTTTTGTACCAATATAAGCTGACATACAATATATATTATATCGTTGCCATAGCAAATACAACATATTGTATTTTTATCAATTTTGCGATTTAGGGAAATTGAGGAAGAAAATTAGAGAAAAATGACAAACAAAGCGGTTATATCGATATTTATGTGAATTTATTCATCCACACATATAGGATACAATAAATAGAGTAGATAGTATAGTCTTAAAAGGGGGTCAATATTTTGACAAACAAAGTACAGAAGCGGAACGGAGAGATAGTAAATTTTGACACCACCAAGATCGAAAACGCAATATTTGCTGCAGTTGAGGCTGTGGGAGGAGACGACAGGGAAGAGGCAAAACGCCTTTCGCTGATAGTGGCGGATATCGTAGCCGAAACCCACGGGTCCGGTATACCCACAGTGGAAGATATCCAGGATATAGTTGAAAAGGTGTTGATTGAAGAGGGTCATGCTAAGACTGCCAAAGCCTATATTCTATACAGGAGAAAACAGGAGGAGTTAAGGGATGTAAAAAACCTCTTTATGGATGCCGAAACCATGGTGGATAAGTATGTATCCCTTGAAGACTGGAGGGTAAACGAGAACGCCAATATGGGTTTTTCGCTGCAGGGACTAAACAACCATATAGTAGAAAGCATTTCCAAGAAATACTGGCTTAATAAAATATACAGAAAAGAGCTGAGGGATGCCCACGTAAACGGTGATATCCATATTCATGATCTGGGGATTTTGGCACCCTATTGCTGCGGATGGGACCTGGAAGCGTTTTTAAGAAGCGGTTTCAAGGGAGCAAAGGGCAAGGTAGAGTCCAATCCTCCAAAGCATTTTGAATCCGCGCTGGGGCAGCTGGTGAACCTTTTATACACCCTGCAGGGAGAAGCGGCAGGTGCCCAGGCCGTATCAAGCTTTGATACATATTTGGCTCCCTTTATCTATTATGACGGCCTGACCTATGAAGATACGAAGAAATCCATTGAGAGGTTTATCTTCAATCTCAATATACCCACCCGGGTGGGCTTTCAAACCCCCTTTACAAATATAACCCTTGATATAACGCCGCATACTTTGGTTAAAAATATGCCGGCTATTATAGGCGGTAAGAACATGGATAAGTGTTACGGTGAATTTCAAAAGGAAATGGATATGTTAAACAGGGCTTTTTGTGAAGTGATGATGGAGGGGGATGGAGCAGGAAGGACCTTCAGTTTCCCGATACCTACCGTAAATATCACAAAGGACTTTCCCTGGGATTCCGAAATAGTCGGTATACTTATGGAGATGACGGGCAAGTTCGGAACCCCCTATTTCGCAAATTTTGTAAACTCCGAGATGTCCCCGGAGGACGTAAGGTCCATGTGCTGCCGCTTAAGGATAGACAACCGGGAACTCAGACGAAGGGGCGGAGGATTGTTCGGCGCAAATCCCTTAACCGGGTCGATAAACGTTGTTACTCTCAATATGAGCAGGATAGGATATTTATCTAAAACTAAAGAGGATTTTAAAAAGCAGACCCGCAAGCTTATGGAGTATGCAAAGGAAATATGCGAGACCAAGAGAAAGGTTCTTGAAAAGTATATGGATGTGGGTTTATATCCCTATTCCCGTTACTATCTGGATGGAGTTAAGGAGGAAACCGGAGAGTATTTCAAAAACCATTTCTCCACCATAGGGTTAAATGGTATGAACGAAGCCTGCATGAATCTTCTGGGCAGTGATATAGCTTCGGAAGAGGGAAGAGAGTTCGCCCTGGAGATTATGGAATTTATGAACAGGGTGATACAGATATATCAGGAGGAAACAGGGAGCCTTTGGAACCTGGAAGCCTCACCCGCCGAAGGAGCTACCTACAGGTTTGCACGGCTGGACAAAAAAATGTATCCCAAGATTTTCACCCAGGGCAATGGCGAGCCCTATTACACGAATTCCACCCAGCTGCCGGTCAACCATACAAAGGATATATTTGAGGCGGTGGAGCTTCAGGAAAATCTCCAGGCCCAGTACACCGGAGGTACTGTGCTGCATGGCTTTATAGGAGAAGAAATAGACAGTCCCGCGGCCTGTAAACTCTTAATAAAGAGGATTTTTGACAACAGTCCCATTCCTTACATTACAATAACACCCACCTTCTCGATATGCCCGGAGCACGGATATTTGAAAGGCGAACATTTTACCTGCCCCGAGTGTGGACAGGAGTCGGAAGTCTGGACAAGGGTGGTAGGCTTCCACAGACCCGTACAGTCATGGAACAACGGGAAAAAGGAGGAATATAAGGACAGGCTTGAATTCGCAGTAAGCTAAGAGAGACAAACCTTTAGTTTTGTCAGGAGGGGAAGAGATGGAATTTAAAGGCCACGTCAAGTCTTCCTTCATAGATTATCCGGACAGGATATGTACCGTATATTTTGTAGGGGGCTGTAATTTCAGGTGCCCCTACTGTCATAATGCTCCACTGCTTGAGGGAGAAGGGGAGAGCATAGACGAGGAGCAGGTATTTGAATATCTGGAAAAAAGGAAGAATGTGCTGGACGGAGTGTGCATTTCGGGAGGAGAGCCCACCATCAGGCCTGACCTGGAGGATTTTTTGGCAAGGGTTAAGCAGCGGGGTTTTCTTGTCAAGCTTGATACTAACGGTACTAATCCTTATGTTGTGGAAGGGCTGCTAAAAAGAAGAGCCGTCGACTATATAGCAATGGATATCAAGGCTCCCTTTGGGAAATATAATGTTGTTGCCGGAAAATCCGTTGATACGAAGGCTGTTAAGAAAAGCACAGCCCTGATAAGGAACGCTTCAATTGAGTATGAATTCAGGACTACCGTTTGCAGGGAGCTGCTCAGCATCCGGGACATAATTGAAATTGCACATTTTATCAAAGGCAGTCAAAGGTATGCAGTGCAAAACTTCAGGGACCGCAGTACCGTATTGGCAGGCCAGGGCATATTTACACCCTTTGCAACAGCAGAGCTTGACCGGGTGAGGGAGAGTATATCCGGATTGTTTAAAGAGTTTATAATACGTTGACCCCCTGCAGCTGCCGTGTGAATAATAGTGGAATATTGGGGCAATCCGGCCGGTACAAAGCGGCATTGTACAACGGTATACAATCCGTTGACAGGCAATGGGGGTTCTGTTATACTAGATTATATCATCTGTTACACTGCTGAAGCTGTTACAGCTGTTGTGTTTACATAACTGTTATACACGCGATGAATAACTATAGTATAACAGTTATACTTTTGCGTCATTGTTATATAACAACAGATGGATCAAATGAAAGGAGGAAACAACAAAATGGGCAAAACCGTTGAAATTCGCTGGCATGGCCGGGGAGGGCAGGGAGCTAAAACCGCATCCCTTTTGCTGGCAGAGGCTGCATTCAATACAGGAAAGTACATACAGGGCTTCCCTGAGTACGGACCTGAAAGGATGGGCGCACCTATCACGGCATATAACAGAATTGCAGACACCAAAATAAGGATTCACAGCAATATCTATGAGCCCGACTATGTAGTTGTTGTGGACGAGTCCCTTATAAGGGATGTCGATGTTGCTGCCGGCTTGAAAAAGGAAGGTGCAATTCTGGTTAACAGCCAGAGGGAGCCTGCCGAAATCAAGAAACAGCTTAAGGGTTTTGAGGGCAAAGTATATACTGTTGATGCAATGACTATCTCAGTTGATACCCTCGGGACGTACTTCCCTAATACCCCAATGCTGGGAGCAATAATTAAGGTAAGCGGTATAATGAAGGAAGATGAGTTCATAAGCAGTATGGAAGAATCCTTCAAACATAAATTCGCATCAAAGCCGGAAGTAATTGATGGTAACATGAAGGCTATCAAGAGAGCTCTTCAGGAGGTGAAGGGGATATGAAAGAAAGAAGAAGGGTTAT
>CAZVBE010000025.1:0-28031 GCA_964625335.1 uncultured Clostridium sp. | reverse complement strand
CTCAAAGGCTTTGCCTATCTTTAATTCGCACTGTTTAGTTTTCATAGGTTCGCGTCGACTTACTGCCGACTTTTACTATGATAGCACAACTTATTTTTACTGTCAAGAACTTATTAAATGCCCTGTTGTACCATCATTCTATCGCTTGAAATATATAGCCGCCCGTTATGGCGACTTTCATATAATATCATGCTCCCAATCTTATGTCAACACCAATTTACTGTGTATTTGCTGCATAAACAGCAATATACTTCCATCATACCAGTTCAATGAATTATATATATATTATTAAGGAAATCTCTATTCTCTGGGCTTCATTGTCGGGAATAGAATTACGTCCCTTATTGAATAGGAATCCGTTAATAGCATAACCACACGGTCTATTCCTATACCCAGCCCACCGGTGGGAGGAAGCCCCACTTCAAGGGCAGTTACGTAATCTTCGTCCATCATATGCGCCTCTTCGTCACCGGCTTCACGCTGTTTAAGCTGGTCTTCGAATCTTTTCTTCTGGTCTATCGGGTCGTTAAGCTCGGAAAAGGCATTTGCTACCTCCCAGGTATATATAAAGCCTTCAAACCGGCTTGTAAACTCAGGATCATCGGGTTTTCGCTTTGCCAGCGGAGAAACCTCCACAGGATAATCCAGTATAAAGGTTGGCTGTATCAGGTGTTCTTCCACCTTTTCTTCGAATACAGTGTTGATTATTTGTCCCTTTGAATCGCTCCTGTCAACTTCTACGCCTACACTCCTGGCCTTCTCATAGGCGGTTTTGCTGTCATCGTCCTTTTTGAATTCTATGCCTGCATATTTTTTGATTGCATCAACCATAGTAAGCCTTGTCCAGGGAGGTGTCAGATCAATATCAATTCCCTGATAATTAATCTTTGTGGTGCCCAGCACCTTTTTCGCAGTATAGGCTATAAGGTTCTCGGTCAGTTCCATCATTCCATGATAATCGGTGTAGGCTTCATATAGTTCTATAGAAGTAAATTCCGGATTATGCTTTATGGACATGCCCTCATTCCGGAAAATCCGTCCTATCTCGTATACCTTCTCAAGACCGCCGACAATAAGCCTTTTAAGATGAAGTTCGGTTGCAATTCGCAAATACATATCTATATCCAGAGTATTATGATGTGTAACAAAGGGTTTAGCATTAGCCCCGCCGGCTATGGTATGTAATATCGGAGTTTCTACTTCTATATATCCTATATTATCAAGGTATTCTCTTATGGCCTTAATAATATTGCTTCTGATAAGAAAGGTTTTTTTTACGCCGGGGTTTACTATAAGGTCTACATACCTCTGTCTGTATCTTAAATCAGGGTCCTTCAGACCATGCCATTTCTCTGGCAACACCTGAAGAGATTTGGAAAGAAGTATAACCTCCTCAACCTTTATTGATATCTCTCCTTTTCTGGTAGTGAAAACCTCTCCCTTTATCCCGACTATATCACCTATATCATAGGATAAAAACTCCTGGTAAGTATCCTCTCCCAATTGGTCTTCCCTGATATAAAGCTGTATTCTTCCAAATCTGTCTTGAATATCTGCAAAACTGGCCTTGCCATGCTCCCGTTTGGTCATAATGCGGCCGGCTATTGATACCCGTTTACCCTCATAGTTTACGTAATCGTCCTTTATTTGACTGGTAAACTCCTTCCTGTCGTACTTATCTATGGTGAAAGGATCCTTTCGTTTTTCTTTGAGGCTATCCAGCTTTTTTCTTCTCACCTCAAGTATCTCGTTTAAATTAAGGTCGTCCTTTGTATCCCTTTCCATTAGTCTCCCCCCTGTAATTATTTGTTTATACCCATAATCTCGAACTTAATGAAGCCATCGGGTACCGTGATCTCCACAACATCCCCAAGTTTGTGCCCCATTAAAGCTTTTCCCACAGGAGATTCGTTTGATATTTTCAGGTGCGACGGATCTGCTTCTGCCGAGCTTACAATCTTATACTCCACTGTTTCGTCAAAGGCCAAATCCTTCACCGTTACCAAAGTGCCTATGCTTACCACTTCGACAGATATATCATCGTCATCTATTACTTTTGCATTTTTAAGTAAATTTTCAATGGTTGCAATCCTGCCTTCGATAAAGGCCTGTTCTTTTTTTGCTTCATCGTATTCGGAATTCTCGGTGATGTCTCCAAAGGCTATCGCCTGCTTAATCCTTTCTGCAATTTCCCTTCTTTTCTTGGTTTTTAGCAATCCGAGTTCGTTTTCCAGTTTTTCGAGACCCGCTAAGGTTAAAACTATTTCTTTTTGTGCCATTATATGTCTCCCCTTTAACTCGATTCAAATATAATTGAAGTTGCACTATATCCTTGATAATATATGTTACGGTTTTGTTTTTATTCTTGATATATACTGGAAAATTTATCTTTAAATATTTGTCGCAAGTGTTGTAATTGTTACACCACAGCTCTTGGCATGCTGTAATTATAATTTATGTGCCAGTAGATGTCAAGACAGGGGCTTTTTCTATTTGCATTATCCTTGCCGTATGGCCAGCAAAAACTCCCGTGCCCTGGCCAGTTCATCATACCCGGAAAAGTTGTTCCTATATACCTCAATTATCAGAGGTCCCTTGTAGCCTGATTTGTCCAGGATTTTGTATAGCTTTTGATAGTCCACCTGCCCACGCCCGGGCAGCAAACACATGCTGCCGGGAGAGAAATCATTCACATGGACATTAACAAGTCTGTCTCCCATAATCTTCATATACTGCTCCACTGAGACCCGGCTCCTGTTAGCCTGTTTAAGGTCAAGGGTAAAATTTATGTTTGGGTTGGTTGCATTATTCATTATCTTCTCTATCAGACCCGGGTCGTGGGAAAGACACCAGTAAACGTTTTCCCAGGCCAGGGACATTCCATGGCTGCCGGCACATTCTGCAAGGCAGTCCATTTGGTGGGCTATTTCCATTAATTCCGAGACCTCATTATCAAACCATTTTCTTGACGGACCATGGAATGTAATATGCTTGGCACCCAGTATTCCGCCGCCCTTTACAACCTTTGAAAAGGTCTCCCATGCATCCTCTTTTCTCGGCCTGTATTTATCAAACAAAAAGGGCTCATGCTGCACCGCAAAGGAATGTACCGAATAAACCGTAAGGCCGGCTGCCTGGATATTTTCCATGAGACCCTTGCAGTAATCCTCTTGATATTCGGATGCCGTTTCCAAAAAAACCTCTATTGTTTTAAAACCCATATCCGCTATAATATCTATGGTTTCCCTGGTAAGCAGTTCGGGATAAAAACACGCCGTTGATATTCCTATATCCATTGTCAATTCTCCTTTCCGAATCTATATATATAATACCAGAAATAAGAAAAAAAAGAACCCGCCCTTTTATTCCCCCAAAAGCAGGCTCCCTCTCCGTCAAAATTCCTGTCACAGCAACTGTTCTAATTTAAATATATGTTTTCTCTTCCTCCTGCCCGTTAAATACCCTGATTACTCCCTGCGCCAGGGCAGTCATTTCGAACTCGCCCGGATACACCATCACCCTGGCAATAAAGCAAACCCTCTCTTTGATCCATTCAACCAACATTTTATCATAGGCCAGGCCGCCGGTAAGAACTATAGCATTAACATCCCCCATCAGCACTGTAGCCCCTGCCCCTATCTCCTTGGAAGCCTGATAGGCCATAGCCCGGTACACAAGCTTGGCCTGTTTGTCGCCGCTCTCTATCATCTTTCTCACTTCCCTGCCGTCATTAGTCCCCAGATAGGCCACAAGCCCTCCGTTGCCTACAATCTTCTTTCTCAGTTCCTCCCTGGTGTACTTGCCTGAATAGCAGAGGTCTATCAGAGAGCCAACCGGCAGGCCTCCTGCCCTTTCGGGAGAAAAGGGCCCATCACCATCAAGAACATTGTTAACATCTATAATACTGCCCTTTTTATGTACCCCCACCGAGATTCCCCCGCCCAGGTGGGCGACCAGAAAATTAAATTTTCTGTATTCCCCGCCCAGTTCGGCTGCCGCCTGCCGTGCGGCGGCCCTTTGATTCAAGGGATGGTCCTTCGCTTTCCTTTGTATTTCAGGCAGCCCCGAAAACCGAGCCAGTTCTTCAAGCTCATCCACTATAACAGGGTCAACCACATAGGAAGGTATCCTTAATCCCCCGGCAATTTCAAAAGCTATTAATCCTCCGAGATTTGACGCATGCTGACCCATCACCCCTATCCTCAAGTCCTTTAACATCTGCCGGTTTATCCTGTATGTACCGCCGGAAACGGGTTTCATGTTGCCCCCGCGGGCTGCAACGGCATCAAAGCCCTCCAGTGCAATACCATTATCCTTTAATGTTTGAATAATCACGTTTTTTCTGAATTCAAACTGGTCGTATATTGTGTGGTATTTTTTTATTTCCTCCGCCGGGTGTCTTAAAACCTTTTCGAAAGACTTGCGTTCATTATCAAAAACAGCTATCTTTGTAGAAGTGGAACCGGGATTTATTACCAGCAGCCGATAGGTTTTTTTCATCGTTAACATTCTCCTCTCCCCGTGTCATCTGTTGGCAGCCAATACCGCCAGGGCTATTGAATTGAGTTTTGATTGGCCGGAACTGGCTCTTGAAGTTAGTACTATAGGAGCACCTGCCCCCATAATTATCCCTGCCTTTTGAGCCCCGGCGAAATATTCCATTGATTTATTCAAGATATTTCCTGCTTCTATGTCGGGCGTAATGAGTATATCGGCGCAGCCGGCCACCGGATGGTCTATGCCCTTGTGCCTTGCGGCCTCAATGGATACAGCGTTGTCCAGCGCGAAGGGACCGCCAACAATACATCCGCCAATCCCGCCGTTTTTGTTCATCGAAACAAGTCCTGCGGCGTCCAGCGTTGCAGGCATTTTGGGGTTTGCCTTTTCTACGGCACATAAGACGGCCACCTTTGGCAGCGGGTTACTAAGGGCATGGGCAACCTTAACCGCATTCCTTATAATAATCGCCTTTTCCTCAAGGGTCGGCGCTATATTCATTGCAGCATCACTTTGTATGAACAGACGGTCAAACCCCTGTACAGCCAGAACCCCAACATGGCTTAAAAGGCTGCCTGTATTTAATCCGGTTTCCTTATCCAGTACAGCCTTTAAGACAACTGAAGTATCAACAAACCCCTTCATTAAAATCTCCGCCTTGCCGCTCCGTACCAACTGCACCGCATGCCTGCAGGCCTCCGCTTTATCATATACATTGATTATTTCGTAATCCGTCGTTTTCAACTGAATATTTGAGCAGATACTCTTTATTGCCACCCCGTCGCCAATCAATACGGCATTGGCTATTCCAAGGTCATGGGCGGCACCAACGGCCTTTAACACATCCTCATCCTGGGCAACAGCCACAGCTATGGTCTTTGGACCCTTATCCTTCGCTCCTGCTATAATACCGGCAAAATTTTCAATCATAGGTCTCACCTCACTTTTCATTCCCTGAAGCAGTAATCCGGCGACAGCATTGCAGCTGCTCCGCCTGTACTAAAATAAATGCAAAATTCATACCATTATTAATGCCGGATTAGATGCAGGTTAAAGCCGCTTCCAGGGCAGCAATGACTTTCACTTGCCCCGGCCTACGTTCATATATTTAACACACTATAAGCAATTTGTCCAGAATCCCGGCAGCTTTCGGCAGCTTTGCCCTAATACCCACATGTCAAAAGCGGCCTTCCTCCGGATGACCGCTTTTGTCTATGTATTATCGGTATTTAATGCCTACCGTACCTGTGACTTATATCTTTCCGCATTCTTCCCAATCTTTTCATAGTCTACAAACCCCTCGGTACCCCTAAAACCCGCAAGCCGGAAATCGTGTTTCCTGGCCAACTGTGATATTTCATTTACCTTTTCCAATTCAAGCCTGCTGCCTATGGAATAGTTCTCAAACCTGCTCTCCATTGCCAATATCATAGTCTCCGCCATGCAGGCATAACACATCCCGGGCGGGAGGCCAAAATCAAACTTAAGATTTGGCCGGCCGGGAATTTTCACTATACCGCCCTCAATTATTACAACATCTTTTCTTTTTTGCGCCACCTGCGCCGATACATCCCTGGGCCTTGCTACATCGCAGACTATAGCTCCCCTCTTGAGGTGTTCTGGCCGAATAATGGTATCCACCGAGCTACTGACGGTTATCACTATGTCTGCCCTCTTCAAAGGACCCTTTGACATGTTGGTGGTATGTACCGCCAGGCCCGTCTCACGCATTATCCCTTCGGCCAATTTCTCCAATCTCTCAATATCCCTGGATACAAGGGTCATATATTTGGCTTCCCTCGCAAGTATTTTTGCGCAGGTGCTTCCTATTGAACCGTTGGCCCCTATTATTACAATTTCCAGGTCCCCCAGGGTTCTTCCGGTGGCTTTGCAAGCCTGCCTGACTGCTTCCAGCGCAGTTGCAACGGTATAAGAGTTGCCTGTTGTAAGGGGTATATCCAGCTTTTGAGCTATCGAGAGCCCCTTATCGCCAACCACAGACGTAAAGGCTCCTAATCCTACTATTTGCGCACCTAATCCTTGTGCCATCCTGCAAGCCTTTAGTATTTTCCTCTCAACCAGCTCCGTAGGCAGTCCAAGCATCTGTTCAGGCAAAAGCGGAACAGCTATGAAATATCCCTCTGCCTTTCCTTTTGGGGATTCTATTCCGGTGATATGAGCCGCTTTTATGGGGGGCAATTTTCCCATCACTTTTTTAATAAATCCGTCCGGCAGTTTTTCTGCAAATGCAAACTTCCTGCTGAAATCACTGATGCATAGAGGGTGAATAATAAAGCCAAACTTCCCCATTCTAACTGCTACCTCCTATAATTGCATTATTGTTCAGACGTTCTATTCTTGGTTTGATACCCATACGTTTAAGGAAACTATTGTATTCCACCGGAGTAAGTTCCTGTTTTCCCTTACCCGCAAGTGCAACGATTATTGCTTCCATTACATTGGTTCCAAAGGACCTTCCGCTGTACTCGGGCGTTGTGGTAATAAGGGTGGTCACTCCTGTTTCAGCCAGAAGCTCTATGTCCTTTGAAGTCACCGTATTGGTTATTATTACTTTACCCTTTAATGAAGCGGGAAGGTATTTTTTTATGTATAGAAAATCTCCGGCAATAATATCCGCATTCTGATAATAGGATTCATATTTATTGTTTGAGATCTCCTGGCTCTTACCGGTCGGATACAGAATTTGAAAGGGCAGGCGACATGCAACAGGCGCAATGACACGGGCTATCCTGTGCAAAAGGCGCAGCGAGTTAATCTGCTTGGGTATTCCCAAAGCAAAGATTAAATCCCCACATGCCACCAAAGCACCTGCTTCTTCGAAGGCCTCGGCCATACCAAACCGGTCCATGGCCGATACCATCAGGACCTTCTTCCCTTCAAGGTGTATGACATTATTTTCATCGATATGCCTTATTACGTTTCTTTCCAGGGTATTCTTAAGTCCGGACCCGTCAACAATTGGTGTTGTTGCCGCCGCTTCCTTCAGCGGCATTGCGTCTTTGATTGTATATCGCTTGTTCCCTCCGTGTATGTACAGGTCAATACCTCCCATCCCGAAGGCATCAACTTTGCCGTCATACTCTTTAATGAGACTGGCAGCCTTTTGAATATCCCCATCCGTTCCCCTTCTCTCAAGGATGAAGTCCTGTCCCATAATGCTGGTCTCAACCCTGTGGTCCCGGGTGGAGGACCCTATGCTCACGCTGAGTATTTTCTTCATCTTTGACCCTCCCTGGTTTGTTGTAAGGCTTCCAAAATTTCCGTTATATCCTGTGGGGGTATATAAATGTCCCGGGTTATCGGAGATTTCCCGATATGTCTTTTGATAACCTGGCAGTCCACAAGGGCTTCGATCAGCCGGCTCCTTTTATCCGACGCAAAGACCACCACCGTATCGCACTGCCGCGCTTTAACTATCCAGTCCATGATGAAATTCAGAAGCTCGGTGCCGCTGCTGTCACCGACTAAGGATAATCTCTCCTCTTCAGTCATTATCAAATGAAAGTTCACACCGTAACGGTTTAGCAGTTCAATTATCTGTTGTTTGTTCTTTACCGGAAAGGCAATAAAGGCTATCCTGTCGCCCTTTCTGACTTCCCCCAGGCTCTCCAGACGGGATACAAAACTCCTGTCGGTGCCAAGCCTTTCTGCTATGTCCTGCTGGGATACTCCCTCGCTCCTCAAATCCATTATTTCATCTATGATCTGATAGAGCTTATCCTTATTGATGGATTTACTGCCAACCCTTATTATATTCATACAGCTAACCCCCTTTTTTAGAAATGGGGACATCCCGCTGCTAACGCGGTTATTCCATTAATCCTCACGGGAAAACGCGTGAAATATCCCCATATCTTTTGAATCATGGGCCACTGCTTACAGAGGCGATTATTCCCTAAAGCAGAAAAATTATGTGCACAATATTGTGCAATATCATTTTACAACCTTTCACGAAATATTTCAATAATCACATAAAAAAAAGAACACCTTCTACAGATGCTCCTCTATTTGCCCCTCATAGTCCTTAAGTGCCTGAAAAAGCTGTTCCCGCGTTTGTGCTTTATTCACCTCATTCCTTACAAGACAAGCATTCCAGAAACCCTTCAGATACCATCCGGCATGCTTTCTCATCTCCTTTAACGCCCGTATTTCCCCCTTTTGGTCTATCATTAGGTCGGTATGTTTCTCTATGGTTCTAATCACCTCATGGATATCCGGAGGCTCAACGTATATCCCTTCGTGAATAAGCTTAAGGCTCCTTTTGAATATCCACGGGTTTCCCCTGGCCCCCCGTCCTATCATCACAGCATCACACCCGGTTTTAATCAACATGCGGGCTGCATCCTCCGGGCTGAAAATATCACCGTTTCCAATCACAGGAATGCTAAGGCTTTTCTTGATTTGGGCTATCATGTCCCAATCGGCAGTCCCACTGTAGAACTGCTCCCTTGTCCTCCCGTGCACTGCAATGGCAGCGGCACCGTTTTCCTGGACAATACGGGCAATTTCTAATGCATTTACGCTGTTTTTATCCCAGCCCTTTCTGATTTTCACAGTGAGGGGTACGTTTATTGCCAGTGACACCCTTTTCACTATTTCTGCAACCAATCTGGGGTTTCGCATAAGGGCGGCACCATCACCGTTTTTTACTATTTTAGGCGTCGGGCACCCCATATTTATATCAATAATATCTGCCCCGTTCTCACACAACCTTGCCGCCTGCTCTGCCATCAACCCGGCATCCGAACCGAACAACTGAACCGCCGTAGGCCTGTCATTATGTTTTATGTATAAAAGACTTTCTGTTCTTGTGTTATCATAATACAGCCCTCTGGCACTCACCATCTCGGTATAGGTTAAGCCGCAGCCCTGCTCCTTGCATAGAATGCGAAAAGGCCTGTCGGTTATACCGGCCATTGGAGCTAACAAAACATTGTTGTCAAGCTTAAGGTTGCCAATTTCCAACAGCTTTCATCTCCCTGCCAAATCTATTTCCTGTTCATCTGATAAATAGCATTGAGGCCATCCAGGGTAAGCAGACTGTCCACTGTATCAATAGCCCCGGACTGCCCGGCAATTAATCTTGCCAATCCCCCGGTGGCTATTACCCTGGCATTGTTCCAGTCTAATTCCTTCTTTATATTGTTTACTATGTGCTCCACAAGACCGACATATCCGTGTACAATGCCCGATTGTATGCTGCTTACGGTATTCTTGCCCACGTATCTTTCCGGCTTTACAAGCTCTACCCTGGGCAGTTTAGCTGCCCTCTGAAACAAAGCATCGCTGGAAATTATTATACCCGGAGCTATTGCTCCGCCAAGATATTCGGCTTTTTCGCTTACGGCGCAAAAGGTGGTTGCCGTACCGAAGTCCACCAGGATGACCGGCCCCCCGTACTTGTGGATGGCCCCGACTGCATTCACTATTCTGTCCGCTCCCACTTCCTTTGGATTGTCGTACTTAATATCTATGCCCGTTTTTACACCGGGTCCCACGACCAGGGGATCAATCCTGCAGTATTTGCTAATTGCCCGCTGGAGGGAATGCATAATGGGAGGAACCACCGATGATATCACCACCGTCTCCATTTCCTGCATTTCAAGCCCTTCATACCTGAACAGTTGATTGATAATCATACCGTATTCATCCGACGATTTGCTCTTATCAGTCGAAATCCTCCAATTGGTTATCAATCTGTTATTATTAAAAACGCCCAGCACAATGTTGGTATTGCCCGCATCCAAAACCAGTATCACAATATCACCCGCTTATTGTTAGTATTTTACTAATCGATTCTAACACCCAGGAAGCCAGGTTTCAATATCTACAGGTATCCGTCTATCCCTCTGACCGAAACATCTCCCGATATAACCTCCACCGTGCCGCTGCCGGTCTCTAGCAGCAAAATTCCCTCTTCGGTTATGTCAACCGCTCTTCCCCTAAGGACTCTGTCTATTTGTGTCACCCGGACCTCGCGCCCCAATGATAACGAATACTTCCTGCAATCTCCCACAGTAGCCTTAAAACCATTTTTAAGGAATTTTATGTATTCAATCTCTGTTTTCTCGAGCAAAACTGCCATTAGCTGTCTCCTTGAAATAAAACAACCGCATTCGGTGCTTAGGAAAGCAGCTTTATCCTTGATATCCCGGGGCACGTCCTCTGCCCCTGCGTTAACGTTAAGCCCCATGCTCAGAACAATATGGTTTATAATATCCGCTTCGGCGTTCATCTCGGTAAGTATTCCACATACCTTTTTTCCATTTACAATAATGTCGTTGGGCCATTTTATGCCGGCAGCCAAGCCGGTAATATCCTCTATGGCTTTTACAGCAGCCACCGCAGCCACCTGAGTTATCTGGTAGGCTTTATCAGGCCTTATTTCAGGCTTGAGTATTATTGACACAAAGATGCCTCCACCCCGGGGAGAAAACCACTGTCTCCCAAGCCTCCCCCTTCCCCCGGACTGCTCCTCAGCAATCACAACGGTACCCTCTTTTTGTTGTGAGGCTATCTCCTTGGCCAAAATGCTTGTAGACGCCAAAGTATCCCTGTGGATTATCCTGCATCCCATTATGGAGGTTGTAAGCAGGGGGGATATTTCCTCCTGGGTAAGAATATCAGGGGAACTCACAAGCCTGTATCCTTTGTTGGGTACCCCCTCTATCTCATATCCCTGTTTCTTCAAGGCGTTTACATACTTCCAGACAGCCGTTCTGCTGATATCTAAACTTTGGCTCAGATACTGGCCCGAAATATATTTGTTTTTGTTCTCAATAAGTTGCTTAAGTATTTTTCCCTTCAAAGAACAACCCTCCTGTTTTGTTAACTGCCCTTAAAATACGACAAAACAAGAAACGTACCCTGTCTTATCCTGTCCTGCCTGACCGGGTCAGTATAACGCAGGTCACCGATATATCTGAAAAACCGCCGTAAACTTTTCTGTGTCACGCAACCTAATTATATCAGATTATTGGAATTAACGGCCAAAAAAAATACAGGCGATGCTATGGCACCGCCTGTATTTGAACTCATCTATCCGAATATCGACAGCATTACTCCCGCTGCAACCGCCGAGCCTATTACACCGGCAACATTGGGCCCCATGGCGTGCATTAACAGGAAGTTGGACGGGTTTTCTTTTTGTCCTACCGACTGGGAAACACGCGCCGCCATAGGTACTGCGGATACACCGGCGGAACCTATAAGCGGGTTTACCTTACCACCGGATAATTTGTACATTAGCTTGCCAAACAATACTCCCGCTGCCGTACCCACACCGAAGGCTACAACACCCAGCACGATTATCTGGATGGTCTGAACCTGCAGAAACTTATCGGCAGTTGCGGAGGCGCCAACGCTTACTCCAAGGAATATTGTTACAATGTTTATCAGTTCATTGGCTGCGGTTTTGGACAAACGGTCAACCACGCCGGATTCTTTAAACAAATTGCCCAGCATAAGCATACCCACCAGTGCCGCTGCTGAAGGCAGCACAAGCGATACCGCTATGGTAACTATTATCGGGAACAGTACCTTTTCTGTCTTGGATACTTCCCGCAGCTGGTCCATCTTGACAACCCGTTCCTTCTTGGTTGTCAGCGCCTTCATAATGGGAGGCTGAATTATCGGCACAAGGGCCATATAGGAATACGCAGCTACGGCTATGGGGCCTAAAAGATGCGGCGCCAATTTAGATGTAAGGTATATGGCCGTCGGTCCGTCGGCTCCCCCTATTATGCCTATCGAGCCGGCTTCAGGTCCGGTAAAGCCAAGAAGTATCGCACCCAAAAATGTGGTAAATATCCCAAACTGGGCTGCGGCGCCTAACAGAAGGCTTTTGGGGTTTGCAATCAATGGCCCAAAATCAGTCATAGCGCCTATGCCCATGAATATTATGGGCGGGAATATGCCAAGACGGTTGCCCTGGTAAAAATATTTTAACAGTCCGCCGGGCTGTATATCTGATTGCTCTGTTATTACCATTATCTGCTTTCCGGCTTCTTCAATCAGTTCTATCGGCTGATGGGTAACCTGGTCAGCCATAAGGTTTGCCAGGGGCAGGTTAGACAGAAGCATACCAAATGCTATAGGCACAAGCAAAAGCGGTTCATATTTTTTTACTATGGCCAGATATAATAATATGCAGGAAATAGCCAGCATTATAAAGTGCGGTATGTCCATTCCGACAAAACCCGTATCCTGTAAAAATTTCGCTAATATTTGTATCATAGGAGTGACTCCTTTCTTAGGGTTGTTCTATTTGAGGGATACAAGTACGTCTCCTGCATTTACCGATGCGCCTGTGCCGACATTTACCGAAGCTACCGTACCATCGGCAGGGGCAAAGATTTCATTCTCCATTTTCATTGCCTCCAGCACCATTAATACCTGCCCGTTCTTAACGCTGTCACCTTCCTTAACCTTTACGTCAAGAATGGTACCCGGCATAGGTGCTGTTACTGTATTGGCGCCTGCCGGAACTGAAGCTGCAGGTTTGGCAGCAGGGGCAGGAGCTGCTTTGGGCGCAGGAGCTGCCGCAGGTTTTGGTGCCGAAGCGGGAGCCGGTGCTGCTACCGGAGCTGCCGCACTGCCGTCATTAATCTCTTCAACTTCTACCTGATAGGTATTGCCGTTCACTGTTATGTTAAATTTTTTCATTTAAGGTCTCCTCCTTAATTTTGATTAGTACTTGCTTCTGCTTGCCATCAAATCCGCCCTGCCGCTTAAATTCCAGATAGGCGCGGTCTCGGGCATGCGGACAATATTCCTTATTATTATATTGGAAGGCCTAACCCCCATATTCGCGGCGGCCGCTGCCGCAATTACCGCCACAAGCTCTAAATCCTGGCCCATATTATCCTCATCCTTGGGAGGCTCAGCCTCGACAACTTCTGCAGTCGAAAAGTTTTTGGCGGGTTGTGCATTTTTGGCCGGATCTTTGTACATAGTTTTTTCCATTACTTTTATTATTGCCATCAATAATACCAGTACTGAAAATACTACTGCCATACCCAACACGGTTATCTGAAGACTTTCAAGTAAATCAATGGTTTCGCCGAACAATCATATCACCTCTTTATCCGATAATTAACTGCTGCTGGCTTTTCGCCGGTTCAAGCAAGCCACAATAGGTTGGCATATTCTGCTGTGTCTACACAGGCAGATTGCCGTGCTTTTTGGCGGGCCTTGTTTCTCTTTTGCCCTGCAGCATGTCAAAGGCACTTATTATCCTCTGCCTTGTGGTTGAAGGTACCACCACATCGTCTACAAAGCCCCGGCTGGCCGCTACATACGGATTGGCAAACCTGTCCTTGTATTCGTCTATTTTTCCCTGTCTGGTTGCTGCAGGGTCCTGTGACCCCTCTATTTCTTTTCTGAATATTATATTTGCGGCACCTTCCGGTCCCATTACCGCTATCTCAGCGCTGGGCCATGCCAAAACCACATCGGCACCCAGATCCTTGCTGCACATAGCCAGATATGCACCGCCATATGCTTTTCTGGTAACAAGGGTAACCTTGGGTACGGTTGCTTCAGAATAGGCGTAAAGCATTTTTGCACCGTGCCTTATTATTCCACCGTATTCCTGGTTTGTTCCCGGTAAAAATCCGGGTACATCAACCATGTTGAGTACAGGTATATTAAAAGCATCACAGGTCCGAATAAACCTACCCGCCTTGTCGGAGGCGTTTATATCGAGGCAACCGGCCAGTACCTTAGGCTGGTTTGCTATTATTCCTATCGACCTGCCGTTTAGCCTTGCAAACCCTGTTATCATGTTCAGGGCGTAGTAGGCCTGTACTTCAAAGAATTCACCGTTATCCATTATCAGCCTAATTACTTCCTTCATATCGTAGGGCTTGTTGGGATTATCCGGTACTATTTCATTCAGCGCTTCCTCGGCCCGGTTAATATCATCAGCCGTCTCAAAGGCTGGTGGTGTTTCCATGTTGTTGGAAGGTAAAAAGCTTAAAAGTGTTTTTATGTCATCGATACATTGCTTTTCATCGGGGCTCATAAAGTGAGCCACACCGCTTGTACGGTTATGAGTCATGGCTCCGCCAAGCTCCTCGGAGGACACATCCTCACCGGTTACTGTTTTTATTACCTGGGGCCCTGTTATAAACATCTGACTGGTTTTATCCACCATGAATACAAAATCAGTTATGGCCGGGGAGTATACTGCGCCTCCTGCGCAGGGGCCCATTATTACGGATATCTGGGGTATAACGCCGGAAGCTATGGTGTTTCTGTAAAATATCTGTCCGTATCCGGACAAAGCATCTACACCTTCCTGTATCCTTGCTCCGCCCGAGTCGTGTATACCCACTACCGGAGCTCCTACCTTCATTGCCATATCCAAAACCTTGCATATCTTCTTTGCATGCATTTCACCAAGGGAGCCACCCAGAACAGTAAAGTCCTGCGCATAAATATATACCAGCCTGCCGTTTACCGTTCCATAACCTGTTATTACTCCCTCTGCAGGGGCCTCGGTATTTTCCATGCCCAGCTGACTGCACCTGTGTTGCACGAAAGCATCTATCTCCACAAAGCTGCCCTCGTCCATAAGCATATCTATTCTTTCCCTGGCAGTGGACTTGCCGTTTCCGTGCTGCTTCTCTATCCTCTTTTTGCCCCCGCCTTCCGTTATTTTATCTTTTCTGTTCTGAAGGTCCTGTAATTTGTTCCCTATCATTATAATACCTCCGTGAATATTAGATTTACTTCCTTTCACACAATTCAATGAGTACTCCATGGGTGCTTTTGGGATGTAAAAATGCAATCTGTGCCCCGCCGGCGCCATACCTGGGTTTTTCGTCTATCAGTCTTATCCCTTTTTCACGCATACTGCTTAAAGCTTCTTCAATGTCCTCAACCCTGAAAGCAATATGCTGGATGCCTTCTCCTTTCTTTTCTATAAATTTTGCTATGGGTCCGTCAGGTTCTGTGGACTCCAGCAATTCAATTTCAGTATCCCCAACGGGGAGAAAAGCGACCTTTACCCTTTGGTCTTCCACAACTTCAACCCCTTCGAGTTTAAGGCCCAAAACATTGGTATAAAACTTTATTGTTTCCTCCAAATTGCTGACAGCTATGCCTATATGGTCGACCTTATTCACCACTTCTGCACCTCCTTCGCTTCAGCTCTTAATTCTTTTTAGAATATCCTCGGCGGCGGTGTATATATCAGTATCCTTTGATATTATCTGCTTAACCAAAGACTCCACAGAATAGCCCTTACCCGATTCTTCAAGGATAAATTTCAAAACCCTGTCCCTTACAAGACTTAAGAGTTCCTCTTTAACATTTCTGGATCTTCTTCTTGTCAGTTCGCCGGATTCTTCCATATAATTCCTATGGACTAGGATATCGTTAATCAAATGATCTATTCCTGAATTATCGATGGCCGTAACTTTGTTTACCGGAGGGCGCCATGCTTTGCTTTCATTAAAGTCCAGCATCATTTCAATCTCTATCTTTGTTCTGTCTGCGCCATCCCTGTCCGACTTATTAATAGCGAAAATATCCCCTATTTCCATTATTCCTGCTTTTATCGCCTGTATATCATCTCCAAGCCCTGGCATCATAACCATGACTACAGTGTCGGCAGTCCTTACAATATCTACCTCAGACTGTCCCACGCCTACCGTTTCAATGAATATATAATCCTTTCCATAAATATCCATAGCCCTGACAGCTGCCTGGGTAGTCCTGGAAAGTCCTCCAAGGTGCCCCCTTGTTCCCATACTCCTTATGAAAACGCCGGGATCCGTGTACAAGTCCTGCATTCTTATCCTATCCCCCAGAATTGCGCCCCCGGTAAAGGGGCTTGTTGGATCAACAGCTATTATTCCCACTGTTTTTCCCCGGCCTGTCAGGACCTTTACCAGTTTATCCAAAAGGGTGCTTTTCCCGGCTCCGGGGGGGCCGGTAATACCTATAACATACGCGTTCCCGGCTCTTTTGTGTAAATTCTTTATAATATTAATTGCTTCCGGGTCATTATTCTCAACGAGAGTCAGCAACCTGGCCAACGCTCTGACATCCCCGGAAACCAACCTCTCCTGCAAATCCATTGTAGCACCACCTAATGATTATTGCCATATTATGTTTTGTTATCTTTTTACGTTTTTCCTGATGAACTCTATAGCCTGGGCGGTAGGTGTTCCGGGAGTGAAAATCTCTTCTATACCGGCTTTCTTTAAGGCGGGGATATCTTCATCCGGAATTACTCCTCCGCCAACCACAAGTATATCATCAATTCCCCTCTCCTTCAACATATTAGCCACCTTTGGAAACAGATGGTTGTGGGCTCCCGACAATATGCTCATAGCCACTACCTCAACGTCTTCTTGTATGGCGGTCTCCACAATCTGTTCGGGGGTTTGCCTCAGGCCTGTATATATGACTTCCATCCCCGCATCCCTGAAGGCCCTGGCAATAACCTTGGCGCCCCTGTCGTGGCCGTCCAGCCCCGGCTTGGCTACTAAAACCCTGATGGGTTTATCCATATCAAAATCAACCTCCTTAAATAATGTATATCTCAGATTGATAAGCTTTCGGACCAGTTACAGTACTATGGACTGCTTATATTCACCGAATACTTCCCGCAGCACTCCGCATACTTCACCCAGGGTAGCGTAGTTCCTTACCGCTTCAACTATATACGGCATCAGGTTTTCATCCCCCAGGGCAGCCTTTTTCAGACTGTCAAGTCCTTCGCTCACCTTAATGTTATCCCTTGTACGCCTTAGGTCCTCCAGCTTTTTCTTCTGCATTTCGCCTACTTTGGGATCTACCCTTAGCAGCCCCTTGGGCGGCTCCTCTTCCATCTGGAATTTGTTAACGCCTACGACCACCCTTTTATCAGCTTCAATTTCCATTTGATACATATATGCGCTGTCCTGTATTTCCTTCTGGACATAACCCTTGTCAATTGCGCTTGGCGCTCCACCGAGTTCATCAATTTTGTGTATATATTCGCTTGCTTCCTTTTCTATTCTATCTGTCATAGCCTCTACATAATAGCAGCCTGCCAGCGGGTCTACCGTCTCGGCCGCTCCGCTTTCATAGGCTACAATCTGCTGCGTTCTTAAAGCAATCCTGACAGAATCTTCGCTGGGCAGAGCAAGGGCTTCATCCCTTGAGTTGGTATGCAGCGATTGTGTGCCTCCCAGAACGGCCGCCAGGGTTTGAATGGCCACCCTTACAATGTTGTTGTCCGGCTGTTGGGCAGTAAGGGTCGACCCTCCTGTCTGTGTATGGAACCTCATCATCAAAGACTTGGGGTTCTTTGCGTTAAACCTTTCTTTCATTATTTTCGCCCACAACCTTCTGGCAGCTCTGAATTTAGACACTTCCTCCAGCAGGTCGTTATGGGAATTAAAGAAAAAGGAGAGCCTTGGAGCAAACTCATCCACTTCAAGGCCGGCATTTATTGCTGCCTGTACATAGGCAATACCATCAGCCAATGTAAATGCCACCTCCTGGGATGCGGTTGATCCGGCTTCCCTTATGTGGTACCCGCTAATACTTATGGTGTTCCACTTGGGTACAAATTTTGCACAATACTCGAATATATCTGTTATAAGTCTCATGGACGGTTGTGTGGGAAATATGTATGTGCCTCTGGCTATATACTCTTTCAGTATATCGTTCTGTATAGTCCCGTTCAGTTTGTCGGGTGTAACGCCCTGCTTTTCGGCTACTGCAATATACATTGCCAGCAGCACCGCAGCGGGAGCGTTTATAGTCATAGAAGTGCTTACCCTGTCAAGGGGTATTCCATCAAACAGTGTCTCCATATCCTTCAGCGAATCGATGGCAACCCCAACCTTGCCTACCTCGCCTTCGGATAAGGAATGGTCTGAATCATAACCAATCTGCGTAGGAAGGTCAAAGGCAACGCTCAGGCCTGTCTGCCCCTGCTTAAGCAGATACTTGTATCTTTTGTTGGATTCCTCTGCAGTGGCAAACCCTGCATACTGTCTCATGGTCCATAATCTGCCCCTGTACATTGTAGGTTGGACGCCCCTTGTAAATGGATATTCCCCGGGAAAGCCCAAGTCCTCAAGGTAGTCCAGACCCTCAATGTCGACAGGAGTGTAGAGCCTGTTCACCTCTGAATTGGAGCCTGTAACAAAGTTCTCCTTGCGTTCAGGCCTTTTAGCTAAAAATTTTTCCATCTTTTTCTCTTCCCAATCCTGTTTTGCTTTACTTATGCGCTCTTGATGCTCCTTGTCGGTCATTTTTTTTCCTCCTTCTTAAAGTGTGACGACACATTTTTAATATTCTTAAAGTAATTGCAATAACTGCTTCATTTTTCTTTAATTCTATTATATTTCACAGCGGTTTTGCAAGTTAAACTTCATTAATTAGTAATGTATACTCAAAAACTTGTACAATTGTATGCAGGGACTTTTTATATATATAAGTTGCCCCTTTGGAGAGTTCTCTATAATACAAAAGCACAGCTCGTTTTCCGCCGACAAACTCCGAGCTGTGCTTTATCCGTCATTAGCAAAAGAGTTTAGGACTTATCAACCTTATCTGCCGCCTTTTCCATGAACCGTTGTATGTTGACTATATACCTCTCATGACAGCCCTCACCTATTTTTTCCTTTTCATCATAGGCTTCCACTTTGAATACCAATCTTTTGCCATCTATTTCTGTAAGCTCTGCTGCTGCATATACCTTCATCCCCATAGGAGTAGCGGCAGTATGCCGGATATCAAGCCGTGCACCAACTGTAGCATAACCACAGGGAAGATACGGGTCTACAGCCGAAAGGGCAGCTTTCTCCATCAGGCCAATCATCATCGGGGTGGCAAACACCTGCACCCCTCCGCTGCCGAAGCTGTCAGCAGTATTGTCCTGTGTGACGGCAGCTTCTACCTTGGCGTTCAGTCCGTTATGTAATTTAAATTCCATTCAATCACCCCTATTATATTAGGAATATTCCAGTCACTTATTATACCAGATAATCCTAAAAAAATCCATGCTGTTCCCAAACCGGGTTTTATGCCGGCCAAAAAAAAAGAAGACGCATTAACCGCCTTCTTTTTGTGATTACGCCTGGGAAAATATTTTTTCAAACTCCTCACCGGTTAGTTTTTCTCTTTCTAAAAGAGCCCCGGCCACTGCATGGAGTTTTTCAATGTTTTCCTGAATAATCTCCTGGGCTTTAGTATACGCCCTGTCTATCATGCTCTTAATTTCCTTGTCTATTTTCGCAGCTACCTCTTCACTGTAATTCTTGCTTCTTGCCATGTCCTTTCCTATAAAGACCTCATCGTGACCCGAGCCAAAGGTCATGGGCCCGAGGTTTTCGCTCATTCCGTATTCGGTAACCATCTTTCGGGCCATCCTTGACACCTTTTCAAGGTCATTTTGAGCTCCGGTGCTGATATCGTTTAGGGCCAGCTTTTCGGCTACCCTGCCTCCCAAAAGATGAACCAGATACTCTTCCATCTCGGACTTTGACATATAATATTTGTCCTCCTGGGGAAGTATCATGGTATATCCCCCGGCTCTTCCACGGGGTACTATTGAAATCTGATGGACAGGGTCGGTGTTGGGCAGCACTCTGGCCACCACTGCATGACCGGCTTCATGATAGGCTGTAAGCTTCTTGTCCTTTTCACTCATCACCCTGCTCTTTTTTTCCGGTCCTGCAATTACCCGGGTAACACCCTCCTCAAGCTCTTCACTGCCAATTTGTTTCTTACCCTTACGGGCAGCAAGGAGGGCCGCTTCGTTCATCAGATTCTCAAGGTCCGCAGGAGTAAAACCCGGAGTCCCCTTGGCAATATCCTCAAGGCTTACGCTCTCTTCCAGGGGCTTACCCTTTGAGTGTATCCTTAAAACCGCTTCTCTTTCCTTAATGTCAGGAATTCCGATAAGCACCTGTCTGTCAAACCGGCCTGGCCGCAGAAGTGCCGGGTCGAGGATATCTGGCCTGTTGGTTGCAGCTATAATTATTATCCCTTCATTAACACTGAAACCGTCCATCTCCACCAGGAGCTGGTTCAGGGTCTGTTCCCTTTCATCGTGACCCCCCCCAAGTCCTGCACCCCTGTGACGCCCGACGGCATCTATTTCGTCTATAAATATTATACAGGGGGAGTTCTTTTTGGACTGTTCAAACAAATCCCTCACCCTGGATGCTCCAACGCCCACAAACATCTCAACAAAATCCGAACCTGATATGCTAAAGAACGGTACCCCTGCTTCGCCGGCAACGGCTCTGGCAAGATAGGTTTTACCTGTTCCTGGCGGGCCTACCAGCAAAACGCCCTTTGGAATACGGGCTCCAAGCTCAATGAATTTTCTGGGGTTCTTAAGAAACTCCACTATTTCGCTGAGTTCTTCCTTCTCCTCCTTGGCCCCTGCCACATCGGCAAAGGTAATCTTCTTCTTTTCTTCTGTGTTAAGCTTGGCTTTACTTTTCCCAAAGGACATAACCCTGTTGCCTCCACCCTGGGACTGCTGCATAAAGAAGAACCACAGCACGACAAAAAGCAGTATCACCAAAAAGGTGGGAAGCAGCTGTGCCCACCATGGGGTAGGCGGCGGAATCTTATTATCAACCTGAAGTACTTCTGCCTGCATTTGCGGCAGTATAAACTGGTTAAAGGTCTGCAGGTCGGGAATGGTGGACTGGAATTCTGAACCGTCCTTCAAAGTCCCCGTTACCACGTTTTCCTCTATAACCAGTCTGGTAACATTTTGTTTATCCAGTTCGGTTATCAACCGGGAATACTCCAGTGTATCAATCTCTTTGGTATTAGCTCCATACATCTGAACTATTGCAACTATTATTATAAATATTAATATATAGAAACTGGCTCCACGAAAGAATTTTGTCAATCATAACCCTCCTTTCAACCATGAAAGAATGATAATCTTTTCAAAGCATAATAGCTATTTTAACATATTGCCAATCAAAACTCAAACTGTATATCCTTAACATTCGTTTTATTGACCTTCATACTCTTCGGGCTTTAAAACACAAATTTCCGGCAGATTCCTGAATCTCTCGGCAAAATCAAGCCCATATCCCACAACAAACTCATCCTCTACTACAAAACCCAAATAATCAACCTCCACATTCGCTTTGCGTCTGTAAGGCTTGTCAAGGAGGGTACATACTTTAATACTGCTTGGCCCCCTGGACCTTAAGTTGTCCTGCAGGTAACACATGGTCAGCCCACTGTCTATAATATCCTCAACAATCAGCACATCCATACCCTTAATACTGTTATCCAGATCCTTGAGTATTCTCACTACTCCCGAGGTTTCGGTGGCATTGCCATAGCTTGAAACGGCAATAAAATCTATGGTAAGCGGAATATCGATGTTTTTCACAAGGTCCGCCATAAAAAGTACAGCCCCCTTCAATACGCCGACAATTACCAAGTCCTTGCCCCTGTAATCCTCCGAGATTCTGGCTGCCAGTTCCTTAACCTTATCCTGTATTTGTTTCCGGTCTATCAATACTTTCTCGATACTGTTTAACATTTAGTACTCCTCCCCCGTCAAGTCCTGTCTGTATTCTAACTTAAGCACCTGTCCGGTACTTTTATTTATTCTATATTTATCGTCTATCCGGTGGCCTGCCACCCATACAATACCGTGCTCATTTCTTATTATTGGAATACAATCCCGTTTTTCCCTCGGTACCTTCGCATCTATAAACAGATCCTTTAATTTTTTTGTCCCCTTCATGCCCAGGGGTATAAACTTCTCTCCTTCTTTTCTCTTTGAAGCCATAAGATTCCTGCCGGTTATCTCAAAATCCATAAAGGCCGTATTATTATCGCAGTCTTTTTGTTTGACATACCTGTCAACCCCTATAATGTCCGCCTCTATTATACCGTTTATTTCATGCAGTCTGGTGGTGCCTGGGATAACAAGCCGGTAAACACCGTCAAGGGCTTTCTTGCTATCCTGCTTGTCGTCAAGAAAAACTTTCCCATATTCAATGCCCGCCACCAATCCCCGGGGAAGATTAATCCTTTTACCGGTTTTGCCTGATTCCAGCAGAGCACAGACTTGTTCAATATGTCCGAATTCCAAATTGTCGGTATTTCCCTTAAGGTATTCAACTCCCATACGCAAAACCCTTCTGCGGACAGCATTATGAAGACCCATAAGGTCTTCCCGGCGGAATTCCAGCCTGCCGGTTTCGGCCTCTGACACGTACTCTTTGAATATTTTTCTGCATGCGCCATCCAAATAATCGTTTTCCTGCCTTAGTATTTGGGCCATATCCAGCAGTGCCCTTTCAATACCGCCGTTATAGTTGGCTTTGATATAGGGCAAAAGCTCAAGCCTTATTTTGTTTCTATAATATACAGGTTGAAAATTGCTTTTGTCGGTCACCGGATTAAGCCGGTTTTTGACACAATATTCCTCAATCAGAGCCCTTGGCGTCTCCAAAAGTGGCCTTATTATATTTCCCCTTACCGGTCTTATGCCGCCAAGGCCCTCCGTACCGGCGCCCCTGATAAGCCGCATTAAAACCGTTTCCACCTGGTCCTCCATATTATGAGCGACCGCAATTTTATTAAACTTATTTTCATTCAAAACCCTGTTAAAGAGGCCGTACCGGGCTTTCCTGCCTGCCTGTTCGGACGACAGGCCCCCCTTTGCCGCCATATCCGGCACATCGACGAATTCCGCAACGCACGGAATATGTCTTGCCCGGCAAAATTCTTTCACATATTCCGCATCCTTTTCCGCATCACCGGGACGGAAATTGTGATTGAGATGGGCACAGATAAGCCGTATCTGGTAAAATTCGCTGTATCTGTACAGCAAATTAAGCAGGGTTATAGAATCGGGCCCTCCCGAAACCCCGACCACGATTCTGTCTCCCCTTTGTATCATTTGATATTTTTTTACTGTGGCGTGAAAAATATCTTCTGCTTTCAAAAGTATCCCATCCCCGAATTCCATAATACCATTATTAATATAACTGCAAAAACAGTTATCGACAACAACAGCCCAATGTCAATAATCGCATCCACCCTCCGCCTGTCATCACAGCCTTTGTCGGCGGTTTCCCCGGCAGCATCCATAAGACTTGCGGCAAGCCGTTTGAGGCCGGGGCTTTTTTGCTTCAGCCCTTCTATTATAACCTTTTTTAAATTTTTACTCAATTGTGATTTATCCACCCGCGCCTTCAGCCTGGCGAAATCTCTGCCGCCGCACCCTAAATCCCCCATCAGAAAACCAAGCAGCATCATCAACAGGGCAAATCCCTGATATCCTTCATCGGCAATTCTTTCCCCCATGCCCCAACTGGCCCTGTCAAAGTCAGGCGTGAACTGGGTTACCGCCTCCCCTTTGCCCACAACACCCCCGAAATCTATAATACACACACTGCCTGTTTCCCTGTCAAAGATCAGGTTTTCCGGCTTAATATCACAATAGTACAGATTGCGCCGGTTAAGTGCACAGCATATACTGCCGGTAACGGCGACTATTTTCAGAGCAGTTTTTTGCGGTATCTTTTTTCCGTGAAAAAGCCGTTTAAGGTTTTCACCCTGAAAGTAACCCATAGAAAAAAAATAGCAGACTTCCCCTTCGATTATGCAGTCGTCCCTGCAGTATACACCGGGTATATATGGCATAGAGGCCAACTGGCCAAGAATCCTGTATTCCCTGTCAATGCCGGCCATATCTCTGCTGATCTTTAAAGCGTATTCTTTTGCGCAGGAGATTTCCCGGACCAGATAAATGCTCGCCGTTCCCCCGCTGCCAAGGCGCTTTATAACCCGGAATTCCTTGTTGTACCACTTGCCCCTAATAACTGACATCGGCTGTAAATATATGCTGCCACCCATATTTATACCCTCCGTTAAACAATAAAAGCAGCCCCCGGCCGCTTTTATTTGCAATCAAACTGCAATTGGTTCCCTTAATAAATGGTTGTCTCCCCAGGATTCACAGTATAAAGGGTTTTTCCCCATTCTCCTCCTGCCACAGGCCGTACCTTAACCCCTTGCTGCCTTCATGAATTCCGTCAGGGTACATTGCCTCATCCTGTCCATCGAACATCTCGGACGCCCTGATAATACCCGCATAGGTGGGAGTTGCCCCACCAACTTTTATTGTATCAAGCCTTAAGGCCAGCTCCTCAAAATCGCTGGTAAAACCGCTTACTATCCTGCTTTCCCTTCCCGCATCCCCCGGGAAAACCACTATCCCAAGACAAAACCTTCCCCTTCTGGCCCTCAGGGACAGCAGCAGTTCCTGTATACTGTTTACCGCCGTTTTTATCCTGTTCTTCATGCTTCCGCTGCAATCCAGCAAAACAACGCATCTTAAGTCCACCTCATCTCCAACCCTTTGTATGTATTCAAGAATCCTTGTCCTGGAATCCGGCTCCATTTCATCCAGCGAATACCCTGTGATTTTCCTCAGCTGACGGCTGACTGCT
Organism: uncultured Clostridium sp.; assembly: GCA_964625335.1. Lineage (GTDB taxonomy): Bacteria > Bacillota > Clostridia > Ch29 > Ch29 > CAZGUG01. The sequence goes on along the minus strand of CAZVBE010000025.1, from coordinate 3,057 downwards.
TTCTCTATTGTCATTTGTACCGACTTTCTGGTAACCGTTTGTATGGAATAGCCAAGGCGGGTCAGTGGTATTATATCGCAGATTCCACCACCGGCCCTTGCTATACCGTCAAGCTCAACAAAGGGTTCTTCCTGCTCTTCCTTTCCGGTTATACCTATGGTGTTTACGATTATCCCCTTTTTATGGACAAGCCTTGCCGCATCAACGGGGTCTCCGCCTATATTTGATTTGCCGTCGGTTATTACAATAATCTCTCTTAACTCCATAGGCGATATCAGTTGTCCGTCCATTACAAAATCACCCCGTTATATATTTTCCCAAACCTTTGAAACTATTACAGTCATATCGTCCTTCGCTTTTCCATCACACTCCGCCATAGCCTTTTCGAATATGATACGGGCTATCTCCTGTGGATTCCTGTTATTTATATCCCTTAGGGTATTCGCAACCCAATCTTCCCTGTCTTCCCCTTTACAGGCATCTGCAATACCGTCGGTTACCATTACTATAAAATCGCCTTCCACCACCGTTATTCTTTTTGTATGGAAATTGACCCTGTCGATTATTCCCACAGGAAGTGAAGAGGAGGAAATTATCTTTACCTCGTCTCCCCTCTTGATATAGGTTGGAGGAGCTCCTATCTTGATGACCTTGGCGTCACCGGTATAAAGGTCAATCAGGACTATATCCAGAGTGGAAAAACTGTCCTCGGGGGACTTAAGCATTAGTATGGAATTTATGGTATTTACCGCCATTTGATGGTCATAGCCCACTTCCAACAGTTGTTCCAGCATATTTATGGTGGTTGAGCTTTCCAAAGAAGCCTGGACGCCGGTACCCATTCCATCCGAAAGGGCTACCAGGTATTTATGCTCCTTAAGCTCCATATAGCTATAATTATCACCGCTCACCTGGCTTTCTGCTTTGGGGCCGGTACAAACCCCTGTGGTTATATTGAACTTCTGTGCTTCCACCAGTTTTAGCGAACAAATTTCTTTTTTAATATTACACACATAACCGGGTTTATTGAATTTTCTTCCGGCAGCATCTTCAATTACCGGAACCACCTTTTTTACACATTCCCTGCATCCATAACAGGACTTTTTCTCAATATAAACCTCCAGCCTTTTACCCGGTTTTTCCATCACCATTACCTGCGACACTTTAACCCCCTGGCGATTCAGCCCATTATATATGCTTTGCTCCAGGCCCTCGTTAAACTTAAGTTCCATATCAACTTCACCGGCCAGATTTTCAATAACCCTGGCCACCCCATCAAGCTGTTGGGAAACAAGATTTCTGCAATCCTCCATTTTTAGCTGCCATTTATAATTTATACTGTAAAGGACAAACAGATAATTTATTGCTTCAACTAATTGGTCGGGTTTAATACACCTTTTCTTTAGACGCGACGGTATGTGCTTAACCTCTGCCCGGCCCTTTTCTTCAACATAGCTAACCAAACCAAACAGCGCCTGATATGTATCAAAAAACTCTCTGTCCCAGCAGGTTTTATAGAAACTGCATTCCTTGCATACCCTATCGCATATACCGTCAAACAGCCGGTTTATACCCGTATTGTCCGCAAAATCCTCCTTAAAGGAAATATCGTTAAATGTAACGGCCAATTGGCCGAATACCCTCGAAAACTCCTTCAACCTTATAGAAGTAATTTCCTTAGCCCTGATATTATAGGATGCCCTTTCTGCAGTATCCCCTCGCCCTATGCTGGTAAAGCGGGAAATATTCTTTAAAACCCTGCCGGGGATAACCCCAAACAATAATGAAGCAGCCAGCAGCTCCTCCATATTGATAACCGGCATACCGCCGCCGCCCAAATAAAAACTCAGTATTGCGCTGCCTATAATAAAGCCCAGTATGCTTCCTGCCTTACCCAGTTCCTTAAATGTCCCTGTTAAAAGCCCCGCAAACGAGTATATCCCAATCACCGCTGCCGCCCGGGTAGTCATAAGGCCCGAAGTTACACCCAGGAGAGCCCCGACCGCGCTGCCCACCGAGGCACCGCCTGTATATCCGCTTGTCAGTATCGCTGCTGCCAAAACCACCGTTCTTACCGAAAGGTGCCACAGCCTCAGGGTACCCAAACCGGTAATTGCTATCGCCAGAGTAACTGCCGCACATATCGCTTCTTCCCTCGTAATATTTAGCCCTCTGTCCCGGCCTGACAATATGGGGATTGCTATAGCAAAAATATATACCAGGATACCGCCTGCCAGCGCTTCGAAGCCGACTATAAAAATATCGTACAGGGTATATCCTCCATGTATATTCAGCCACACCGCCGAGATGCAAAGCATGGAAAAAACTGTTATCAGGGACACCGTATGCCTTCTGATTTCTTTTTTTCGCATAAATATCCGCATGATAACATAAACCAACGCCAGCATTACAATATATTTGTAGGACACCGTTAACCCGCCAATACTTATTATGCCTAATACCACTGATAAAAACAACGGCAGCAGCAAACCCCTGTTAATAAGAGCAGCGCCAAAGAAAGCGATGCCAAAGGGCATTGCGTTTTCTAATATGTATGCCCTGGATAACATAAGACCAATGACGTTTAATGCAATTATTTCCTTTAAATAGGGCGCAGCCTTGGAAGAAGCGTATAATGGGAGGGCTTCACTTTTATTCGCCAAATTAATCACCACCCGTCATTTTCCAATGAATAACCCATAAAAGGCCGTTAAATTGGTTATTCAATTATAGCAAAGCCTGTCCCAATTTTTTGTCAGTTTTAGGACCGGATAATTGAAAAGTATATGACATGTTAGATTGGTAATCCGACAAATGCTTTCAGAAGAGTTAAGCAAGCAACAAGATAAATTAAAAAAAAAGTAAAAACAGGTCCTAATAAAAAAAGGACCGCCCCTTAATTTGGACTGTCCGTAAAACTGTTTCTGGTGGGCACAACTGGGCTCGAACCAGTGACCCCCTGCTTGTAAGGCAGGTGCTCTCCCAACTGAGCTATGCGCCCACATGGTGACCCCTAGGGGACTCGAACCCCTGTTACCGCCGTGAAAGGGCGGTGTC
>CAZVBE010000024.1:0-29013 GCA_964625335.1 uncultured Clostridium sp. | reverse complement strand
AAAAGAATGCTGGATATTTTATGTCATTGATATCACTTCAAATTGGCATGAAGAAGAATGACTTTCTAAGGCAAATAATAGCCTACGAATATCCGAATAACCCTTGGGAAAAAGACAACTATCAAATTCGTGAGGGCTATGAACAACTTGTTAAAGAACTTATTGAAAACTAAAGAAATCTGCCAAACATCACATAACCATGGTTTCCCAATCGGTGCGAAAAGTAGGGGCAGCGGGGGAAGGATTAAGGGCAAGGCTGAAGCACGCGCGCCACACCCCTTCGCCGGGTGACAAGCACCGCCAGGAAGAAAGGCTTTGTGGGTCCGGCTCAGGGACGTAGGGTGCCCGCTCGATAGGCTCCTGGCTTACAGCTAAACGCTCGCGGACGTCGTGAGTGCCGCCCGATACGCAATGGTCGCGGCGTCCTGCCGCGTATTTTACAAGCATATGATTTGGGTGGTACTCTTCTATTTAAATAATGGTATCAATTAAAATAAGAAAGGGTGAAGAAATATGCAAATAAGAAATGATGAACAAAAAGTATTTATTGATTTTCTTAATTCTTACAATGAGTGCTTTTACCAAAAAGACATTGAAAAACTAAAAAAATTTTACGATTCAAATAATAACATGTTAATTTATTTTGACAATCATAAGAATAATGATACCTATGATTTGGAACAACATCTAAATTTACTTTCAGATTTCTTTAAAAATGGAAAAAAGACTGAAACAGGAGATGTGGAGCCTTTAATAATAGAAAATCTCAACATTTTCCATAAAGAAAAAGCTGCTTGTCTATGCTATATCGCAAGGTATAAAAGTTTTCCGGAACCTGCAGTAAGATGTACTTTGTATTTGGAATGTCTGGACAATGAATGGAAAATAATCCACGTACATTGTTCATTTCAACCAGATAAATAGAAACAGAAAATGAATGTAGATTAACTAACCTTCCATCCTTTGGGACACTTCGTGGACCCGGGAGTGTTATATCAAATCACCCTATTGGAGGTGTTTATATGAAACTAAGCATATGTGGTTTGGATTGCAAGTCATGTGATTTTTATCAGACTCAATGTAAGGGCTGTCAGCAAGTCAACGGGAAACCGTTTTGGGCTGAAACAGGGTGTAAGCTATTTGATTGTTGCTCAGAAAAAAATTATAACACATGTGGTGATTGTGATGAATTACCATGCAAACAGTTTATTGAATTAAAAGACCCTGGTATCAGCCGGGAACAGCACTTAAAAGAAGTAGAAAACCGAGTAAACAGATTAAAAGACAAATTATTTTTGCAAACGCACAGGGAACAGCACTTGAAAAAAATTAAAAGGAAATAAAGGGCGGGGAAGAAAGGGACTGGTATTTATTTAATATCATGTTCTGTATTCACTATATTTGCCTTATGGCTGGGAAAACAATATAAGATGATAGAGGAGAGGAAAAACATGATTACCAAAAAGTTAAAAGTGCTGCTTCTGGCTTTTTTTGCCGTACCTATTCTCATCGGCGCTGTTGCGGGCTGTGCCCCCTCGAGGGACATTGGCCAAAATAATAGCTCAAAGGCAACCCCGTTGACTGCGGAAGAATTGAAATATTTTAACGGCGATGAGTTTTTTAACGGAGAATACATGAATATCCGAAACCAGTTTTTAAGCTCGCTCTACGATGTGCCTGGGAAAATCAATTTGTTTCACCTATTCTACTGCGGCAGCGGTTTTGAGGAGACCCTTACTGAGGCAGAAAAAACGGCTGTCGTCGCGTATAACGGCTGGGATATGGAGCCGGACTGCGCCTGTACAAAAATTAGCAGAGCCAACATGGACGCGGTGCTTACGAAATATATGGGACTGACCCTTGCGGATACAGAGGAAACAGGGCTGGATAATTTTACTTATCTGGAGGAGTACGATGCCTACTACTTTTACTCCGGTGACACAAATTATCGTATGGATGTTTCTTTTTTGGGCGGAGAAAGGGAGGGCAATATTTTCTGCCTTTTCTATGATGACCGGTTCATGCATGACGGGAAAAAGGTACTCACACTGAAGGAGCAGGATGGAACTTATATCTTTGTGTCCAACGAGAAAATAGAGTAATCTCTATACTGGGCTTTAAAGCGGCTGCAGCACATAATATTGTTAAGTTATGTTGCATTTATCTGTGGTTGCTCAGTATGGACAGTAGAAACCATTGGGGAAAATGGTATAGTTGATATTGGATGCGACATACTGAACTATTAATCTAAATTACATAAGGAGAAAATAGCATAATGAAAAATGAAGATTATAAGTTTCCTATATTACAGACAGAAAGATTAATTTTACGAGAGCTGAATGAATGTGATGCAAAAATTTTATTCGAATATTGGTCTGACAATGAAGTTACCAGGCATATGAATATAGATGCGTTTACTGACATATGTGGAGCAAAAGAAATGATTAAGGTATTGAACACATTATTTAAGGAGAAACAGGCTATTCGTTGGGGTATATATAATAAAGAATTAGATTGTCTTATTGGTACTTGCGGGTATAATTCCGGATTAAAGCAAGAAGTATATGTGGGGGAAATTGGTTATGAGTTAGGAAGCCAATTCTGGGGGAACGGGTTTATGGCGGAAGCATTAAGCTGCATCCTTAATTACGGGTTTAAAACCCTAAACTTAAATCGTATAGAAGCATATGTAATGTTAGAAAATCAAAGGTCAGTAATCCTTCTTGAAAAACTGGGGTTTCAGAAAGAGGGAATCTTACGGGAACATGGGCACTATAAAAATAGTTTTTGGGATGAGTACATTTTTTCATTGTTAAAAAGTGATAGAAGCTGAATTTAGTAAAAATCTTCTAGGGGACGGTTGTGCCGGTTTTATACGGCATACCCGTTCCCTGTTGTGTTTATTGGAAAAGGGTTTTGTGATAAAATTAAAAAAGCAGTAAAAGACATACCTGAGGAGAGAAGCATAATGGACTTTTTGGACGGACTAAACCCGCAGCAAAAAAAGGCCGTAACAACAACCGAAGGGCCCCTGCTGATACTGGCGGGAGCCGGCAGCGGCAAGACCCGGGTGCTGACGCACCGCATAGCATACCTTATAAGGGAAAAGGATGTGCACCCCGGCAGCATACTGGCCATTACCTTCACCAACAAGGCGGCAGGAGAAATGAAGGAAAGGGTCTGGCGGCTGCTTGGGGAAGCAAACCACCGTATGTGGGTGAGCACCTTCCACTCGGCCTGCGTGCGGATATTAAGACAGGACATAGAAAAAATCGGATATGATAAAAATTTTGTTATATACGATTCGTCCGATCAGCAGGTGGTTGTAAAGGACTGCCTTAAGGAACTAAGTATAAACGAAAAGAACTTTACACCCAAAAAGATGCTGTCTATGATAGGAAAGGCAAAGGATAATATGCAGTCACCGGAGGAATACATTGCTTCGGCACATGACAGCTTTGCAACCGAGCAGATTGGCATGGTGTACAGATTGTACCAGAAAAAGCTCAGGTCCAACAATGCACTGGATTTTGACGACCTTATACTTAAAACAATAGAGCTTTTTACCGGTGCTCCCGATGTGCTGCGTTTTTATCAAAACAAATTCCGGTATATACTGGTGGACGAATACCAGGATACCAATACGCCCCAGTACCGGCTGGTGCATCTGCTGTCAAAAAACCACAGAAATCTTTGCGTTGTGGGGGATGACGACCAGTCGATATACAAATTCAGGGGGGCAAATATTGCAAATATACTGGATTTTGAGGTGGATTACCCGGAAGCTACTGTGGTTAAGCTAGAGCAGAATTACCGTTCCACCGGGAATATACTAAAGGCCGCCGGCTGCGTTATTGAGAAAAACAGCCGCAGAAAGAAAAAGGAACTGTGGACTCAACGGAAAGAAGGACACAGGATAAGATGCCGCCAGACAGCCACCGAGAGACAGGAAGCGGAATTTGTGGTGTCCGAGGCGATGCGGCTGTGCGGCCATGAGAGCAGGAAACTGTCGGATATGGCAGTGCTGTACAGGACCAATGCCCAGTCCAGGGTTTTGGAAGAAGCCTTTGTAAACCGGGCGGTCCCCTACAGGGTGGTGGGAAGCCTCGGGTTTTATCAAAGGAAGGAGATAAAGGATATAACCGCCTATCTGAGGACGATACTAAACCCTAAGGATGACGTATCCCTTAAGAGGATAGTCAACCAGCCCAGGAGAGGGATTGGCGATAAAACGGTTAATGTGCTGGAGCAGTATGCCTCCCGTCTGGAAATAGGGCTGTATGAGGCCATGGCCAGGGAACGGGAGGCAGGGTGCGTTGCCACCGGCCCGGCAAAAAGAATAAGGGAATTTGTGGACATGATGGAGGGCCTTATCGGCATGCGGGATAATTATCCGGTGGTGGCTCTGCTATCCGAGGTGCTTGACAGAACAGGATATGTAAAGGCCCTGGAAGATGAGGGAACAATAGAAGCCAGGGGCAGAATAGAAAATATACAGGAGTTTGTTTCGGCTGCGGTGATGTTTGAGGAAAACTACGAAGGGGAAGGCACCCTTTTGGAGTTCCTTGAGACCATAGCCCTTGTTGCCGAGACCGATAACCTTGATGAGGGTGAGGGCGTGACGCTTATGACGCTGCACAGCGCCAAGGGCCTTGAGTTCCCGGTAGTATTCATAACCGGGATGGAGGACGGGTTGTTTCCCCTTTCCAAGGCGATTGTCGAGCCGGAGGAACTGGAGGAGGAAAGAAGGCTGTGTTATGTCGGCATGACAAGGGCGGAGGAGGTTTTATACCTTACCCATGCACAGTGCAGGACCCTGTATGGATATACCAGTATGAGCCTGCCTTCAAGGTTTCTGAAGGATATACCAAAATCCCTGTTCGAGTTTACGGGAGAGAGCCAGGCTGCAAAGAAAAGCGCGCCGACGAACAAAACCGACGGCAAGGCCGGCAAATTCAAACCTGGCAGCCGTATCCAGCACAGGATACGGGGCATGGGCACCATCATAAAGGTGGAGGCTAAAGGGGACGATACTGAAATAACCATCGCATTCCCGGGACTTGGAGTCGAAAAAGTGATGGCGTCGTCGGCACCTTTTAAAGTTATGAAGTAGGAAGGGGGTAAAACCTATGGGAAAGGTAAAGGATACTATTAAAAACTGTTTTAAGTTCCTGGCCGATGTAAACCGAGGTTTTTTCGAAGGCGCAAGGCAAAATTCCGTCCGCATTATAAAGAAGGATGCGTTAGACGGCAACGACTATTTCATGCTGCTTTGTTTTTCGGATTTTTTAGGCATACCTTCCCCCGCCTCCTATTATACGCTGGAACTTATGCCCTATATGGCGAAGGATTTAGAGGGCTGGGAGATGCGTATGGCGGACAAGAAGGATATATTAAGCGAACAGTTTGAAAAGTATCATTTTCACTGATGGAAGGGGGTTAAAGTTATGTCAGGTCTTATGGATAAGGAAATAGTATTCTTTGGCGGCAAGGGCGGGGTAGGCAAGACCACGTGTTCATCGGCCTATTCATTAAGCCTTGCGAGGAAGGGTTATAAAACGCTGGTACTTTCCACAGACCCTGCCCATTCGCTTGGGCAGATATTTCAGGTCGAGTTGGGAGACGGGCCTAAGAAACTTGACACCAACCTTTTCGGCATTGAAATAGACCCGGAGACAGAAAGCAGCAGATATATAAACAGGATTAAAGAACAGATGCAGGGCAGTTTCAGCCCCAACATAATCATCGAGATACAGCGGCAGCTGGATGCCGCCTATCATTCTCCCGGGGCAGAAGAGGCAGCCATATTTGATAAGTTTATCGAGATAATCGACCTGGTGGGCAGCGAATACCAGAGGGTGGTATTCGATACGGCTCCCACCGGCCATACCCTGAGGCTTTTGTCGCTGCCGGAGCTTATGGGAAGGTGGCTGCAGGGTATGATTGAACGGCGCCGGAATGTAAACGATATGATGAGAATGGCGTCGGTGGTGGATAAATCCCTTGAGGAGAGGATAAAGGACGACCCTGTAATGAAGGTGCTGCTGGATAGAAAACAGCGCTTCGAAAAGGCAAGGGAATTTCTGGTTGACAATAAAAGGGCGGGCTTTGTATTTGTGCTTAATGCCCAGCAGCTTCCCATACTGGAGACTGAAAAAGCCATAGGTTTTCTTGAGAGGAACGGTATACCTGTGGAAGGGATAATTATAAACCGTGTCCTGCCCGAGGAGACAGACAGCGAGTTCTTCAGCAAAAGGAAAGAAGTCGAGAGCCGGTATCTGCAGGAGATTCACCGTAAATTCGGGGACAGAATTTTGTACAGCATACCGCTTATGGAGTACGATATCAGTGGTTATGAGAGCATTGACCATGTGGCAGGGATTTTTGGTTAAGGGGGTGGGTTTATGGAACAATCCCTGGAGCGGGCCGGAAGCAGAATAGAACAGTTAAGGCAGGAGATAGAAGACCACAACTACAGGTATTACGTATTAGACGCTCCGGTTATTGACGACCATGAATTTGACGCTCTGATGAGGGAACTGCAGGAACTGGAGGACCAATACCCTGAATTTGTTACGCCCTATTCGCCCACCCAAAGGGTAGGCGGGAAGGCCTCCGAAAGATTTCCCAAGGTAGTCCATTCAACGCCGCTCTTAAGCCTTGCAAACGCGTTTAGCGAAGGTGAGCTCATGGATTTCGACAGGAGGGTGCGGAACGTAGTCGGCGAAGGGGTGGAATATGTAACCGAGTTTAAGATAGACGGGTTGTCGGTGGCTCTTACCTACAACAAAGGTTTTTTTGAAAGGGGAGCAACCAGGGGAGACGGCGTGGTGGGGGAGGATGTGACTGCAAACCTTAAAACCATAAAGACCATACCCCTGAGGCTGAAGGAAAGCGTCAGCCTGGAGGTAAGGGGTGAAGTCTTTATACCGACAGACGGGTTTGAAAGGCTAAACAGGGTGCAAACAGAGCAGGATTTAAGCGTTTTTGCAAACCCAAGGAATGCGGCAGCGGGTTCGCTTCGTCAGCTTGACCCGGGGGTGACCGCATCCCGGCCCCTTGACATATTTGTCTTCAACCTGCAGTACATAGAAGGTAAAGAAATTCTGACCCATACCCGGGGTCTTGAGTATCTCAAGGAGCAGGGTTTCAAAATAAGCCCCGGGTACAGGGTCTTTGACAGTATCGGGGGCGTGATAGAACGGTGCACCGACTGGCAACAGAGAAGAGATGAGCTGCCCTTCGAGATAGACGGTATTGTCATTAAGGTGAATTCCTTAGAACATAGGGAGATGCTGGGTGCCACCAGCAAAAACCCCCGGTGGGCGATTGCATATAAGTTTCCCGCCCAGGCAAAGAAGACACGGGTTAAGGATATAGTTATCCAGGTGGGCAGGACCGGTGCCCTTACTCCAACCGCTATACTGGAACCGGTCAGAATTTCCGGTTCTACCGTAGGCAGAGCCACGCTGCACAATGAGGACTACATAAGGGAAAAGGATATAAGAATAGGTGACTGGGTGCTTGTTAAAAAGGCGGGGGATATTATACCCGAGGTTACCCAGGCGCTTACCGGGGAAAGGACCGGCAATGAGAAAAAATTCCGTATGCCGGACAAATGCCCCGAATGCGGTTCGGATGCGGTTAGAGCGGAAGGCGAATCGGCCACCCGGTGTACCGGGATAGCCTGCCCCGCAAGAACAAGGCGCAGCGTAATACATTTTGTATCCCGGGACGCCATGGACATATCCGGCCTCGGGCCCTCCATCGTGGAGCTGCTGCTTGATAACGGCCTGGTAGAGGATGCTTCCGGCATATATCAATTAAAGAACAAAAAGCACCGCCTTACCAGTCTTGAGAGGATGGGCTCCAAATCGGCGGACAATTTGCTCTTTTCAATAGAGGCTTCTAAGGCCAGGGGGCTTTCCCGGGTAATAACCGCCCTGGGGATACCCTTTGTGGGCACAAGGGCGGCGGCGCTTTTGGCTGAACGTTTCGGGTCAATGGATGCTTTAATGAATGCAGATACATATCAGCTTACCGCGATACCCGAGATAGGAAGCATAATGGCCCAAAGTATAGTAACCTTTTTCGAGCAGCGTCAGAACATAGAGTTTATTGAAAGGCTTAAAAGCGCAGGGGTCGTAATGAACGTCGATCAAAAGGGTGCCGGCGTGACAAAGGTCCTTGAGGGTCGTACCTTTGTCCTTACCGGTACGCTTGCCGGTTATACGCGCAGCCAGGCTGCCCGGATAATAGAGGGTCTTGGAGGCAGGGTTTCTTCCAGCGTCAGCAGGAACACCGATTATGTGCTGGCCGGAGAAAACCCCGGCAGCAAGCTGGACAAGGCCGAAAAACTTGGAGTAAAGATTATAGGCGAAAAGGAGTTTGAAGGCCTTACGTTAAAAGCAGGACAGAATTTCAGCAAGGATGCGGAGGTGAAGCAGTGATTACAAAAAAAGATGTCGAATATGTTGCAGCGCTCGCAAGGCTTGAGTTTTCCGAGGAAGAGAAGGAAGAATTCAAAAAAACTCTTGGCGATATACTCGAATATGCGCAGCGGATAAGCGAGGTGGATACCGAGAAGGTAGAGCCGACGGCACATATTCTGCCCATTAACAATGTATACAGAGAGGACAAAGTAGAGCCTTCCATGGACAGGGAAAAAATACTGAAAAACGCCCCGGACAGCCATAAGGGATGTTTCAGGGTACCCAGGGTAATATAGGATTGGAGGAAATAAAACTTATGCTGCATTACATGACAGCCCATGAGCTGAATGCAAAGATCAGGGAAAGGGAGATAAGCGCCGGGGAAATAGTCCGCTCGGTTGCAGACAGGATAGAGAAACTGGAGGACAGGGTTGGCGCTTATATTACAATAACAGCCGACAGGGCATTGGAAGAGGCCCTCAGGGTTGACGACGCTCTGGCCAGGGGCGGAAAACTGCCGCCACTGGCAGGGATTCCGACAGCCCTCAAGGATAATATGTGTACCGAAAATATAAGGACAACCTGTGGGTCAGGGATATTGCATAATTTTGTCCCGCCCTATAGCGCCAGGGTATATGAAAAATTAGTGCAGGCGGGATGTGTGCTGGTGGGCAAGACCAACATGGACGAGTTTGCCATGGGTTCTTCCACTGAAAATTCATCAATCAAGAGGACATGCAATCCCTGGGACAGCGAAAGGGTGCCCGGGGGTTCAAGCGGCGGTTCGGCGGCGGCGGTGGCTTCCGGAATGGCAGCCTTTGCGCTGGGTTCGGATACCGGCGGGTCGGTAAGGCAGCCGGCGGCCCTGTGCGGTGTGGTGGGCATGAAGCCTACATACGGCAGGGTTTCCCGGTACGGGTTGGTGGCCTTTGCCTCGTCCCTGGACCAGATTGGGCCCTTTACAAGGGATGTGAGGGACTGTGCACTGGTTTTGAACCATATCTGCGGTTATGACAGGTACGATTCAACTTCGGCGGATGTGGAGGTGCCGGATTTTATGTCCGGACTTGAAAGGGGTATAAAAGGCATGAGGGTGGGCATACCATCCGAATATTTCGGCAAGGGCATTGAAGAGGGGGTCAGGGAAAGGGTGACCGATGCCATAGGGGTCCTTGAAGGGATGGGTGCGGTATGCGATGAGGTGTCGCTGCCCCATACCGATTATGCCCTGTCGGCATATTACATAATATCTTCGGCGGAAGCCAGTTCCAACCTTGCCAGGTACGACGGGATAAGGTACGGTTACAGGGCACAGGATTATTCTGATCTTGTTGACATGTTTGTCAAGACAAGGAGCGAGGGTTTCGGGGAAGAGGTTAAGAGAAGAATTATGCTGGGAACCTATGCCTTAAGCTCCGGTTATTATGACGCATATTATAAGAAGGCGCAGAAGATAAGGACTCTTATAAAGGCGGATTTTGACAGGGTGTTCAAGGACTATGACATAATCGCATGTCCTACATCGCCTACGGTGGCTTTCAGGGCGGGGGAAAAAACGGACGACCCGCTGCAGATGTATTTGTCGGATGTATATACAATACCGGTTAATATTGCGGGCCTGCCGGCGTTGTCGGTCCCCTGCGGTTTTTCACAGGGTTTGCCGGTGGGGCTTCAGTTTATAGGGAAGCCCTTCGCAGAGCATACACTGATCAGGGCCGCCTATGCATACGAAAGAAGTACTGAATTCCATAAAATGCACCCGCAGGTGTAAAGGAGGCGCTAAAGCATGAAATACGAAACCGTAATAGGGCTTGAGATACATGCCGAACTGGCAACCGACACAAAGATTTTCTGCAGCTGTACCACACAGTTTGGCGGCGATGAGAATACTCACTGCTGTCCGATATGCTTAGGGCTGCCCGGGGTGCTGCCGGTGCTCAACAAAAGGGTGGTTGAATATGCCGTCAGGGCGGGGCTTGCCACTAACTGTACAATAAGCGGTTTTAGCAAGCTGGACCGGAAAAACTATTTTTACCCGGACCTGCCCAAGGCATACCAAATATCCCAGTATGACCTGCCGCTGTGCAAGGAGGGTTATCTGGAAATAAAGGGCGGCTTTGGCAGTAAAAAAATCGGCATAACGCGGATTCATATAGAGGAGGATGCAGGAAAACTTCTGCACGAGACCGGGGACGGCACTACCCTTGTGGATTATAACAGGTGCGGTGTCCCGCTTATAGAAATCGTATCCGAACCGGATTTAAGAAGCGCCGAGGAAGCGCGCCTGTACGCCGAAAAGATTAAGGCGATTTTGGAATACACACAGGTTTCCGACTGCAGGATGCAGGAGGGCTCCCTGAGGTTTGACGTCAACCTGTCGGTGCGTTCAAAGGGCAGCAATAAGCTTGGGACAAGGACCGAGATGAAAAATTTAAACTCCTTCAGGGCACTGGTAAACGCCATAGAAAATGAGACAAAAAGGCAGATAGAGGTTATGGAATCCGGCGGCCGGGTGGTCCAGGAAACCCGTAAATGGGATGATGTTACGGGTGTGAATATTTCATTAAGGAGTAAGGAGGAGGCCCACGACTACAGGTATTTCCCCGAACCCGACCTTGTGCCGGTTGTGCTGGAGGAAGAGTTTATTGACCGCATTAGGAAGGAACTGCCGGAACTGCCGGATATAAGGACCGAAAGGTATATCAGTGAATGGGGGCTTCCCGGGTACGATGCCGGTGTAATAACAGCATCGCTGCCCATGGCTGCGTTCTTTGAGGAGTGCGTAAAGGAATACGGCGGAGACCCCAAGACTGTGAGTAACTGGGTCATGGGCGAGCTTATGCGGATGCTGAACGAAAAAGGCATTGAGGCTCAACAAATACCCTTCCCTGCCGGACACCTGGCCGGTCTTTTGAAGTTGGTGGATCGGGGAACGGTAAGCAGCTCCGCCGCCAAAAAGGTGTTTACAGAGATGTTTGAAACCGGGGAGGAGCCCGGAAAATTGGTGGACAGTCTGGGGCTTGTCCAGATAAGCGATGAACAGGCGCTGACCGGAATAATTAAAAAGGTTATGGAAGCAAACCCCCAGTCGGTAGAGGACTACAGGGGAGGCGCCACCAAGGCCCTGGCATTTCTTGTGGGGCGGACCATGCGTGAAACAAAGGGTAAGGCAAATCCCGCCCTTGTGAATAAGATACTAAAACAGCTGCTGGAAGGTTAAAGACAGGAGGGACCCGGCTTCCCCGGGAAATTGGGGAAGCTTTTAAATTGCGCACAAAACATCCCTTTGGGCATATATTGGTAATATATTATTCAAAAGGAGGTCAACGTTTTTATGGTTGAACTTACTTTGCTGCACTGGATATATGCCTTTATGGTTATTGTAATACTGGTAATCATGATAACCCGGAGGGATACCATTATACCGTGCATAGCGGGCATTTTTTTGCTTGGGTTGGCGGCAAAGGGTTCTGTAACCGATGCCACCCGCAGTATATTCGACGCCCTTGTGGTTGCAGGCAATGAATTATTTGGAATAATACTGGTAATATCTTTGATAGTGGCTATGTCAAAGATGATGGAGAGTATTGGGGCCAACGTCCTTATGGTGAGGCCTTTTTCACGGCTTATAAAGACCCCCGATGTTGCTTTCTGGTTTATAGGGATTGTTATGCTTGTGGTATCATGGTTTTTCTGGCCCTCCCCCGCCACTGCCCTTGTAGGGGCGGTACTTCTGCCGGTCGGGTTAAAGGTGGGACTGCCGGCCATTGGCGTTGCAATGGCGATAAACCTGTTTGGTCACGGGATAGCGCTTTCCAGTGACTACATAATACAGGGTGCGCCGACAATAACCGCCACGGCGGCAGGGGTGGAAGTAGTAGACGTAATGGCCAAGGGTATCCCCCTGGTTATGGTGATGGGGATAACCACTGTAGTGGCAGCGTATATATTCCTTAAGAGGGATATGCGGCTTGGCAGGATAGAAAGTACCATAGTGGAGGAGTTTGAGGAGAAAAAAGACGCAGAAATCACATGGATAAGCAGACTGACCGCCGTTCTGGTACCGGTTGCGTTTCTTCTTAATGTGGCGGCTATGTTTGTATTCGACCTGAGGGGCGGCGAGGCCACAGCTCTTGTGGGAGGAACTGCGGTGCTGATATTGGTACTTGTATGTATACTCAAATATAGAGCAAAGGCCCTTGATCGGATAGCAGGCTTTTTGAAGGACGGCTTTAAATTCGGCATGGAAGTATTTGCCCCTGTAATTCCGATAGCAGCTTTCTTTTACATGGGAGAGATTGCCCCGATACAGGCGGCCCTTGGTGAGGGCGTGCTGCCGGCAGGGTCCCAGGGAATACTGTCGGATATGGGTCGTGCCCTGGCGGCTGCGGTCCCAATGAACAAACCTATGGTTGCATCCATGGAGACAATTGTGGGAGCTATTACGGGTCTTGACGGTTCAGGTTTTTCCGGAATGTCCCTTGCGGGGTCGCTGGCAAAAGTTTTTGGTACCGCCGTCAATGGATGTATCGCAACACTGGGAGCGCTGGGACAGATTGGTGCCATCTGGGTAGGCGGGGGAACTCTGGTACCCTGGGCACTTTTACCCGCAGCAGCTATTTGCAGAGTCCTCCCCATGGACCTGGCACGCAGAAATTTTAAACCCGTTATGATTGGACTAATAGTAACCACTATTGCAGCTATGTTTCTTGTTTAGAATTGGTTTGGGATGCAGGCAAATCCTTTTGCTGGAAGTAGGCACATTTTGAACCGCTTACGGCGGATACAATACCAACATGGGTAAGACGGCACTTGCCATTTTCCTGATGTCTGCAGTTCTCGGAACAATTGATGTTGGTCAAAAGAATACACCTCCGAATATTAGAATGCCCATTAAATATTAAATTAAAACGGCATGCCAAAAAGGATACCCGAAGGTCCCGGTGAATTCCGGGCCTTTTTTTGTCTGAATAATACTAACCCTTATTTCAAAACTTAACAGAGAATCAGCAAAGCCAAGGAGGTATGGTATGTTTTTTCCCGATTACAGTCAGACAGGAGCGGTTTATCATGTTATTAACCTTAATGACCTTGTGAGGGTTAATGAGCAGGGCATAAAATATGACCGCAGGGCTGCCTATCACGACAGATATGAGGACTTCCACGCTTATTTAAACGAATACAGAACAGGAGAAATCCCTCATTGGGTGGACAGGACAAAGGCTATATTTGCCAGCATGAATTTTGATGACGGGCATGCCTTTCATTCTCACAGCATGCTGCTTGCGTTTGAGGCAGACCCCTCGAGGTGCTGGGTAGCCAACGAAAACAGGGCCAACGAGGTGTACGAGCCATATGTGCTGCAAAATATTGAAGAATTCCGGGGGGCAAAGGAATATCTTAAGAGAATTGGCAGGGCCGTTATCAGAGAATACTGGAAAACCTCACTGTCCTTTACCGATAACCTAGTGCAGAGAAGAGACCGGTGGGAAGGATACGATGCAGAGGTAATGGTGTTCCACGATATTAAACCGGAGAATATACACTATATCGCGATAGTATCAGACCACAGAATAATGACGGTGGAGCAGTGGAAGAAGACATTTTGCAGTTGCTGAATAAGTGATATAATCATAGATGGAGTTTTTATTACATAATGCGAAGAGGGGATAGCTCATGAAAAGTGGTAAACTGCCGTCGGATGTTCTGGAACAGAAAATTTTTTCCAGTCTGCGGTTTAGAAGAGAAGAGGTGCTGGTAAGACCGAATGTCGGAGAGGACTGCAGTGTATTGGACTTCGGTGAATACGCCTGTGTTTTGTCAACAGATCCAATCACCGGGGCTGCCAGTGAAATAGGCAGGCTTGCCGTTCATATATCCTGCAACGACGTAGCGGCCAGCGGTGTACAGCCCCTTGGGCTGCTTTTGACCATACTGGCTCCCGAGGGAACCCGGGTAGAGGTTTTACAGGATATAGTCAGCCAGGCGGCGGATGAAGCCGCTTTAATGAAGGTCGAGATAATAGGTGGCCATACCGAAGTAACAACAGCGGTAAACCGCATTGTGGTGTCCACAACGGCTGTCGGCAGGGCGGCAAAGAGCAAGGTGGTGAGGTCGTCGGGCGCCAGACCGGGAGACTGCATAATTCTCACCAAATGGGCAGGCCTTGAGGGTACGGCAATTATTGCCCATGACCTTTCGGACCGCCTGAAGGGTAAAATTGACGATCAAATACTGGAAAGCGCCCGGGCGCTGATGGAGCATATAAGCGTGGTGAAGGAAGGAATGACAGGGGGCAGGATGGGCGCTTCGGCGATGCATGATGTGACCGAAGGGGGCGTTTTGGGAGCCCTTTGGGAAATGGCCGAGGCTTCGGATACAGGCATAAGGGTATACGTGGACAGTATTCCGGTAAGACCGGAGACCAGGGCTCTTTGCCGGGAACTGGGATTAGATCCGATGAGGCTTATTTCCAGCGGCTGTATGCTTATTGCATGCAGGGACGGCGATAAAATGATTGAGGCCCTGAGGGAGGAAGGTGTTCCGGCTTCTGTTATAGGCAGGGTGGAGGGAAAGGAAAGGATACTCGTGCAGGATGGTAATGAGAAACCTATTGGCCCGCCCCAAAGCGATGAATTATATAAGGTTGTTTGACAGGGTATACCTTCGGATAGCCGGATTTATCACATATTATGAGGTTCCATGAATTTTTGGCCTCCCCGATTAGCCGGGGAGGTTTACTGTTTTCTGGAACATTTTTTGTCGATTTAAGTCAAAGGTATCGAATGGAAAAGGAGCAGAATGTCCCCGGTTGACACGGACCGATGAGTACTATGTTACGCAGGTGTTACAGCATTATTACAGGGGCATTAAATTTACAAAATTGGACTAAAACCAACAAAAACAGGCAGATTTTTATGATATAATTGACCCGAAGTACATAGCTGGGTATGGGCATTTGACGCAGAAATAAAAAATGTATTTTTTCACAGCAGGGGGTAATCAAGTTGAGGAAGGCAGCGGCGTTTATTTTGGTTTTTTTGGTATTAATGACGGGCACGAAAGCATATGCCCTCAAGGAGCAGCAACTGATATTACATATGGACGGCAAGCAGGTTACATATAAGGCACCTCCGGTTACATTAAAACTTAACGACAGGGTATTGGATTGTGATGTTCCGGCGGTGATCCTTGATGACAGGACCCTTGTACCCATACGCATTATAACTGAAAGCACCGGTGCGGGTGTGGAATGGGACGGACAGAAATACGAAGTAAACATAAATACCGGAGACAAGCAGGTCATACTAAAGATAGACAGCAAGGTGATGGAGGTAAACGGCAAGCAAGTAAACCTCGAGGTACCACCGAAACTTATTAACGATAGAACCATGGTTCCGGTAAGAGCTGTTACAGAGGTTCTCGGGCTGGATGTCGAGTGGGATGCTTCAACCTATACCGTACTCCTTACCTCCCCAACGGCGGATATACTGGGCATGAGATATGACAGTGCGGAGGATGCAATTATCCTGAAGACCACCGGCAGTGTCACGCACAAAACCATATTCTTACAGGAACCCGACAGGCTGGTTATAGATTTTCCAGGTACTGTTTTCAGGTCGGATACAAACAGAATAGACCTTGACAAGGGCAATATTATCAGGGTAAGGGCATCACAGTTTGAGGTAAACCCCAATATATCCAGGGTTGTCATAGACCTTACCAGCCCCTCGGGATACAGCATAAATTATGACGAGGATACAAAGCAGCTTAAGATAAGAACGGTAAATACCGTAAATGACATATCCTTTGAGGAAGAGGAAGGAAGAAACAGGCTTGTCATAGACGCCACCTCAAGGCCCGATTTCCAAACCATGACTTTGCAAAGGCCCGATCGTATTGTGGTGGACATGTTCAACACACGCATGGGGGATTTGAAAGACGGTTCTATAGCCGTGGGCAGGGAAGGCATCAAAGCGATCAGGTATTCGCAATTTGAGGCGAACACGGTAAGGGCAGTGATTGATCTGGACCATGCGCTGCAGTACAACGTTGAAAGCAGAGAAAACGGCCTGGAGGTCTACATAGACGGATCCCCGCTTAAGGCAATTGAATATGCAGGGACAGGATGGAAGACCGGTGCCCTTTCGATAGACACGGTTGAAAAGGTAGAATATAATGTCAAATATGACGACGGCAGCAGGATTATAACGGTTGAAATACCCGATGAGGACGCGGTTATAGAGGAAGGGGAAGTATATATCAACAACGGGGTTGTGGACAAAATTGTTTCAATACCCTATGACTCCTCCAAAAAGGCCGGCTATATAGTGATCCACCTTAAGGACGCGGTGAGCTACAAAGTCACTTCGCCGGCAAAGACCAGCAAAATAGCCCTTGAGCTGTCGGCGGTGCCTTCTCTGTATCAGGATATGATGATAGTTATCGACCCGGGTCACGGTGGACCGGACCCCGGCGCTAATCACGGCGGAGTCAAAGAGAAGGATATAAACCTTGATGTATCCCACAGGTTAAAAACGCTGCTTGAGGGGATAGGCTTTAAGACCTGTATGGTAAGGTCCGACGACAGTTTCGTGGACCTGTATGAAAGGGCGGATATAGCCAACGCAGCGAATGCAGACCTGTACATAAGCATCCATTCGAATGCGCACCTTACCAGCAGCGCCATGAAAGGAGTGCAGACCCTGTATTATCCTTCAGGGAAGAGCGAATTCGATAACAGGGGCAACTACACCCTTGCAGAGATAATACAGCAGGAGCTTCTGAGAGAATTAAAAACGGACGACAGAGGGCTTATTCCCAGGGAAAACCTGGTTGTAACCAGGGAGACAAAGATGCCGGCTGTGATAGCCGAACTGGGATTTTTGACAAACGACCAGGAAAGAGCGCTGCTTACAACCGAAGAATACAGGCAAAGATGCGCCCAGGCGCTGGCAAACGGAATAATACGCTACACCGATGAAATACTGCTTAACAGCCGTTAATCTGAATAATAAAAACCGAAAACTTTTTGATATGCTCTCTTCTGGCAGACAGTAAAAATAATAAAACTGTTTGTCAGCAAGGGGGCATTTTTATTGGATAAAAATCAAAGGTTGCTATTGACTTTAATGATTGGAAAGAATAGTATTTTCAATGAATATGAAATATAAGCCGGCAAAAGTTTAATACTAATGGTATGTAGGGAGGCGTATGGTTTTGTTGTTCAATTATCTGTTTATATTCTTCGCAAGGGTGGCGGACGTATCCATGGCCACTGTCAGAATGCTGCTTATAGTAAGGGGCAAAAAATATCTTGCCGGAATCCTGGGATTTTTTGAGGTTATTATCTATATAATGGCCCTGGGCAGGGTTGTCAGTTCCCTGGATAATTGGGTAAACCTGCTTGTATATGCCTCGGGTTTTGCGGCGGGCAACGTAGTGGGAAGCATTATTGAAGGGAAAATGGCAATAGGGACCATCATGGTAAGAATTGTACCTAAGAAAACCTGCGATATCGACATGGCCAAAGAGCTGCGGAGCATGGGTTTTGGCGTTACCGTACTCGAGGGTATAGGCAAGGATGGCCCTATCTGTATGCTGGACACAGCGCTTCACAGGAAGGAACTGCCGCGGCTTTTAGATTATTTGAAGAAAACCGATGCCGATTCCTTCGTTACCGTCAGCGATGCCAGGGAAACAAGAGGAGGCTATATGAGGAAGATTAAGAAAAAATAATAAATCATAGTGTCCCATCCTTCTTAATATATTTTATACTGGGGATATATCGGTATGTCCCCCGGCATTAATCAAAGGAGATTGGGGAGGAATTGGGATGTTAAAACGCATTATGACAGGAGCAGTAATTATATGTATTTTAGCCCTTGCGGTGGGCTGTAGTAACCCCATCCTTGCAATAAGGGATTGGATAAGCGGCGGGGAGGAAATACAGGAGGGTCCGGTTTTTGACAACCAGCTTCCGGATACTGACAATACCAACGGGACAATCGATGCAAGGAAGAGGGATACGGTGTTGTATTACAGGGATGACAAAGGATATCTTGTTCCCGTTTCGGTAGACATAGAATGGGAAGAGGGCATAGCAAAGGCTGCATTGGCCAGGTTAATTGCCGACAACAAGTCCTCTGAAATAGCGCAGAAGGCCGGACTGTATTCGGCTATACCCGAAGGCACAGATATTCTTGGCCTTACCATCAGGGACGGGCTTGCAAAAATTGACCTGTCGGCGGAAGCTCTGAACTACAATACAGCCGGGGAAGAAGAATTGATGATTAAGTCGGTGGTGTACACCCTGACCGAATTCAACACGGTGGACAGGGTTCAGTTTATGTTTGAAGGGGATACGGCCGAGAGTCTCCAGTTTGGCAGTAATGTAGGCAGGCCCGTGTTCAAGGAAAATATAAATGCTATAGATGAAGGCAAGGGCTCAAAGGTAACGGTGTTTTTTTACAGGGTAAATGAAAAGGGCTTTAAGTATTTTGTTCCGGTTACACTGAGTACGGGTACCGCCGGCACTGATATGGATGCGGCGGTAAAATGCCTCCTTGAAGGACCGCCCGAGGGAAGCGATTTGCTTTCCGACATACCGGAGGGCATCAGTATTAATGGTATGGGCGTGAAAAACGGCATAGCATATCTGAACTTCGAAAAAGGTATTTTCGATTACCAGGGAAGTGACAGCATGGGAGAGAATATAGTAAAATCGATAGCACTTACCCTTAAGGAATATCCATCGGTAGCCGGGGTTATATTCCTGACCGACGGAGAGACGGCGTCCCTGCCCTCCGGCATGATGCTGGAAAGCGTTATAGATGTACCGGTATTTGCCAATGAATACAATTAGCCCATAATATGATATTATATTATATATTCAGATTAATCAGGACAGCCTGAAGAGAAGCTGCTTCCGGCCAAAGAAAAAGGAGTTGAGCGTTTTTTGAGAGCAGACGGCAGAGAATACGATGAGCTGAGACCCGTAAGGATAACCAAGAATTTTACAAAATACGGTGAGGGTTCGGTTTTGATAGAAGCCGGAGATACCAAAGTATTGTGCACGGCGTCGGTGGAGGAAAGGGTACCCCATTTCCTGAAAGGGTCAGGTCAGGGTTGGATTACAGCCGAATATTCCATGCTGCCCCGTTCCACCGCAGTAAGGAAGGTCAGGGAAATCGCCAGGGGAAGGCTGGAGGGCAGGACCCAGGAAATACAAAGGTTGATCGGCAGGTCTTTGAGGTCAGTGGTTAACATGGACAAGCTGGGAGGAGAATATACAATCTGGATAGACTGCGATGTGCTGCAGGCGGATGGGGGTACCAGAACCGCATCGGTTACCGGGGCCTTTGTGGCTTTGGTTGATGCGCTGGGTTATATGAAAAGGCGGGGAATTATAAGTTCGATCCCTATTACCGATCTGGTGGCGGCAATAAGCGTCGGCATTGTGGATGAGCAGATTATTCTTGACCTTTGTTACCAGGAGGACAGCAAGGCCCAGGTTGATATGAATTTGGTAATGACAGGGACGGGAAAGATTGTGGAAATCCAGGGAACGGGAGAAGCCTTTCCTTTTACCGTTGATAATATGCACAGGATGGTTGAATTGGGCACCCTGGGGATTGGAAAACTGATCCAGGCACAGAAAAGGGCCCTTGAAGAAGTGATAGCGGGGGGACAGAACGATGACGGAAAAGAAAATGGTGGTTGCCAGCAGTAACAGGAAAAAAATTGCGGAGATAGTTAATATATTGGAGGACATGAATTGGACGGTAATATCCATGGCCGAAGCCGCGGTGGATTTAGAGATCGAGGAGGACGGCGATACCTTTGAGCAGAATTCGTATAAGAAGGCGCTGGAGGTTGTGAAAGCCACCGGCATTACTGCCATTGCTGACGATTCGGGGTTGGAGGTTGATGCATTACAAGGAAGGCCCGGTGTCTTTTCCGCCCGGTTTTCCGGAGAAGGGGCTACCGATCACAGCAACAACCAGAAGCTGCTTGCAATGATGGAAAGCATTCCCGAGGGCAAAAGGACCGCAAGGTTTGTATGTGCCGCATCAGTTGTCTTCCCGGACATGGAGTATTTCACAGTGAGGGGGGAATGCGAGGGAGAAATACTTTTTGAGGCCAGGGGCTTGGGAGGCTTTGGCTATGATCCGCTTTTCTATCTTCCAAATTATAAAAAAACCTTTGGTCAACTGGATGTGCGGATTAAGAATTCAATAAGTCACAGGGCAAAAGCCCTGGCAAAGGTTAAGGCCAGGCTTTCCGATCTCGAAAGGGGGCCGGGGATTTGAAAATTGGGATAATAAGCGACAGCCATGGAAACAGGGACAGACTGATGAAGGCATTAGACCACATGGGAAAGGCAGACATAATTTTTCATCTGGGGGATTTTATAAGGGACAGCGAGTATATCAGGGATTTCCATCAGGGAAGGCTGTATGTAGTACGGGGAAATTGCGACATTTTTGTTGATTCCGACATTTCGTCCAATTTAATGATAGATTTAGAGGGCAAGAAAATATTTGCCACCCACGGGCACAGATACAAGGTAAAGGACGGGCTAAATGCCCTTTATTACAAGGGGCTGGAAATTGGCGCCGATATAGTACTCTTCGGCCACACCCACTGTTCCCAGATTATCAGGGTGGACAATATGGTAATGATGAATCCCGGAAGCGTTTCAAGGCCCAGGAATACCGGAAATCCTACCTATGGTATAATTGAAATTATAAAGGGCAATATTAAACCTGATATAATTGAATTTTCAACTGATAAATCTTGACCCGGAGATGTTTTTGGTTTACAATAATATCACTGCCTGATTTAAGCGGCAGCGACGGTAAATTTTGAACATTGACAGTCAGACTCTGGTTTGCTATAATAATTAATTGTTGGTGATTGTGCGGGTGTAGCTCAATGGCAGAGCCCTAGCCTTCCAAGCTAGTCGCGTGGGTTCGATTCCCATCACCCGCTCCAAGTGCGCGCCTGTAGCTCAGGTGGATAGAGCAACGGACTTCTAATCCGTGTGCCCGGGGTTCGAGTCCCTGCAGGCGCACCAGTATATGGTGGGTATAGCTCAGTTGGTTAGAGCGCCAGATTGTGGCTCTGGAGGCCGTGGGTTCAATTCCCACTATCCACCCCACTTTTTTATCGATGGGGCGTAGCCAAGTCGGTAAGGCACCAGACTTTGACTCTGGCATTCGTAGGTTCGAGTCCTGCCGCCCCAGCCATTTTGTGACCCATTAGCTCAGTTGGTAGAGCACCTGACTTTTAATCAGGGTGTCCCGCGTTCGAGTCGCGGATGGGTCACCATTGTTATTTCGCCTGCCCGGTAAGGGCAGAAGTGCGCGCCCTTAGCTCAGCTGGATAGAGTCGCTGACTTCGAATCAGTTGGTCGGGGGTTCGAATCCCTCAGGGCGCACCAGAATGAAAGCCTTGCGAATACTACGTTTGCAGGGCTTTGTTATTTTCCGGTTATTGTTTGTATTGGTAAATAAAGTCACTTTTGTTGATATCATGTTTTTTCATCTTATAGCTTAGCACCTGTCTCTTGATTCCAAGCATCTGAGCAGCTTTAGTGATATTCCCGTTAGACTTAATAATAGATTCTATAATTTTTTCCTTTTCATATTCCGATAGTTCCATTTTCAAACTATTAGCTTTATTTTTAGCTTTTGGCTGACGAGCGGTTTTCATATTTGTTCTTACACTGATATTTTTGAAAAATCCAGGAACATGTTCAATTTTAAGCATATTCTCATTAATATCAATTAAGTTCATACCGCTTTCGATACAGTGTTTTAATTCACGGACATTACCAGGCCAATCGTATTGCCTGAAGGTTTCCATCAATTCATCAGTTAGAGAAAGGACATTCTTCCTGAATAGGTTATTGTAATAATTTACGAAATAATCTATCAGAATGGGCAGGTCATCCTTTCTGTATCTAAGAGTTGGAATTTCTACGCTGACTACGTTTAAACGATAGAATAAATCTTCACGGAAATTCCCGTTATCCACCTGCTCTCTCAAATCTATATTAGAAGTGGAAATGATTTTTATATCCAGGTGTATCTCTTTGATATCGCCCACCCTTGTTACTTTCTTTTCTTCCAGAATCCGAAGCAGTTTTGATTGAAGAGCCAGGTCCATTGAGTTGATTTCATCCAAGAGAACCGTACCTCCGTCGGCCTGCTCGAAAATTCCCGGTCGATCAACAGCATCGGTAAATCCTCCTTTCACAGTGCCGAACAGGATTCCTTCCAATAATCCATTAGGTAAGGCGGCGCAATTGACTGCCAGAAAAGGTTCGGTATATCTTGGGCTGTAATTATGTATACTTTGAGCAAACAGTTCCTTCCCTGTACCGGTTTCCCCTAAAACCAGGACGGGAGATGTTGTTTGGCTCGCTTTCTTTAGTACTTCTATAATATCTTTAATCTGCCGGTTGTTTCCTATAATATCATCAAAAGTAAACTTGTCTTTGGATGGGTTCATTTTTAATGTTTTGTTTATGGACAGCACTTCGTTTTGCAAATCCATCATCCGCAGGGACATCTCTTTAACGGTCGAGATATCTCGGGCGATTTCAATTGCACCAATTATTATTCCTTTTTCATAGAGAGGCAGTGTGGTATTCAGTGTAGTTACTTTTCTGCCGAGGATTGTGGTGTAGGTCTGCAAAATATTCCTGAAATGTTTTCCCTTCTTAATGGTTTGCATGAGGGTGCTATTCTTATAATTCTGTTCGGGAAATACATCGGATATTTTCATGCCTTTAACCTGGTGGAATTTCAGGCCTTCAATCTTTTCCATTGATTTATTATAAAATATTATTTCACATCGCTTATTTACTACTAATATACCGTCATCGAGAATGTTCAGCAATTCAAAAGCACTGATTTTTGATAACAGCGATTTTGTTTCATTTTCTATGCTTTCGTAATTATCCACAACTGTTGCAGCCCCTTTCAATAAAACTGTTTTTTGAATTCCATTCTAGAATACATTAGAGACCGGCAACAAGTCAACAATAACTTTGCACAAAGCAAAAACATTTGCGGTTTTTCTTTTATTTTGCACAGATTATTGATGAAAGCCACTAGAATGCGCGTGTTTTGCTGGCATGATTTTTGCACTAATATTTGCTTTAATATGTGAATTTAACAATAACTTTGCTTTACATAGTTAAAGGTATATTTATGTGACGTTTATTGGAAGGCAAAACGGACTTAAATGAATAGGCAAAACGTAATTGAATTATATTATATATGAAAAGGAGGGCAATAGTCTTGCAAAAGTCGGCTTCAGGCTTCCAAGGCAAATGGATTGAGGACCGGCTCAATGAACTGGCCGAAAACACCTGTATTGACGGGGCTGTTTGGCGCGCAGCCTATACAAGGCAAGATAAGATAGCAAAAAAAATGCTTAATGAATGGATGATACATAAGAAGCTTTCTGTCCGTGAAGATGCTGTCGGGAATATTTTTGGAAGGGTTGAGGGCAATACTCCGGAAACACTGCTGATTGGTTCTCATTTGGATACCGTCATAAACGGTGGAAAGTACGATGGAGCTGCTGGTATTGTTTTGGCACTGGCAGCTGTGGGAGATCTTACTGCTGAGTATGGAAAACCGAAAAAATCCCTGGAGGTTGTGGCTTTCGCAGAAGAGGAAGGCAGCAGGTTCGGGGTTGCATTTTTGGGAAGCATGGCTATGATGGGTAAATTGTCCATGGAAGATCTTCAACAGCAGGATTGCGACGGCGTAACAATAAAACAGGCAATGGTGTCGGCCGGATGTTATCCTCACAAGCTGGAGGAGGCAAAGAGAGAGGATATATTATCCTATGTTGAATTGCACGTTGAACAGGGGCCTGTATTAGATAATAGTAAAATCAAAATTGGTATTGTTGAGAATATTGTTGGATGTATTACCTATTCAATCACAATTAAAGGAGAGCAGAACCATGCGGGCACAACTCCTATGCCGGTTAGGAAAGATCCGGTTGCAGCAGCAGCTAAGTTTATTTGTGAAATCACATCGTACGCTCAGGAGATATCTAGTACGGCAACCCTTACCATAGGAAAGATAGAGGCAATACCAGGCATGGCAAATGTGATTGCGGAAAAAGTGCAGCTTTCAATCGACATTAGAGACGGAAACAAGGATAAACTAATTCAAATCAATGACTTTATCCAAAAATCAATCAGGGAAATTAAACACAAGGGATATGAGGTTTACCACGAAAAGCCAATTTATGAAATGCCGGTATCTCTGGATACAGGGTTGATTCAAATACTCGATGAAGTTTCTGAAGAAGCAGGTATCAATACTCTTCATATGAATAGCGGAGCAGGACACGATGCGCAAATTATTGCACCTTTTATACCTTCGTGTATGATTTTTGTGCCAAGCAAAGACGGGATAAGTCACTCTCCAAAAGAGTACACAGCTGCAGAAGACTTGGAAGAGGGATTGCGGGTATTGAAGGGTTTAATAAAAAAGCTTGCTTGGTAGTATAGCAAAAACCGACATAAATTATGAAAGTGAGGTGGAGGGTTTCAAAGAGATAAACCGTTTTGCAGCCGGCAATATGACACCAAGAATTAAAAGCCAGCAAACAATCTGGATATATTAAAGGAGGATACTATGAAAAGGAAATTTACAATGCCGCATACTTTTGTATTACTATTTATTATAATAATACTGGTCAGTATAGCTACTTATATTCTGCCAGCAGGCCAGTATGAGCGAATACTAGATGAGAGCACCAACAGAGTTTTGATAGACCCGGGAAGCTTTAGTTTAATTGAGCAAACACCTGTTAGTTTGTTTGGTGTTTTTCAAAGCGTTTATGATGGAATGGTACAAGGGGCATCAATAATATTCTTTGTATTCTTTGCATATGGATATGTTTATATGATAATTAAATCAGGAGCTTTGTACGGAGCTATTAGAATACTGCTTGAAAAATCTAAGGGGAAAGAGCATGTATTTATTCCGATAATTATGCTGATATTTGGCGGTATCAGTGCATCTGCGGGTTTGTATGACGAGCTGTATGGTGTTATACCAATGGTAATTGGTATTGCTATTGCCATGGGTTATGATGCTATGGTTGGAATGGCCATGATATGTCTCTCGTTAGGGATAGGCTATGCTGCTGCTTTTATGAATCCTTTTACAATAGGCGTGGCTCATTCAATAACCGATCTGCCTATGTTTTCGGGAGCTTGGTTTAGAATAATAGAACTTGCTGTATTTATGATAATAGGCATATGGTGGACGATGCGTTATGCTAAAAAAGTAAAAAACAACCCTGAACAGAGTTTAGTGAAAAATGTTGACTTCGGCTCTCTTGTTCTCGATAAAAACGAAATTGAAAATGCTGAGTTTAATAATAGGCATAAGTTGATAATAGCAGGTTTTGTACTATCTTTTGGTATAATAATGTATGGAGCGATAGAACACGGATGGTTCCTGAGTGAAATAAGCGGTTTGTTTCTTATCATGATGGTAGTTACAAGCATAATACAAAGATGGAGTCCAAATACTGTAGCAGAATTATTCCTGGATTCGGCTACCGAAATAATATATGCAGCCCTTATTATCGGTATTGCGAGAGGTGTTTTGGTAGTATTGGACAGCGGAAATATAACCGATACGTTAATTTATTATATGTCAGCGCCTCTGCAAACTTTGCCGACTTATATAAGTGCGTGGTTTATGCTGGCGTTTCAAAGCATAATTAACTTCTTTATACCGTCCGGAAGCGGTCAGGCAATGGTAACCATTCCGATTATGGCACCAATAGGCGATGTTATTGGTCTTAACAGACAAATAGTGGTATTGGCCTTTCAGTTTGGAGACGGATTGTCTAATCTGATATGGCCTACTGCTTCTATAGCTGTAATGTGCGGTATGTCCAGAGTGCCTATAAATAAATGGTGGAGGTTTTTCCTGCCGGTCTTTGGAATTCTGGTTGTGGTTCAGATAATATTTATGACAATTGCAACCACTATAGGATATGGCCCGTTCTAAAGTGGGCAGATGCAAGCAATAAGGCTGGACGAGCGGCCAGGGCCGGAGGTCGGGTATTTAATACCACAAACAATACAAGGAGGAATTATGAACGAGACTATTGCATTCTACAAGGATAAAATATTTAAAGAAATTGAAGATTTAGGCCCTTCCGTTATTGCATTGTCCGACTGGATGGCTGACAATCCGGAATTGTCAGGGAACGAGTTCGCCATAACGAGAAAAGTAATTGATATCCTTGAAAGCCACGGTTTTGATACAGAAGAAAATTTCTGTGGTATCAAAACGGCTTTCAGGGGTTCTATAAAGAATAAAGGTGCCACCAGAATTGCGTACCTGATGGAATACGATGCTCTTCCGGATATTGGGCATGGTTGCGGTCATAATGTAAGCGGCTGTACCAGTTTACTGGCTTCAATAGCGTTTTCAAAGGTTAAGGAGGCTATAGACGGAGAACTGGTATTAGTCGGTACACCTGACGAGGAAGCAAAATGTGCTAAAGTTGAATTGGCGGATAAAAAGGCTTTTGATGAGTACGATTTTGCTATGATGATACATATGTATAATGACAACATGGTAGTGAAAAAATTTGTAGCATTGGACGCTGTTGAATTCACCTTTACCGGAAAGCCTTCCCATGCCGGCACATGTCCTTGGTTAGGTGTGAATGCATTGAATGGAGCACAGCTTTTTTTCCATGCTGTTGATATGCTCAGGCAGCATGTTAAACCGGATGTTAGGATGCATGGAGTAATACTGGAAGGCGGAATTGGCCCGACACCAAATATAGTACCTGACAAAGCGGTAGTTAGATTTCATTTCAGATCACATACAAGGAAATATTTAGACCAAGTAGTGAAAAAGGTTATGGACTGTGCCAGCGGAGCTGCTATTGCAACCCAGACCGATGTAACCTACAAGTATTTTGAGCCTAAAGCAGATGAAATGGTTAGAAATACTGCTGCTGAAAAAATGGTAGAGGACGTATACAATGAATTGGGTATACAAATTGATCAGGCAGACGAAACCGAAACCATATCTTCAGATATATTTAGAGTAAGCCAGAAATGCCCTGCAATCCACTCCTATTTGTCTATATGCGACCGCAGCATAGATCTGCACACAAAAGAATTTGCCAGGGCAACTAAAAGCGACAGAGCACATAAAGCCATAGTAAACGGCGCTAAAATACTGGTTATGTCAGCACTGAATGTGTTTCACAATCAAGGTATTAAAGATAATATCCGGGCTGAATTTGATAAAGTTGTGAAGCCCACTTAACGACACTAAGTATCCGTTACGGATATTAACGGTAAACATATGGAACTTTCAAGTGAGGGGGAAGGTAACATGTATGAATTAAAAATAATGGATGCCAAACAGTTTAGATCTGTAATCAACATGAACGATGTTATCACATCTGTTGAAAAAGCTTACTACCTGTACTCTACAGGCAAGGCAGGTCTTTTTCCGGTTATTGTACATGATTTTGAACAGGGTAAAAACGATATGGATATTAAATCAGGGCACTTGGAAGGAGCAGGCTTCTACGGGCTGAAAATTTTAGGCTTTAACCAGGAAAATCCGAAGTCCGGACGTGCAGCGTTATCAGGATTAATTGTGATTATGGATATTAAAACCCAGCAGCCTATCGGGATTGTGGATGCGTCTCTGGTTACATTCATGAGAACGGGAGCAGCAGGGGCCATAGGTGCAAAGCATCTGGCAAGAAAAGACGCGAAAACGGCCTCAATAGTTGGCGCAGGAACTCAGGGAAGAGCGCAATTGATGGGATTGTCATTGGCTTTGCCGCATCTTAAAACAGTACATTTTTTTGATATTAACCACGATGCTGCAAAGAAAATTGCTGCAGAGGAACAACCCAATTATCCTCAACTCTCCCTGCACGGTCATGGGATGGAGCAAATAGAGTGTGTATTGTCCCAAACCGACGTACTGGTTACTTGTACGCCCTCCAGAAGATCATATATCAAAAACGAGTGGATTCGACCGGGTACTCATATCAATGCCATAGGAGCAGATATGACTGGGAAACAGGAGTTGGAACCGCTTCTTGTATCCAGGGCAGAGGTTTTCACAGACAGTATTGTTCAGTCGATAGCAAAAGGGGAATGCCAATGGGCATATTCCGGGAAAATGTTAGAGCAGGAGAATATAACTGAAATTGGGAATATTGTAGCGGGTATCAAGAAAGGACGGACATCCAAAGAAGCGGTAACAGTATTCGATGCGACCGGGATTGCCCTCCAGGATTTGATTACTGCAAAGCTTGCGTTGGACAAATCAGGCGACCATTGCAGTATTATACAAATGAATTGATTGTTCTACACAAGAATGAAAGAAGTTATTAAAAAAAGTTATCAGAAAGAGTTGCTCAAATAATCACATATATAATCAATTAGTGCTATTCGAGAGTTACATAAGGGTGTTTTGTTATAAAAAAAGAAAGACCAGCTATAAAAAGTCAAGAGAAAATTTAAGTAAAATTTGCATGTTAT
>CAZVBE010000023.1:0-29992 GCA_964625335.1 uncultured Clostridium sp. | reverse complement strand
TTCAACTCGTTGAAGGAATGCCGGGAGGAACTAATCGCCAACTGCCGTCTCTCCCAGAGTATCCTTTGTGATTGCACAGAGATTGACGCTGAACTTGAGGAGCTTAGGCGGGAAATTGAAGTGGTCTTCGAACTTTCCAAAAAGGCAATCTATGAAAACGCTCGTGTAGCTACCAATCAAGATGAGTGGAGTGAGCGCAACAACAGCTATCTGGAGCGGCACAACAAGACCATGGAGCGGGTTGCTGAACTGGAAAAGCTCAAGTGTGAGCGCCAGAACAAGTTTCTGATGCTTGAAAACTTTATCAAGGGCATTGAATCACGCCCGCTTATTTTAGAGGAATTCGACAATAAGCTGTGGACGGTGGCGGTCGAGAAGGTCAAGGTAATGCTGGACGGCAGGTTGGTGTTTGTTTTTAAAGAGGGCACTGAGGTTGAAGCATAAAGGGACAAAATCAGCTCGTAGGCATATGCTTTGCGATTTTTTTATAGCTTAAGCAGGTTGTGTATGCATGTTGTTTGGCGTGAGGGAGCTTTGCGTCAGCGTGCATTTAAAATGGTGATTTCGATTTTGAAGCAAGTTATGAGCCATAATTTTTTGATTTCCCTTGACATAATCTACAGTAATGTAGTAAGATGGAATCACTACATAGATGTAGTTAAACTGTCATAGACGTGTTGCAATGAATCGAGAGGTGTGTGCACCATGACCAAATTTAAAAAACTATCGGAAACTGAAATGGAAGTGATGCAAATCATTTGGGCTTCCTGCCATTCGATGACATCCAGTGAACTGCTTGACATTTTTGCACAGCAAAAGGGCAAGGAATGGAAAGGGCAAACCATAGCAACCTTTCTGGCAAGGCTTGTTGAAAAAGGTGTTCTGACTTCAATAAAACAGGGGCGGGCGAATATCTACGAGCCTCGTATGTCGTTGGAGGAATACAAAAGCCTTGAAGCAAAGAGTTTTTTGGAAGCACTGTATGAAGGTTCCGTAAAAACCTTTCTGGCAACGCTTTATGACGGCAAAGCCCTGACAAAGGATGAAATGGGCGAGATTAGGCGTTGGTTTGCAGAGAAGGCAGGTGAGAAAAATGGTTAATCTGTTGTTAAATATTCTTGCCATGTCCATTGCGGGAAGTGCTATTGTGGGATTGATGCTGCTCTTGCGGCCTGTAACGGTGAAAATCTTTCTTGCAAAGTGGCAATACGGAATTGGGAAGATGGCGATAGCTTTTTTTCTCATTCCTGTTTCCCTTTTTACTAGAAAGTTCTCTTGGTTTCAAACGGCTATCGAAAACTATTCTTATGAACCGTTTACTAACCAACATAGTTTTGTAAACACAATGGATACCCTGATGGAAAAACATTTGTCCATTGAAGTGATGGAAACAATCTTTCTCATTTGGTTTGTGGGAGCAATCGTGTTTGCTGGATGGCATTTTTATTGCTACCGCAGATTTACCAAAGAGCTTCAGGCAGGCAGCATCCCTGTACTGAAGGATGCCGCAGCCACCATCCTGCTTTCCTCATGCAAGAGGACGTTGGGTATCCACGGCGAAGTAAAACTCATGCAGAACAATAAAATCGCAAGCCCTATGCTTGTGGGGCTGGTCCCCCCCATGATACTGTTGCCAAC
The DNA here is from genome assembly GCA_964625335.1 of uncultured Clostridium sp. Lineage (GTDB taxonomy): Bacteria > Bacillota > Clostridia > Ch29 > Ch29 > CAZGUG01. The sequence continues at coordinate 28,354 of CAZVBE010000023.1, read as the reverse complement.
TACAAACCTTCAGGATATTGACTTAAAGTTGGTATTGACACATGAGCTAATGCACCTGAAACGAAAGGATTTATGGGTGAAAATGCTGGCTCTGGTTGCAGGGACACTGCACTGGTTTAACCCTTTAGTCCATGTTCTCCGCAAGGATATAAGCACGTGGGGTGAGTTGTCCTGCGACGAGACATTGGCTACTGAAATGTCCATTGAGGAGAGAAAACTTTATGGCGAAGCTATCTTGAACACGCTGGACTCACGTTCCGGCATTGAAACAGCTTTTTGTTCTTCCCTATGTGTTGAGAGCAGGAAGAACATTGAAAGGAGATTGATAAAAATGTTGAATGTTAAGAAAACAAAAAAGCATATTGCAGTTTTTGCTGTTGTAGCAATCCTGGGAATTGCTAGCATTGGGACAGCCGTATCTGCTTTTGCTCCGGACAATATTTCTAAAAATGGATATTTCAGCGCAACTGCTAATGAAAAGCAGCTCGAAATTCTAAATGAGTTGTATAATACCGACATAAGTTTTGGAGAACTGACGGAAGCTGTATATCCAGAAGCATTGGCGCACATACCGGAGCAGGCTCTGCGACATCTATATGAGTCCAAGGTTATTTGGCCAGATGAGAATACCCCATCTAAAACAAGAACAATTACGCAATAGGGTTTTGATTCAACTTAAAAAGACTGCAGAAAGGATGGTCTTGATTTGAATTTTAATATTGCATTTAGTTGGTCAGCATTAGTTTTTGTCATTTTATTTCTTATACTTTTATCAGGTATTTTTCTTTATACCCGTTTAAGAAAGGTTCATTCTGTATTTTTTTGGATCGTTAGTGTTTTAGGAGCAGTTATATTATCTTATCTAATCGCTCACCTAGTATTTTAGATGAAGAAGCAACAATTTTAAAAGATCCGAACGATTTCTGAAAATGGTTATATTGCTCTTCCAAACATAGCTTCAGAAGCAAATTATGCTTTGCACACCTTCTGATGGAAATGCACACCCCCACCTTTAAAATCGTTGAAAGATTGTCCAAGGGGTGTGCATTTTATCATTTGATAGTAGATTAGACAAATAAAAACCCAAATTTTGATACAATGGAAAGTCCTTTACATAAGGGCTTTTCTGGCGTTTTGGGAGAATTTTGCGCTCTTAAACAGGCTATTTTTTGCCTGTGAACACCCTTCTGCTAAAAAGTATGCACCCGAGGGGTGCATTTTAGGTTAGGGGTGTGCAAACTTTTTAGCAGAAATATATGTGAGTTACTTGATATATTCCCGAGGAAGGTGCACGTTGAGACGGTAGTATTGATAACAAGGGCGTAAGCATTGATTTTAATGGGTTTGCTAGTCTACATCCATCTTGTCTACTCGACCTAAAGTGCCAAAGTGCGTTCTAGGGAACATATCGAGCCATAGAAATAGAACCGCAAAATAAAGTGGGGTCGAGTTGACAGAATAGATAATATCCATAGGGTTGTTGAGATAGGATAGATGTAGAAATATAAAATTGGTGGCTGACCGTCAATCAGGAGATAAATTCTCTTGGTTGGCGGTTTTTATTATTCAATCCTAATTTGCTACATTTTCTTAAAGATATAATCATTGACAATCTGGTCTATTTAGTATAGACTTAAATTATAAAGTCGATGTAGAATAGACCAAGGAGGTTTGCCATGAAGTATTATAAACTCGCAGAAACTGAAGAAAAGTTTGCAGAAATAATCTGGCAGAACGAGCCGATTGGTTCCGGCGATCTTGTGAAACTAAGTGAAAAAGAAATGAATTGGAAAAAGTCCACAACATATACAGTACTGAAAAAGTTGTGTGAAAAGGGTATTTTTCAAAATGAAAATGCTGTAGTTTCATCTCTAATTACAAAGGATGAATATTATGCCAAGCAAAGTATACGTTTTGTTGAGGATACCTTTGGAGGGTCCTTGCCGAAATTTCTGACGTCTTTTATTGGAACAAAAAAATTAAGTAAACACCAAGTTGAAGAGTTGAAAAAATTGATTGATGAGCACAAGGAGGCGTAGCAATGAGTGAACTATTTCTTTCTGTTTTAAATATGAGTCTTACGGCAAGCTATGCAATCCTCTTTGTGATGCTTGTCAGGCTATTACTCAAAAAAGCTCCCAAGGTCATCTCCTATGCCTTATGGAGTGTGGTGGTATTTCGTCTTATAACTCCATTCTCCTTTGAAAGCATATTTAGTCTTATGCCACGGAATACAAATTCTGTTCCAATCCCCCATGATATCATCTATCAGCAAAGTCCACAGATTAATAGTGGGATAGAAGTAGTAGATACATTTGTAAGCCAGTCACTTCCCGTACCGACTATTGGGGCGAGTGTAAATCCATTGCAGATCTATATAGAAATAGGTGCTTACATCTGGATTTTAGGAATAATGGTATTACTTATTTACAGTTTAGTGTCCGTTTTCCGATTAAAAAGACAACTTAAAAGTGCACAGTTAATAGAGCAGAATATCTTCGAAGCTAAGAATTTGAAAACACCATTTGTGCTTGGATTAATAAACCCCAAGATATATTTACCGGTTGGATTGAGTAAAGAGGAACGAAATTATATTCTCCTTCATGAACAGACCCATATCCATCGAAAAGACCATATCATTAAAACATTAGCTTTCATAATATTGTCCATACATTGGTTTAATCCCTTTGTGTGGGTTGCGTTTATGTTAATGAGTGCAGATATGGAGCTATCTTGTGACGAAAGAGTATTGAAAGAAATAAATGAAGATGTCAAAAAACCTTATGCTAATTCGTTATTGTCGCTAACTACCGGAAGGCATATTTTTAATGGAAGTCCTCTTGCCTTTGGCGAGGGAAATGTAAAGGGGCGGATAAAGAATGTGTTGAATTATAAAAGGCCAAGGTTTTGGGTAATTGTTTTCTCAATTATTATTGTGATAGCAGTTGTGGCTGGACTGATGGCAAATCCGAAAGCTGCAACTATTAAACCTACGACGCCAGAGTTTTCTCTTGAACAAATCGTAGGAGTTGACATGGTGCAGTTGGACTATGCTTCTGATGATATAGTAATTTTCCACGACTATTTTGGATTGTTTGTATATGATCTTAATTCTCTTCAAATTGTCCGAAGCTTAGATTTAAAGCCTATAAACTGCCATCAAACGCAGGGAGACAATTATTGTGATGTTTCGGTTAGCTTAGATGGTAATACGGTGCAATTACACCCCATAGGCAGTGAAAATATGTTTGTATACACCGTTTCGGATAATACTTTGCAGGAAACTACTTATAAGCCAATGAAGGATTCATTTAGAGACCAGTTTGTTCCTATAGAAGAAGTGATTAATTCAACAAAGCTTGGCAATTTCAGCCACCTTGCAGTCCGATTTGACACAGGCGAATACGGATATCTCCATACAGAAGATGGAACAATTGGTACATTGTCATATGTACGAGGAGATATGGTATCCAGGTTGTTTGATATAAAAGCAAGCTTATCCGATAGGCGACTGATGATTATGGTCAATGGTATTTTATATCTGGATACCGGGAAACAAGTTCCGGTTGAAATTGATGATAGTGCAATTATTGGAGAAATCAGCTCTTTGGTTGACCAGTCTGAAAAGCCAACTGAAGAAGGTCAATCAAACTTTGGCTCATTAGGCTCAAAATATGCTTACTATGAGGAGAATATTGTTGTTTTGATTAATAACAAATGGGTGTTATTTGAAAGAGAGCAATCAACGGAGAATGTACTAAATCAACTTGTAAACCAAGACTTTTCTATCGAGGGAGAAAACCTTTATAATGCTGATGATGAAACGATTGTAGAGTTTGGGAAGGCATTTATAAACTTATTTAACGGAGCAGTTGCAGAGCAAAAGAAAGTATCCTTTGAAAAATATATTTCGAAGAAAAATCTACTAAAATTCACAGACAAAATGTTGGAGCTAACACAAAAACAGGATTTACTAGGAGGCAATGCTATTAATTTTGGGTTAAAAAATGAGTTTAACCAAGCTAAGTTACAACACATGGAAGATAACCTTTGCTATCTTGAGTTGCAATATGAATTTGAGGGCTCAGGAATGGGATGTAAAATGCTAATAACCACCGAATACAAGTCTTTAAAGCTTGTTGACTTGTACTTCGGAAGTAAGGACGGAGTGGATACGTTTGCCACAGGTCATCCAGCGGAAAGAGAGATAAATGATCCTAATTTATGGGAAAACGAGGAATGGGTAAAGGGTGTTTTTAAAAAATTAGAAGATTTCGATGAAAGGCTTGGTTCTTGATATCACAAAAGATTATGAGTATTATCTTAGGTGGTTCATATGTCACATCATTCATATTATAAGAATGTAGTGGATATGTTTCCGCCTACCGATAGTGTTAAAAATGCCGTGGATATGTTTCCGAGAAATGACAGGTCAAAAGACATTCGTTCTGTCCTCTCAACCCACGTTGAGTACGTAATAGTCTTGTTAAAAACAGAGAAACGGATGGGATGGATAAGTGGTTTAGGGTATCCTGTACCGCAGTCCTGGAAGATTGTCTGCGGTGATTGCGAACTGCCGACTAGCCCGGAAGACTGTTATGAACCTGTACTAGATACTTAGAACAATTCCGTCCCTTCGCAAAAAAGCCACTGTATGCAGATGCTTCTACATACAATGGCTTTCGAAAATCATGGTTGTTTCCTTATTCCTTGTTTGTTAAGTTTGGCGATATCCTTGAACTTCTTCTCTTTCTCAACGAGATAGGTGTTCTTGTTGTCCTGATACGCTGTCTCAACCATCAGTTTCCTATAAGAAGCCCATCGTTTATGGGAAAGTTCTCCCTGTTCAAGTGCTTCATGAATTGCACACCCCGGCTCGGAAGTATGGGTGCAGTCGCTGAACCGGCAATTTCCCAAAAATGTTTCCACATCGGAGAAGGTCTTGTCAATGCCTTCTGTGGATTCCCACATGCCGATCTCGCGCATCCCTGGCGTATCAATGACAATGCCTCCGTTTGGGAGCTGGAAAAGTTCCCGCCGAGTCGTCGTATGTCTTCCACGACCGTCTTTTTCCCTGATTGCTTTCTTCGGCAACCGTTCGTCGTGCAACAGACAATTGATAAGGGTGGATTTGCCCACACCCGATGAACCAATCAAGGCAACGGTGCTACCAGGTTGGATAGTGTCAGCAATGTCTTTATAACTGTCCTCATCCATTGCAGAAGTGACAATCAAATCGACTCCCAATGCCACACTGTTGACAGCATGGACCTTCCTCACGACATCTTCGCAAAGGTCGGCCTTTGTCAGAACCACCACAGGTGTCGCGCCACTTTCCCAAGTAAGGGCCAGATAGCGTTCAAGACGCCTGAGATTGAAATCTTCGTTGAGGGACATGCAGATGAACACCATGTCGATATTGGCTGCCACCACTTGCGCATCGCTCTGCCCACCCACGGCTTTGCGAATGAAAAGACTCCTTCTGGAAAGGATGTGGTGGATGATGGCATGCCCACTATTGTCATGGGGGCGATCCAGCATAACAAAGTCACCAACAGCCGGATAATCCGATGATCGTTTGGATTGGAATCGCATTTTGCCTGATATTTTAGCGATGATCTCTTTCTCTGCACACATGACGCGGTAATATCCTTTTTCCTGCGATACGACCCTACCCAAATGCAGGTCTGGAAAACCTGTCGCTTCATTTCTGCGAAGGTCATCCATGCCATGGTTGTTCAATAACATTTCAGCACGATCACCATCATTCATCACCTTCCCACCTTTTCTGCCGAAGGAATTTCAAAGGATTTTGCCAGTCCTTCGATAGGAAACGGTGGGGATGCCAAAGGTTTTAAGGATATGGACATCAGTTTGACCTGGTTGTCATCCGCCGCAATCCTGTTGGAAGCGAGGTGACCGCAACGGGTACATCTGTGGATGATGGCCCATTCTCCTTTATTTCTTACCCAAACGCTTATTGGATCCATGATTCCGTAGCAATCAGCTGCACGGTCTCCCGGTGCATCGTCCACATGAAGGCTTGACAAACAATCGGGACAATGGTTCCGGTGTCTTGTGCCGGAGTCTTCCGGTGCCACAACTCTGCCACATGCTTTACAGATGAAGCTGTCATAGCAAGGATTGCCCTGAAATCGGTTTATTCTTTTTTCTGGATAGCTCATTTTATTTTCCTCCTAAAGGTCAAAATATCCTAAACATGATATGATCCTTTTGGGAGGTCATGGGGAGACTATTCCGCACAAACCTCCCGGTTTGCCGCAATCTCCAATGCATGTGTTCTTGTCAAAAAACACACCCCTTTCCCGCTGGCATGATTTGATGATCCAGCTCGAATTAATAATATTCCCTGAAATCCACGTCAATATGAAAATTCTTTTCTTGCGTGGTTTACACAGGATTTAGGTTGAACACCTAATAATATAGCATAAGCATAAATATACTTCAATATAATATGAATATTTCAAGTGTCTTCTTTTAATAACCTTCTTTTAATAATAGAACCCCATGAAAAGATTTTTTTGCTCCTGGAGATGAGCTTATATATAAAACGCATAGAAGGAATCTGCACAACCCTTAACCCTGTTGCACACCCCTGTTCTTGAAATCGTCGCAAGATTGCCGCCAAGTATAGTGTCAATCCAGTCATGGTCAGTCGCTGGAAGCAGGAGTTCGTAAACCGGGACAATGAGCTATTCAAGAAAGGATCCTCAGAAGCCGGAAAAAAACTAGAGTCAGAGCGACAGCATGTAGCAGAGCTTGAGCATAAGGTCGGGCAGTTAGCCTAATGCAGAAGGGCTTCATGTATCTGTTTGTTATTATCGACTGGTATAGCCTCTATATTGTAGATTACGAGTGAATCGCCCCTGCGTTTTTGTCGAAAAATGTAACGATGTGTCAAAAACTGTTGCAAATTAATATTCTGTATGCTATTATTTTGCAATGATGCGGCGTTCGGATTTTCGCAAATCATCAAAGGAGGTCAAAATGCTTAATGTAAAGAATAGATATTTAGTTCTAGTAGGAGCCTTACTAGCTCAGATTACAATAGCAGGTCTTTATGCATGGAGTATCTTTGGAACTGCTATTCAAAATGAAAGAGGATGGGGAGCAAATGAAATTCTGTTAACTTATGCCCTTGCGCAATTCGTTTTTGCATTCAGTACTCTTTTTTCAGGAAGATTAGTAGATAAGAAAGGGCCTAGGCCAGCACTTATTATTGGCGGGTTATTATATGGAGGAGGATTAATTTTATCTTCGTTCGTAAATTCTCCATTTATGTTATATTTGACATATGGCGTGTTAACTGGTGCGGGAGTTGGTTTTGTATATGTATGTCCACTTTCTACTCTAATTAAATGGTTCCCTAAAAACAGAGGTATGATTACTGGATTATCAGTGGCCATCTTTGGTGGGGGGAGTATTATTTTCAAAGAAGTTATTTCCAGGCTTTTGTTAGTTTCAGATGTGTCGGGTGCATTTTTGAATCTGGGTTTGATTTCCATGTCATTAATCTTGATTGGAGCAATATTTACAAATAATCCAGAGGGTTTTGTAAAGAAAGCAACTGAAAAAGAAGAAGGGGATTATACTACTTCTGAAATGATGAAAACCTCAAAATTCCGTATAACCTGGTTTATGTACTGGCTGGCAGTTATTCCCGGATTATTAGTTTTAGGGGCCGCTAAAAATATCGGAATTGAAGTCGCTGGTCTTAATGGAGCAGCTGCGACTGCTATTATTTCTATACTTGCAGTTTCAAATGCTGGAAGTCGTCTGGTATCTGGAACTTTATCTGATAAGTTTGGTATATTAAATACATTAAAGGTAATATTTGTGATTACAATCGCTTCATTGTTGGCGTTAAGCTTCTTAACCGGCATTAAAGCAGCATTCTATTTTGGCGTGATTGGTGTTGCTGTTGGGTATGGCGGATTTTTAGCATTATTCCCAACATTCACAAATCAAGAATTTGGTTCATTCAGATATGCATCCAACTACGGTGTAGTATATCAAGCATACGGACTTGCCGCATTATCCGGCATCTTCATTAAATCACTGGCAGGAAGCTTCACAAACACGTTTATTATTTCTGCCATAGCTGCCGCAATTGGTTTAGTTTTATCTTTTAGCATTAAGGAAAGAAAAGAAGAGGGGAAAGCTGCTTAATCAATATATTAAAGACAGAAAGAAACATAGTAACCGAACAACCGGAGCCCTGGGGCTCCGGTTGTTTGGTTACTCCCAATTGCAGGTAAAATATTATAATCGGTCTCGGTTTTTTTTATAAATTTCAGGTATTAAGTAGTAAATAGCAACTTAAATGGAAAACTAAAACCAATAATACATTTGCCGGTTATGAAAGGGTGGCCGATATATGACAAAACCGCAAACTATAAGCGTAACAGAATCCCCCGGCCAAGATCTGCCGAAGGAAAAGTTTGATGAGCTGGAAGCCTTTATTGACGGCATGGAAACCACAAAAGGGGCATTGATAGCTATACTTCATAAAGCCCAGGACATATTCGGATATCTTCCCAGGGATGTACAGCTGTACATAGCTAGAAAACTGGGTATTCCCGGCGCAGAGGTTTTCGGTGTGGTAAGCTTTTACTCAAACTTCACTACAAAGCCCGGGGGAAAGCATACCTTTAGCGTATGTATGGGTACAGCCTGCTTTGTAAGAGGGGCGGATAAGATTATCGAAAAGCTCAAGGCAAAACTCAACATTGAGTCCAATGAAATAACAGAGGATGGGCTCTTTGCCCTGAAGGACGTGAGGTGTATCGGGGCGTGCGGGCTTGCGCCCGTTGTCATGGTAGACGGTAAGGTTTACGGGCGTGTGAAGGAAGAAGACCTGGACCAAATCATAGGAGAATATCGTAGTCAGGAGGAGCAGCAGTGACTATAAAAACCCTGGATGAGTTAAGAAGAATAAGAGAAGAGCACGTTGACAGGATACGTCTGAGAGAAGACGGAGAAGCGAAGGGAGATAAGATCGAGATACTGGTTGGAATGGCCACCTGCGGTATTTCTTCAGGGGCAAGGGAAACGGTCAACAGGTTTATGGAGCTGTTGGCAAAGGAAAAACTGGATAATGTTAAGGTGGTACCGGTGGGATGCATAGGATACTGCCATTCGGAGCCCACCGTTCAGGTGAATATTCCCGGTCAAAAGCCCGTTCTTTATGGGAATGTTAAGGGAAACAGAGTTGATAAGATTTTGGAAAAGCATATTAAGGGCGGAGAGCCGGTGGAGGATTTGACTTTGCACGTTGATTTTGAAAGACCATAGGAGAGGAGGATAGTCATGACAAGTGCCCGTACCAATATAATGGTCTGCACCGGAACAGGCTGCTTAGCGAATGAGAGTGAAAAAGTACTTAGGAATCTGGGAGTTATAATAAAAGCCCGGGGATACGCCCAAGAGGTACAGGTGATTAAGACAGGATGTTTTGGATTTTGTGAACAGGGTCCCATTGTTAAGATAGAACCGGACAACGTGTTCTATGTCAGGGTCGGTCCAAAGGACGCCAAGGAAATAATCGATGAGCATATTATAAAGGGCAGGATAGTGGAACGGCTCTTATATGTGGAGCCAAAGGAAAAGAAAATAGTAAAAAATCAGGAGGACATACCCTTTTATAAAAAGCAGCTGCGCGTTGCCCTTAGAAACTGCGGGCTGATAAACCCCGAAGATATCAATGAATACATAGCACGGGGCGGGTATGAGGCGTTGGGCAGAGTCATTACCCAAATGACGGGGGACCAGGTCATAGAAGAGGTTAAAAGCTCAGGGCTCCGCGGACGTGGGGGCGGTGGGTTTTCCACAGGGCTGAAATGGGAAATCACAAAAAAACAGCAAAGCGACGTGAAGTTTATTATCTGTAACGCCGATGAAGGCGACCCGGGAGCATTTATGGACAGAAGCATACTGGAAGGCGATCCCCACAGCGTATTGGAAGCAATGGCCATTGGAGGGTATGCCATAGGCGCCGATAAGGGTTTAATATACATCCGGGCCGAGTACCCCCTTGCTATATCGCGGCTGAATGCTGCGTTAAAACAGGCAAGAGAGCTTGGATTGCTGGGCAAGAATATCTTCGGAAGCGATTTTTGCTTTGACATAGACTTAAAATACGGGGCCGGAGCATTCGTATGCGGAGAGGAAACAGCGCTTATAAATTCATGCGAGGGAAAAAGGGGGGAACCCAATTACAGGCCGCCTTACCCCGCCGTGGAAGGGTACTGGGGGCATCCGACCTGTGTGAATAATGTTGAAACCTTTGCTAATATAACCTCTATAATCACCAGGGGGGCAGAATGGTTCGCATCTATGGGAACTGAGAAGAGCAAAGGGACAAAGGTATTCGCCCTTGCCGGAAAAATTAACAACGTAGGTCTTGTGGAAGTACCCATGGGTATTACGCTGCGCGAAATCATTTTCGATATCGGCGGGGGGATACCCAAGGGCAAGAAGTTCAAGGCGGTACAGACCGGAGGACCATCGGGGGGCGTCATTACCGAAGAGGGCCTGGATACACCGGTAGACTATGATAGTTTGCTGGAGAGAGGATCCATAATGGGCTCCGGAGGAATGATTGTAATGGATGAGGATGACAACATGGTCAACATTGCCAAATTTTATCTAGAGTTTACCATGGATGAAGCCTGTGGAAGGTGCGGCCCCGGACGGATCGGTACCAGAAGGATGTTTGAAATACTTAAAAAAATAACCGATGGCAAAGCGGTCATGGCGGATCTGGATGCATTGAAACAGCTGGCCTATATGGTTAAGGACAGCTCCCTGTGCGGTCTGTGCCAGACTGCTCCCAATCCGGTTATAAGTACCATGAAATATTTCTGGGATGAGTATTTGGCTTTTATCACGGACCAGGACAACCCCCGGGGAGAAGGGAAATACACGGCTAAGAACAAACCAGGGATACAATCTTAATAAAAAGCGGGGAGAAACAATGGCTGAAGAACAAAAACAGTATACGGACAGAAAAACGTTTCAGATAAAAATCAACGACCAGGACCTGACCGTGCCTGAGGGGATAACTATTTTAGAGGCAGCCCACAAAATTGGCGTGAAGATTCCGACTTTATGCCATCTGGACCTTCACGACCTGCAGCTTCATAATAAAACAGCTTCCTGCAGGGTGTGCATGGTGGAGATGGGTGAATCCACGCGAAGCAAGCTGGTCCCGGCCTGTGTGACCAAGGCCTATGAGGGAATGATTGTCCGCACCGATACGCTCCGGGCGATTACTGCGAGAAGGATGGCGGTAGAGCTTCTTTTATCAAATCACCCCAACGAATGCTTTACCTGCCCCAAAAACCTGGAGTGCGAGCTTCAAGCCCTTGCAGATGAGCTTAATGTAAGGGAGATTCGGTGGGAAGGGGAAAGGATGGATTACCCCAAGGATTTGTCAAGTGATGCCATCGTTAAGGATCCGAACAAATGTATCTACTGCAGGCGCTGCGAGACAGCTTGCAATGTGGTACAGACCTGCGGCATACTATCGGGAATCGGGCGGGGATTTAACGCCTTTGTAGGCCCGTTCTTCAATATTCCCATGGTGGAAACGTCCTGTACCTATTGCGGACAGTGCGTACAGGTATGTCCCACGGCTGCCCTTACTGAAAGCTACCATGTGGACAAGGTGTGGGAAGCGCTGAACGATCCGGACAAGCATGTCGTGGTACAAACAGCCCCTGCCATTCGGGTAGCTTTGGGTGAGCTTTTCGGGATGGAGCCGGGAACGGTTGTTACGGGGAAAATGGTAACAGCACTCAAACGCATGGGCTTTGTTTCGGTATTTGATACCGATTTCGGCGCCGACCTTACAATAATGGAGGAAGCGTCTGAACTGATATACAGGATTAAAAACAATAAAACACTGCCCATACTGACAAACTGCTGTCCTGCCTGGGTTAAATTCATTGAGCACCAGTTTCCGGAGCTCCTTCATGTGCCGTCCACCTGCAAATCACCGCATATTATGTTTGGAACCATAGTCAAAACCTATTATGCCGGGAAAAAAGGATTGGACCCTGATAATATCGTAGTGGTATCCGTCATGCCCTGTATTGCAAAAAAAGCAGAGGCAAAAAGGCCCGAGCTTACCAAGGATGAGAATAATAATGTGGATATTGTTATAACCACAAGGGAACTGGGGGCAATGATAAAAGAAGCGGGCATAGAGTTTGACAGGCTTCCGGACAGTGAATTTGACAAGCCCCTTGGAGAAACCACCGGCGCATCGGTTATATTCGGAACTGCCGGGGGTGTTATCGAGGCGGCAGTTCGTACGGCCTACGAATGGATTACCGGCGAGACATTAGAAAACGTTGAATTTGAGCAGCTGCGGGGAATGGAAGGGGTTAGAAGAGCAACCGTTAAAATAGGCAATCAGGAGCTTAAGATTGGTATTGCCAGCGGATTGGGAAACGCCCGGGTTATCCTTGAGGAAATAAGGGAAGGAAAGGCGGATTATCATGCAATAGAGATCATGGCCTGTCCCGGCGGCTGTATCGGAGGGGGAGGACAGCCATACCACCACGGCAACGATGAGATAATCAAAAAACGCGCAGAGGCTATTTACCGGGAGGATAGAAAAAAGAAAATTAGGAAGTCCCATGAGAACCCTGAAGTATTGGAATTGTACAGAAGATATCTGGGCGAACCCTTCGGGGAAAAGGCCCGCCGGCTTCTTCACACCCATTTTGAAGAAAGGGAAAGGATATAGAAGATAAAGATACAAAATAACCCGGCGGAACTGGTAAGCCGGGTTATTTCATACAGTTATGTTTAGTATTACCTTATAAAACAGGGAACAATCCGTCTACCCAACACGTCAAATAAAAAGTATAATTATAATATATTTAAACATTAGATAAAGGGGTGTCGAGGAAATGTATATGAAGTATAAGAACTGCAGCAGATTTCTGGCTGTTTTATTATTAGTTGCACTGGCTTTCTTGCAATGGAATTTCTCCCCGGGGCTGGCTGCCACCGATATAAAGCTTGTTATTGACGGTGACAGTGTAGAGACTACGCCGCAGCCGTTTATACACAATGACCGGACACTGGTGCCGCTGCGTGTTGTTATGGAGCAGTTGGGCGCGCAGGTGGAGTGGAACGAACAGGACAGAACGGTACATATAGTAAAGGACGAACGTTCGGTGCTTTTGCGTATTGACAGCCGTCTTGTTGAGTATAACACAGGGGAGAAAACCTATAATATAAGCGATGTGGCTCCACTGATAATCGAAGACCGTACCTTTGTACCCCTTCGCTTGGTGAGCAACGCTTTAGGGGTAGATATAACCTGGGAGGATTCCAGCAGGACTGTATATATCGATTCCTCAAAGGTTGCAAGCATTACACCCTTCTATGATATGCAAATTGCCTCTGTACGGCCGGGGCAGGTTATAACAGGGACAACAAAGCTGCAGGCAGCCTTTCCCGGCGGAGTGCCGGCGGGCGCTGCCGAGATAAAGTTCCTGCTGCTTGATCCCGGTACCGCCCGGGGAGCGGTTGTTGCCAGGGGCAGCAATATAACCGGAGAATATACTTATCTTCCGGATGTGCAGCAGAGTGGGCAGAAGGTCCTTGTCGCTGCTTTGTACGACGGAAATGGAGCCTTTGTGGCCGGATCAGCCATCCCGGTGCAGTTGGCGGCAGAGCCCAGGGTGGAATTAACCGGGCTTGACGCAGGCCAGGTTGTGGGAGATGCGGTTTCACTGGGAGCTGATTTGAATTTTGTTGCTGCCCATGTCAAGTATGAGATTACAAACCATGATAAGGACAAAGTGTTTACCACCGGAGAAATGGATCCCCAGGGCCCATATACATGGTCGCCCATGTTTGAGGATAACGGAAACGTTACCTTCAGGGTGACAGCCTACGACAGGTTGGGACAGGCCTATGCCGGCCAGGAGATACCCGCAAGGGTTGATGTGTCAAAGAGGCTGGAGATAAGGGGAGTCAGCGATGGCAGTACTGTGGAAAAGCCGGTTACGTTATCGGTGTCCCGGAACTTCCAGGTAAGCGAAACCGAATATGTGATGAAAGACCCGCAGACGGGAAAGGAAGAGGTGCTGGCGAAGGTCGGATATGTCAGTCATAGGTGGTTCCCCGGTACCGAGCTGACCGGAACCAAAGAGCTGCTGGTTCGGGTTAAGGATACCTCCGGCGTTATCCATACAAGCAACAGCGTCAGTGTGAAGCTTACAGGTGCGCCAAAGCTGCTTTTGGAAGGCGTGGGCCCGCAGCAGGTGGTGACCGGCCCGGTTGAACTGACAGTTGCAAGCAATACCACCTTGGACAGCGTCCAATACGTTCTGATTGATACCCGGACAGGCGCAAGAAGGGTTATTGCCGAAGGGCAGGATGCCGGGGCAAAGTACTCCTGGACGCCGGCCGGGGGAGACCAGGGTGAATGGAAGCTTCAGGCCGAGGGAGTGCTGGCTTCGGGAGCTAAGATTGCCAGCGAGGAAGTCCCGTTCCGGATATACCTTGGCACCCTTTACTCTGCCAAGCCGGTGGTTGAGAAGGATGAATTTTTAGAGCTGGCATCGGGTTTAGCCGGTAATTCATGGCAGAAAACCGGTATGTCTGCAGCGCTGCAGACAGCCCAGGCCATTCTGGAAACCGGATGGGGCCAAAGTGTTCCGGTTGACAAATATACAGGTAACTTTTCAAACAACCTGTTCGGCATAAAGGGGACAGGTCCCGCCGGTTCGGTGATTTCAAACACCTGGGAAGAGTATAACGGTCAGACCTTCCGTGTTGATGCAAATTTCCGGGCTTACAGCAATGTGGACGAAAGCTGGGCGGATCATAAAAATCTGCTGCTCACTGCCGACAGATACCAACCCTTCAGGGAAGTGATGCACGACAGTACCCAGGGCGCCTGGGCATTGAGAAGGGCCGGATATGCCACCGATTCCCAGTATCCGGTTAAATTAATGAATATTATCAAAGCCTATAACCTCGACAGGCTTGACGAGGCGGGCATTTAGTTTCTAAAATGGATTTATGCTGTAAAAAAAAGTTAAAGTGCTGCTATAATCACAGGCAGCACTTTAACTTTTGATTGTCTTATTTAACGCTTCCAGGCTCATATCCCTTGTAAAACTTAATACCGGCCCTCCTTTTTTTGAGGGATTTTACTGTGTAGAAACTTGCACAATATATTTTTGCCATAGTACCTTGACAGACATAGTAATGCGGTTTAATATATAATATGGGAGGCGAGAACATATGGACAGTACAATATCAACGGATCTAATAAGGGGCCATACCGACACAATAGTTTTAAACGTGCTTAGACAGGCCGACAGTTATGGATACGGGATATACAAAGAAATCATTGAATTAAGCGATAACCAGTATGAATTAAAGGAAGCAACCCTATATACAGCTTTTCGGCGGTTAGAGATGGAAGGCCATATTGTCTCCTATTGGGGAGATGAAACCCAGGGTGGAAGGCGGAAATATTACCGTATCACCGAAAGCGGCAAACAGCTTTATAAGCAAAGCAAAAGGGACTGGGACTTCGCAAAGGGTATTCTGGATAGGCTTATCAAAGGAGGGGTTAGTGATGGCAAAGAATGAAAATTTTATAGATAAAAAGGTAAAAGCATATATCGAAAACCTGTTTGCGGGTATCGGAGCAAGTCAGCAGCTGTTTGACCTGAAGGAAGAACTCACCACAAATATGAAGGAAAAGGTGGCGGATTATAAAGCCAGGGGTATGGATGACGATCAGGCCTTTAAAGAGTCGGTGATTTCAATGGGCGATTTAAGCGGACTGGTGGATGATATGCGAAGCCTCGGACAGGACAAAGCAAGACAGTCGGTCCATTCCACCATGACAACACGTATTTCGACTGCCGGGATAATAGCCGGGGTGTTGCTTACGTTATTTGGAATATTTACATCTTTGATGTTACACTTTATGGGGCTGGATGCGGTGAGCGTTGCTTCTACCGGAATATTCATGGTAGCGGGCGGGGCGCTGATAACCTACAGCTTACTGACCAGAGAAACCCGCAGGAAATATGCAATGAACAGAATACGAGCCGCGTTTTATGGCCTGTCAACCGGGATATTGCTTTTTAGTATATTTTCAGCAACAATAACGCGTTATGCCACCGGTGAGATGTTTATAGCAATCGGATCGTTGATGGTGTTCTCATTAGCGGGTATTGGATTGTTTCTGTTCCTCGTGCTTACCGGAACCAATCGTAGAAAAAGCGGGGAATAAGACAATGGAAAAGACACAAAACAACAGGTATATCTATCTGGTTTTTTCGAAAACAGGGACATGGTTGTCCAGGGCGTTAAGACTATTTATTAAATCAAAATATGTCCATGCGTCGATAAGCCTTGACAGCAGTCTGAAATCCATGTATTCCTTCGGACGGATCCATGCTGATAATCCCTTTTCCGGAGGGTTTGTGGAAGAGAATTTTAGTTTTGGCATTTTTAAAAAGAATAAGAACTGTGAGTGCATTGTGTATAGGATTAGAATCACCCAACAGCAGTATGATATTCTGGTTAACGAGCTGTCAAGGTTTTTAGCAGCCCGGGAGTCTTTCAGATATAACTTTTTCGGCCTGTTTACCGCAGGGATGAAAATCTCGATGAAAAGGGAAAAATATTATTTTTGTTCCCAGTTTGTTTCAGAGCTGCTTATCAAAAGTAATATTCTAAGCAGCCAAAATCCCCCGGAATTTATAAGGCCTACTGATTTATTGTGTATAGAAACAAAAGAGAAAGTGTTTGAAGGATTCACCTGGGAGTATGGAGCATTAGACAGCAGAGATTTAGTGGCGTCTTAAGTATTATAAGCTTTATTGCAATGAAGAAAAAGTATGGAAAAACTCATACAGGTTCCGAACACTGCAGTCACGATTGGTGCAGTGTTTTTTTATTTACATGGTATGTTTTTAAAACCTTAAACAAGGGTACAAATAAAACAAATGATTAAGGGAGGTGTCAGATATAGACAATATAAGGAAGATACTGCAGTTTGCTATGCGGATGGAGAGACAGGGGGAGAATTTCTACCGGTACTATGCCGGGAAAATAAAAAACGCCCAAACCAGGGAGATATTTGAACAGCTGGCGGATATGGAAAAGGAGCATTACAACATACTCAAGGATAGGTTTGATGCCCTGGGAGGGGATGAGAGCATACAGGTGATATCCTGGGTTGTAGACGTAAAGAAGCTCATGGAGAGTCCAAAGATATTTGCCGATGAATCCGGGACATTCGATACCGGTGACGAAGAAGAACGAATATCCGACCTTACAATCGTACGGATGGCATATCTGATAGAAAAGGACTTTTCGATGTTCTACAAATATGCTGCCACCAGGGTGGATGACGGAGAAGTCAGAAAGTTTCTAAAGACCCTGTCAGAATGGGAAACCGGGCATATGAAGGTGTTTCACGACCAGTATCAAAATTTGATGAGGAAGAACTGGGAGGATATAGGGTCGTACCTTTTTCAATAGTTATTGATAATCTATATAGAAAGGGGACATTCCGCAGCAAGGAATGCCCGCGTTAGCAGCGGCGTGTCCCCTTTCCTTAATTACAAGGAGGAGAGAACATGAAATATAGTTTACCAAAGCTGCCTTACCCGTATAATGCTTTGGAGCCCCATATGGATGAGGAAACGGTCAGGATTCACCATGACATGCATCACAACGGTTATGTGACGGGACTTAACAATGCGCTGGACAAATTAAAGGAAGCGCGGGAAAAACAGGATTTCGCGCTTATCAAGCATTGGGAAAGGGAACTGGCTTTTCATGGAGCAGGACATTTCCTGCATACCCTTTACTGGGAAAGCATGTCTCCCGATGGGGGAGGACAGCCGGAGGGCAGGCTTGAGACGCAGATTGACGAGGACTTTGGCAGTTTTGAATCCTTCAGGAAGGAATTTTCGGCCGCGGCCGCAGCGGTGGAAGGCTCGGGCTGGGCACTGCTTGTATACTCGTGCCAGGATGAAAGGCTTAGCATTTTGACGGTGGAAAAGCACCAGAATCAACTGCTGCCCGGTGTGGTACCCATAATGGCTTTGGATGTCTGGGAACACGCCTATTACTTAAAATATAAAAATAAAAGGCCGGATTTCATACAAAGCTGGTGGAACCTTGTTAACTGGACAGACATTGGAACCCGGTTTGAAGCGGAATGCGGAGGCTGCTGCTGTTCATGCTGCTGACAGGCCAACGGGACCGGTGAGCAAAAATACGGGACAGAGCTGTATACAGCCCTATCCCGTATTTTGATTTGGCCGCTCGTCCCTACATTTTAAACAAATACCAGACCTGTGTGTCCACCTCGTATTTGAGTTCGTACATTTTCGCCCCGTCGTTGATGCATACAAAGCATATTCTCCTGTTTCCCGCCAGCCTTTCATTGTATTTTTTAAGTATCTTATGTACATTAACGGGTATATCCCCGTATTTGAACTTCACAGGCTCAACCTTACCCGAACTGTAGAATACCGCTATCATATCAACAGGCTTGTTTAATACCTTCATACGCTGCACTCTCCTATAATATACTGCTCATTACCGGCCAGTTTTCCGGTCCTGCTCCCCCCAGGGATGCGCATATTCCGGAGTTTATGAAGCACGCCCTTACTACCGACCCTATACCGTAGAGGTTTCTTATGCTGTCCATCGTTTTGTCAAGCTCAAGGTTTCTGGTATGGCAGGGATGGTCAAAGACCGAGCACTGAATATGGTTATCCCTGCCAAGGTCGGTCACCCTTAATCCTATATGTCTTACGGGGGAGCCGTCCCATGCCTCGTTAAACAGGCGCGCCGCCGTTTTGTATATATCCATCGTACAGTTTACCGGGGTCAAAAGCTTTTGCTGGTGAGAGCAGCACTTAAAGTCCGAATATTTTATTGATACGGCTATTACGCTGCAGCAGCTTTGCGAATGCCTAAGGCGCATGGCCACCGTTTCGGACAGCGACAGCAGTATAAGGCGGGCGGTATGTGTATCTTCCACGTCAAAGGGTATTGTGGAGCTGTTGCCCATGCCCTTCATTGGCATATAATATCCGGGGAAGACCGCCGAATCCTCCATGCCCCGTGCGTAGTTATATATAAGCAGGCCGTGGGACTTTAATTTATGCTTTAAAAGGTCCGGGTCGATACGAGCCAGATCTCCTATGGTGCATATACCCATGCTGTAGAGTTTTTTTGTGGTTGCACGTCCTACCATGAACAGTTTTTCCACCGGCAGAGGCCACATCTTGTGTTCTATTTCTTCGGGAAACAGAGTGTGAACCCTGTCGGGTTTTTTGAATTCCGAAGCCATCTTTGCCAGCAGCTTATTGCAGGAGATACCTATATTGACGGTAAAACCAAGCTCTTTTTGTATCCTGTCTTTCAGGCGGTTTGCAAGGGCCACCGGTCCGCCAAAGCGCTTTTCCATGCCGGTATAATCCAGAAAGGCCTCGTCTATCGAGTATTGCTGTACCTTTGGCGAGTATTCCCGTAAGACTTCCATCAGGGTGTTGCTGCATTTCATGTACAGGTGGTGGTCGGGAGGAACCAGCACAAGCTGTCTGCATTTATTTTTGGCTTCCCAGACCGGTTCACCGGTTTTGACACCGCACTCCTTTGCCGGTATCGACCTTGCCAGTATTATTCCATGGCGGGTTGCCTGGCTTCCCGCTACTGCGGAGGGTATTTCCCGCAAGTCAACAGGATGTCCTCTTTGGAGATTATATACCGCCTGCCACGAAAGAAAGGCGGAGTTTACGTCTATATGCATTATTATCCTGTCCGGCATATTGCTTCACCCTCCTTATAAGGTATGAGGACACACCGCTTTTAATGGGTATTCCTTGCTGCGGAATGTCCCCGATTGATAGTCTATTGGGTATGGGGACACACCGCCTGCCAACCTGCAAACTACGGGTTATATTGGTAAATATATTATACACGAATATATGTTCGTATAAAAGGGGCAAACGAAAAAACTTTGAGAAAAATTCCCCAGTATTTCTTTGCATCCGTCCATGTTAATCCCTATTACACTGTGGACTGCCTTGTTTACTGCGTATTTCAGCCACATTCGGATACCCATTCCGGAAGCATCCGGACAGCCAGCATTGTCTTCAATGCACGTAATAAGAATCGATATATGGGACGACTATAGAAAATTGAATTTTTATATGGTATTAGCAGGAAATACTTGTTCAAAATAGAATGGTAATATGTAGAATTGTATCTAATTAATAGATAATATAACGATAGGTGAACTATAAGGATGACGCATGCTCAAAGTCCTTTAGACGGAATTATTCAGGGGGTAGATGAATATAAGCAACATCATCTATAGTGGATATTCCCGACACTACGTGGTAGATACCACTTATATGGAGGTATTCCCGGCATAGCATTACTAATACCACTTGTAGAGATGTTTTTGCGACATGATGTCGGTAATTACATAGATAGGCAGACATTGCTCGCTGCGCTCACTTGGTCTGCCTATCGTGGCGCGGGTTACACCCGCTGATAGGCTAGCTCGCGCAAAGCGCTCGCATCATCGCCTATCAGCAGGTTTGCTAAATCCTTTCGCCAAGTACAAGCACTAAGGCTCAAGGACTTCGCAAACCCGCGCCACGTTAATCGACATGCCCACCATTTGGAGCCCTGGCGGCGTCCAGCCGCCAGGGGACGAGTGGAAGAATTATTTGAGCTAAGACAATCAGTAGAATGGGATATAGGAAATGTTGTTGCATATAGAGAAGGCTTAAAGAATCATCATATGGGTCAATATTTTAGTAAAATGCTATAGATATGGTATAATGTAGAAATTTTATTTAACGTGCGGCATTGATTATTACCTTTAGTGATTATATAGAGAGATTTATAATGGGCACATGGGGGTATCGGTATGATTCTGTCAGATAATGAGACCAAAATTGATATGCTAAACAATCTCGCCATCGCAAAGACAGTTGCCGAGCTTATAAAAGAGTGTGACGACCGTCCTATTTCTATTGGGGTTCATGGGGATTGGGGAGCTGGGAAATCGAGCATCTTAGCAATGGTTGAGGATGAGCTCTCAGGACAAAAAGATGGTATAGAGTGTATTCGCTTCAACGGCTGGAAGCATCAAGGATTCGAAGACGCTAAGATCGCTTTGATGAGCGGGATTATTTCGGAATTGGCAGAAAAGCGAAAACCCTCTGAAGAAACAAAGGACATATTGAAAAAACTCTGGAAGAATATTAATTGGCTCAGTGTAGCAAAAACGGCGGGTAGCGTGGCCTTTTCTGCCGCTACGGGTATTCCTCCCATTGGCTTATTAAGCAACTTAATGGATAATCTAAAAGGTTCAGTAACCGATAAAGAAAAAGTGACGACCGCCATTGAAAGTGTGGGCCAATATCTTACAGACGCCAAATTGTTTGAAGATAATTCTCTGGCAAAGGAATTCTCGGAATTTCAAAAGTCTTTTGAAGAACTTCTGGAAGAATCAAAGGTTAAAAAGCTTGTCGTGCTCATAGATGATTTAGACAGATGTTTGCCCAAGGTTACAATTGAGACGTTGGAGGCTGTTCGTCTATTTATGTTCTCTAAGTCCACAGCCTTCGTTATAGCCGCAGATGAAGCTATGATTGAGTATGCAGTACGCAATCACTTCCCTGATCTACCTGATGACGGTGACATCCGGGCAGGGTTTGAATACTCTAAGAGATATTTAGAAAAATTGATTCAAGTGCCGTTCTGCATCCCCGCATTAGGCGAAATTGAATCCGGAATGTACATGACTCTACTTCTGATAGGGTCATGTTTAAAAGAGGATGGCGCTGAGTTTAATAAGCTATTGACGGTCGCGATTGATAAAATGAAGAAGCCGTGGGAGAATTTAGGCTTCACAATTGAACAGCTAAAGGAAGTTCTTGGAGATAAATATACATCAGTATCAAATGAAATAACCGTATCGAATCAGATAGCAGATATATTGGCGAAGAACACCCAGGGTAATCCGCGAAAAATCAAGCGGTTTATCAACATGTTGCTGTTGCGGGATAAAATTGCTGAAGCAAGAGGTTTTGGAGATTCTATTCAAATCCCCATTTTGGCTAAAATGATGCTCGCGGAATATTTCTTCGTAGACGAATATAAAAAAATAGCCGCTTTAACAGATGATAACGGAAAATGTGATTTACTTCACGCCTTTGAAACACAGCTCCTGGAACCTACTAAAGAAGCGGAAACATCGGCTGAGGATACGGAAAAACCAAAATCAGAAAAAATGAAAACTCTGGATGTGGTGCAAAAACCTGAAAAAAACAAAGACTTAGAACCATGGGAAAATAATAAGGATTTTACCTCATGGGTTTCCAGTGAACCTTTATTGGGTGAAATTGACTTACGTCCATACTTTTTCGCCAGTAAAGAAAAAGAAGACTTTTTCTTTGATCAGGTTAAATCTGATCAGTTACGGATTCTCATCAGTAAACTCATGGGCGGCACAATGAATATAGCTAGTGCCAATGACGAGATTAAGGCATTGTCTCCTGCAGATGCAAGGAAAGTCTTTGAGGTCCTATCATCAAAGATTCTTAAGAATGGCGATATTGCTATGATGCCGAAAGGTATTGAAGGCATTAAGGCGCTTGTTTCAGAGCATAGCGATTTAGAGCCATCCTTAATTGCATTAATTGAAACGTTTGATTGTAAGAGAGTTGGAGTTTGGATTTGCAGCGGATGGGATAAATGCATAACCGCCGAAAATCCGAAATCACGTTTAAGCAAGTATTATGAAAGCCTGTCAAAAGAAGGTGATGGCTTGGTGAAGGCAGCTTTGAATAATACTCGGAAGTGAGGGATGAAAAATGGGAACATCAACAAGTAACCGTGGACAAAACGGCAATACGCCGCTGGTACCTTCCTGGTTGGGTGATAATGATGGCGATCAACAGCCAGGGCAACCTCAGCCAGCGCAGCCCCAACCGGAACAGCCTCAGCCGGCTGACCCCAAACGCTTTTCAGTTCCTCGCAGTAATTTTACGCGATATGTAAATAGCGGTGGCAGTGGAGGCAGAAATTTACATAGGGCTACATCTAATTACATTCGGCACTCATTAGGGGGATCGCAAAATGCGACTACCCGGTTGGGTTCGGCAAGAAACAGCACTGCCCGTTTGGTTTCCGTATTCAGCAGTTTCGTAAGTCGCGGCGTAGCGGAAACAAGCAGAGATTATAAGCTTGGTGATATTATTGGAAAAAGCGCGTCTGATGTTTTGCTCCGTATAATGGACTTTGTTTGTCCTGACGGCGGGAGCACTGATGAAGGAATTGCCAGAAATTCTTATATCGAAGCGCTTTCCACATTGCCTGATTGGGAGGACAAGCCGATTGAATCTCTCACCCCTCCCGAGTTTCTCGCTTTTACGGAAATCTATATGGCTAATGTTATCGAGGAAAGGCTTGTAAATGACATCGGGAACAAATTATTCGCCTTGCCCGATGATGTAGCTAAAGTCGAGAGCCTTCAGGGGCAACTAAAGGACTATATAAAGGGGGCGGTTTCGGATTCGGTTTCCAAGTTGAATATAGATATCCGTTCCATAGATACATCGCAAACAAAAGTCATAGTTGATTCAATCTATCGCACAGCTTATGATATTTTATCAGAACTGGAGGAATAGCGCATGAATAAATATCTTCTTGTCGGCGATTATGGTCATAAAGAAATCGCATCGACGAACAAAGCGGATTACATAGCGGTTACCGTACCTTTCAGGAGTGATGATGGCACCCTTCAATATGGGATAGGTCATGCCATGAAAAAGCTTAAGGAGAGTGGTATATATCCAACCGAAGATGGAATCGATATTCTCAGCCTCGCGGGATTAGTCTATCTTGCCGATACACGGATTTCCCGAAACCTCCACTCACAAGACAGCTGGACAAGAGAAATCACCATTGAAATATCTGTTTATAACCTTGAGAAATGGACGCCTTTTGGAGGATTACTTATAAGGATGCTAAATTTCCTGACGGGAGACAGATGGGCGATATCGTTCAGAAAAAGAGACGTGGAACTTTCGGAGAAACCTAAAAATGAAACTCCCCCGCCGGAATTTGACACAGTTACCCTTTTTTCTGGCGGAATGGATAGCTTGATCGGGACGATCAATCACTTGGAAAACCATAATAAAACCGCTCTTATAAGCCATGCGGGTGACGCGCATACAAAAAATGCCCAAAGCAAGCTGCTAGCTCATTTCCAAGGTAAATATATCGAGCTTGCTCCGCTATATCTCGACTTATGGATGGTTTTTGAGAAAAACCTGATTCCAGGCGGAGGGAATGAAAACACAACGAGAAGCCGGTCGTTTCTATTCATAGCGCTTGGTATCTTTGCCATGAGTGGGATGAAGGGAGTATCGACCCTGGAAGTTCCCGAAAATGGCTTGATAGCATTAAATGTACCGTTGGATGAACTGCGCATCGGTTCGTACAGCACACGGACAACACATCCCTTTTACTTAGATTTGTGGAATCAAGTGCTACGAGGCTTAGGAATGGAGTTTTCCATTCAAAATCCATATTGGAATAAAACAAAAGGAGAAATGGCTGACGAGTGTTTAAACAAGGAATTTCTTTTGCAAGTGATTCAAGATTCAGTTTCATGTTCTTCCCCGCAGAAAGCTCGTTGGAGAGGTGCTGCTCCTCAACATTGCGGGTATTGTGTTCCATGTATCATCCGTAGAGCGGCAATGAACAAGGCATTTAGGGAAGGAGGAGACAGTACTCCTTACTTAATAGACAACGTTTCACAAATAGCTGCCAGCCATGAAAAAGGCAAAGGAGTACAACTTCGTTCCTTTCAAATTGCTATTAAAAAAATCAAGGAACAGCCGCAACGGACTAAAATTCTAATACACAAGAGCGGTCCTCTTTCTGGAGATAGCGCTTATCTGCAGGAATTATCGGATGTATACCTGAGAGGACTGTTGGAGGTTGATGATTTCATAATAAAAAGTACCGAAAGCGAGAGACAGGCATAATAAAGCTCAAATTGTGTGGTGACTGGTTATGGATATTTATGATATGCATTGCCATGTAGATTTGATGCAATCCATGGTTGAATTCAGCAAATCAGCCTTGGAAGAACGAATCAATCTATTGGCAATGACAACAACGCCAAAGGCGTATGAGATTGAAAAGCAAAAGCTTAGTGGTTTCTCCAATGTCCAAGTTGCTTTGGGATTACATCCGCAGCTTGTCTTTGAAAAAATCAATGAACTCGCTTTAATTGAAAAATATATAAGCACAACCAGATTTGTTGGTGAGATTGGCCTGGATTTCAATAAGCAGTTTTATCACTCCAAAGAGCGTCAGATTGATGTTTTCTCGCAAATTATCGGGTGGTGTCAAAGATCACCAATGAAAATTATATCAATCCATTCTGTCCGGTCAGATAAAAACGTACTGGATATTTTGGAAAGATACGATTGTACAAAACATAATAATTGTATCTTGCATTGGTATTCAGGAACATTAAAACAACTCGATAGAGCCATAGAACTTGGTTGTTTTTTCTCGGTAAACGAGTACATGCTTAATTCTCCAAATGGGCGGTCGATAGTACAGAAAGTTCCTAGCGACCGATTATTATTAGAATCTGATGCTCCGTTTATTTCAGATATAAAGACGGTTGATCAGCTCAAACGAAAGTTAACGTATTGCCTTAATGAGTTAGCTGTAATAAAGGGAAATGAAGTATCGATACGTATTGCTGAAGCAAGTCGTCGATTACTTGAAATATACTTATAACATTTATAAAAATAATGATGATTCGTGCGCCGACGACAAGGGCGTATCATATAGTGGAGCAAAAGACGTATTTACGACTTACGATACGCATCATCCAGTTAAATGGACAGTTCTTGAAGTTCATAACCATGAAGGTCACGATCTTATCAGATGCATGACTTCATTGGACTTGTTTGGGATGATCAGTCTGCAGGTGGAATAATAGATCCTGAGGGTAAGAGCAGATCAGAAACATATAAGTACCCACCGCTCAAATAACTGAGACAACGACGCCATCCATGGCTAATGCTGGTGTGATGGGAACGATCGATTAACAACGCATAGTCGGCTCCGCGCCGGAAAGTAGGGGTTTCCGGGTCTGCGGCGCTCCAACCTACATCTGCGGCCATAAATCCGCGTTGCGATTAATGGCCGCAGACGTCGACAATGCGCGCCACGTTATATAAAATCGCGCGCTTGACCGCCGCGTCCTGCGGCGGAGGCAGGTACGGGTAGAATTGTTATTTGACAGAAAGTGATTGGAAAGGGGTGTTTAAATGCCAGAGTTTAATTTGAATGAGTATAAGGATAAAGAAACAAACTCCAAAAGAAAAGTATTTATTGAATACCTATTTTTGAAATACGGTATTTCTTCTGATGTTGATAAATTTGACAATGAATACTTTGCTTGTCTTAATGATGATGATCTTATTCAAAGTCTTGAGTATTACATTTCAAGGAATAAAGTGACTGGGCAAATAACAGCAAGAAATTATATTACATACATAGAACAGTTTTTTAAAACATTATCGGACGAGTATGGAATAAGGAATGAAATATTCACCAATATAGATTTAAAAAATGAATTCGTGAGCAAATCAAACAAAATCATATCAACATTGAAAAAGACTGAAAGTAAGAATAGTGCTTCAGATGAACAATACGAAAAGTTGTGCAGTGGGATTGAAGATTTTTTAAGCAAGCTAAACGAAAATGACTTGTATGGTGAAATAGGCAAGATTAAAAACGAGATCGAAGATGGAAATGTTAGATATGGTAAATTATACTATCGTTTCGTGTCCGTTTTACCAATTATGCTGGTTATGAAATTTGCACTTAGTAATTTAACTCTTATATCTTTGGACATTGAAGATGTTGATATGAAACGGAAAGTACTCAAAGTAAACGGCTTCGAACTGGGACTTGATGAGAGATTAACTTACCTCTTTAGTATATATTTAAAGATTAGAGATTACATTTTGGAACAATACTCAATTCAAGAAAGTAAATTATTTATTAAACATAATGGGGAACCATTTATTAAAAAAACTATTGAAAGAAAGAATAAAACTGAATATGCAGCATTCTTTAAGATTTTAAAAGACATAATTGGGACACATTCTGCGGACTTGTTTGCAGGAAGAAGAATTCTTGAAATGCTTGACAAAGGGATAGATATTTCAACTGTTGCAAAACTCTCGGGGAAATCAACTCGTAAATGTATCGAACTTCAAAGTAACAGCCTTAAGAATGAGGATATTAATCAAAGATTGATACAATTATTTGATGCAGACAACACTGTAAATAAAAAGATTATACCCAAGAAAAGGGGACATCTAACGTGTCCTTTTTGTGGTAAGGAAAGACCTCCAATATGTGAAGATTGGATATTGGTACAATTTGATAATGACGGGCCTAAATATATAACATGTAGGAATTGTGGAGGCAAAAATGGAAAGTACATTGTATAAGACTTATGAATTGGGCGAAGTTTTAGAACTATATCTAAATAAAAATGGCTCTCTAATTCTCTTAGAAAAAAAAGAAAATGAAGCTGCAGAAAATACAGGAAGCATAAAATCTTATGATATCGACATTTTAGATATGCAAATTGAAAAAGACTTTTTGGATGATTTTGATGTGCCAAAAAACGAGACGGTAATTGAACGGAATAATAGGATTAAGCGATATAAAAAAATTGTAAAACTGCTTAAGTTAAAATATGAATATAAATGCCAAATATGTAATTATTCATTTCTGATGAACAATGGAAATAACTATTGTGAAGCGCACCATATAAAAATGTTATCTAAAGACGGCAAACAAAGTCCTGAAAACGTTATTATTCTTTGTGCAAACCATCATAGGATGTTTCATTATGCAAGTGAAAGAATAATTATAGGTGATTTAGTTAACGGGAAAAGGACAATAAAGATAGGGGGAAAGGATTTCGATGTATTGTTTTGACTAACCAATTAGAAACATTCTAGTGTCGACGCCCTGTCGATGTTGAACAAGAAGGCGCGCGACTTTACATAACAAAGGCTTCCCATTCGGCGCGAAAAGCGTGGGCAGCGAAGGCAGGATTGAGGGCATGGCTGAAGCATGCGCGCCACACCCCTTCGCCGGGTGCAAGCACCGCCAGGAAGAAGGGTCCTGTGGGTCCGGCTCAGGGGCGTCGGTTGCAGCCTACAACCTTATTTATCCAACCGGTGAAAGT
>CAZVBE010000022.1:0-31403 GCA_964625335.1 uncultured Clostridium sp. | reverse complement strand
GAATGGAGTATCCAAATCTTGTTTTAATTAGCAAAGAGTTATATAATAATGAAGGGTTGTTTACCCTTGAATACATAACCGCTCACGAAACTGCGCACCAGTGGTGGTATGGCGTGGTTGGCAGCAACCAGGCAGCGGAGGCCTGGCTGGACGAAGGTTTAACCGAATACTCCACAATCCTCTACTTTGAGAAGAAGTATGGTGTTTCTACAGCGGAGGGGCTTTTGGAAAATTTGGTGAAAAAAAGATATGACACATATATACGGACAAGTGAAGACCATGATGTGAATATATACGGCGAACTGGGAGATTACCGGGATTCGGAACAATACCATACCCTTGTTTACTGTGGGGGTGCTTTGATATTCCACAATCTGAGGCAGGCAATGGGGGACGGGGATTTTTTTAGGGCGTTGCAAATCTATTACAGCAATTATGCTTTCGAGAATGCAACAACCGAAGATTTTATCCGGGTTATTGAGCATATAAGTCCTGTAAGCCTCGAGGCCCAAATCCGGGAATGGCTAACTATGGGTATTTAAGCTTTTGCTGGAAAAACGCATAAAAAAGCCTTATAAGCAAATAATTATGTTGTGACCGGAAACTGTAGCATGATAAGGAATATTCCCACTAGACAGGAGAATACACGGGACAGAAGAGCACCTGTAAGCAATGGTGGAAAGGAGACAAACAATGGATAAGCCGCCGAACCAAAGCCCTATAAGGGAAAAATTAATGAGGCTTATAGACAGGTCAGGCGCAGGGGACAGGAAGACGGGTATAGCCGTTGTAACTGCTTTAGCATTGTTTGCATCAGTATTTGCATATGTGAAAATATCCAATACCGGATACATGGTGTCCATTAACGGAACCGGTATAGGAATAGTCAGGGACAGGCAGGTTGCGATTGAGGTCATGGACCAGCTGGGCGATGAAATACTGGAACAGGACGATAACGGGGACCTGGTATTAACTGCGGAACTCAAGGTTGAAAAGACAAAAATAGACAGGGATATGCTTTTGGACAGGGACAGCTTGAAGGAGAAGCTAAGAAGGAATATTGAACTGAGAAGGAAAGCAATTACCCTTTGTATTGACGGCAATCCCCTTTTCTCGGTAATAGGCCTTGATAAGGCGGAAGACCTTCTGGAAAGGGTAAAGGAGTCCTTTTTCCCGAAGGATGAAGGGGTGACCGTCAGCGGAATAAGTATCAAGGAGAGGGTTGAACTTTTGGAGGACCCTGTGGAGCCTGAGGACATAATGGACCCGGAGGATGCATATAAATTTTTGCTTAACGGTACTACCGAAAGCAAAATATATACGGTAGAAAAGGGCGACACCATGTGGTCCATATCCCAGAACAACAACATTTCGGTGGAGGACCTTGAACTGGCAAACCCCGGCGCAGACCCCAAAAGGCTGCAGATAGGACAGCAGCTGAGCATGATTGTACCCAAACCCTTTGTTACGGTAGTGACTGAGGAAATTGCTACCTTGAACGAAAATATACCCTTTGAAACCGAATATAAGGAAAGCAGCGAGTTTTATAAGGGAGAATCCATAGTCAAGGTTTCCGGGAAATACGGGGAACGTGAAATAAAGGCCATGATTGTGAGAGAAAACGGAGTTGAGGCCCGGAGGGATATACTTGAGGAAAGCATTATCAAAGAGCCGGTTACACGGCTGGTTGCGCTGGGTACCAAGCCCCCGCCTCCCAGGCAGGGAACCGGTATATTCGCGTATCCGGCCAGGGGTAAAATTACATCCGGGTTCGGACGGAGATGGGGAAGAAACCATAACGGCATTGATATAGGGCTTCCCGAAGGTACGCCTGTTAAGGCGTCGGACGGCGGCACAGTGAAGTTTTCGGGCAGACAGGGGGATTACGGTAACCTGGTGATTATTGACCACGGAGAGGGCCTTGAAACCTACTACGGCCATAATTCCCAGAACCTGGTGTCCAAAGGGGACAAGGTTTTCAAGGGACAGACAATAGCGATGTCGGGCAGAACCGGCAGGGTCACAGGTCCACATCTGCATTTTGAAGTGAGGAAATTCGGTGTCCCGGTTAATCCGGTTAATTATCTGAAAGAATAACAAGAGGGCGGCTGCCCTCTTGTTTTATTCCAGCACAGCGTTAATATCGGGAAGGCCGTAGCCCTGCTGTTCCTTAAGAAGGTTAAGGCTTTTACTGCTGTGCTTTAAAAGGGATTTCACCTCGCCGGGGGTTAAGCCCCCGTGTTTTTCCATCAAAAGGGCTGCGGTGCCGGTAACCGCAGCGCACGAAACAGAGGTGCCGGAGCCTTGGCGGTAGTAGCTGTCTAATCGTACATTCCTATAGGCCAGCGGGGATTTTGGGTAAAAGGCGGGGTCCGAGTTAAGGGAAACTATATTGGTTCCGGGGGCAATAAAATCCACGCCCCTGGTTCCGTCGCGGGTAAAGCCCCTGCTGGAAAAGGGACTTGCGGGACAGCCGGGGTAAATGCTGCTGCCGCGGTTTTGCAAGGAACCAACGGTAATTATATACGGATTAATCCCAGGCGAGGATATCCAACAGGACTCCGGGCCGTTATTGCCTGCCGATGCACATACCACTATACCCAAATCCCACAATGCTGCTGCCGCCCTGGACAGGGGGTCATCCTGGAAGGACAGGTGGCTTATATTCCCCAATGGAAGGCAGACCAGCCTGATATTATATTTTTCCCGGTTGTCATATACCCACTGCAAGCCGGACAGAACGGAAGACACCCATCCGCTGCCGGTTTGGTTCAAAACCTTCAGGCTGATAAGCCGCGATCCGGGGGCCACACCGGTATATTCGCCCTTTGATGTCAACCCGTTTCCGGCGATTATACCTGCGGAGAAAGTTCCATGTCCATTGTCATCATAAGCAAACTCACAATCATTGACAAAATCCTTGAAATAAAGAATGCGATTTACCGGCCTTGTCAAATCGGGATGGGGGTATGTACCGGTGTCCAGCAGTGCAATATTGATATTTCTTCCGGTAAGCTTCTGTTTATGGGCAATTCCCGAACCCATAATTGCAGTCATGTTTTTCAGGTGGGCGGTAACGGGGTGGTTTAGCGACAGAAAACTTATCCCATACAATGCTTCCAGCGGCTTAATCCCTGCCGGAGGCAGCAGTGCGTTGCATGCGTTTATTAAGGGGTATTCCTGCCTGATTTTACCGCCGTATTTACTGATGCATCTTTTAACCCTTTCATCAATTCCTTCAGTCGTTTGAACAATTACCGAAACCTGCCGGATTTTTCTAAAGGCCATCATGCTTCTAAGGTTGGGATCCATCCTGTGCTGCAGCAGAACTCCTTTTTTCAGCCTGTCTATAACGCTCAAATTAATCACTCCCGAAAATAACCCATATATCTATACTATGCGGCAGCAATCAAATTGGTTAATTGACATACCATATTCTTTGTTGTTAAATTAAGATAAACAAGTTTTATGAAAGGAAAAGGAAAATGTACAAAAAAGCAATAGTGTGTGTTATAGCAGTCTTGCTGATCGCAGGATGCGGCCAGCCGGTGATTGACGGCACCGACGTATCCTCTCCGGTGGAAGAGCCGGCTAGGGAAGTGATGTCCCAACCCGAGCCGTCGCGCCTCAACCTGACAGCAGTCGGGGACATAATGCTTTCCAGGGTAGTGGGAAGCAGAATGAACAGTAATTCGGTCTATCACCCCTATGATGCCACCAGGCATATAACCACAGCGGCAGACATAACCTTCGGCAATCTTGAGACCACGCTGGCAACCACGGGGACCAGGCTTCCGGGAAAGGTTATATGGTTCAGGGCAGTCCCCGAGGCGACAGAGGGTTTGACAGATGCGGGTTTTGACGTGCTGTCCCTTGCGAACAATCATATTCTGGATTATGATACCCCTGCTCTTTTAGAAACGATACAAAACCTTGAAGCGGCAGGTATTGGGTTTGTGGGAGCCGGGGAGAACCTCGAACAGGCCAGAAGACCCCTTGTGGTGGTAAAAAACAGTATCAGGGTTGGATTTTTGGCATATAATGAATTCTATCATTATTACTGGAGCACTTCCTACAAAAGGACCTTTGAAGCAACCGAGGATATTGCGGGAACGGCTCCCATGAAAGAAGAGCTTATTAAGGAAGATATAGAAAAACTGAAGGAGCTGTGCGATGTTGTGGTAGTCTCGCTTCACTGGGGAATAGAAGAGAGCAACCGAATAACCGCTGCACAGCAAAACCTTGCTCACAAGATAGTTGACTGGGGCGGCGATATAATTCTCGGGCATCATCCCCATGTACTGCAGGGCATTGAGTTTTATAAAGGCAAGCCAATTGCTTACAGCCTGGGAAATTTTATTTTTGACCAGAACGACCAAAATAACAATCAGAGCATTATCCTCAGTATTGTCATACAAGACAATCAAATAGTTGAGACGACGGCATATCCTATATATATATATGACAAATGCCAGCCCCGGATTCCTGAGGATTCAAAAAAAGAATATATTATTGATAAAATCGCAAGGCTGAGCGAAGCGCTGGGCACCTCAGTCCACAGGGAGGAGGAAAGGGCGGTTTTCGGCGGGATATAGGATATATTACCTATGAAGTTTACATAATGTTTTGATATAATCGATTCGAGGTGATATCAGTCATGGTGGGGTCCATAAGGGGTCGGACAGCAGTTATACTGGCATTGGCATGTGTAATGCTTTTTTTAAACGTAAGCAGTATAAAATCTTCTGCTGCTGTTGTAGTGGAAAGGGTTGAGATATTAAGGCTCCAAAGATTAACTCCGGGTTATTTCGTTATGGAAACCGAAAACTTCAATATCCGTTTTGCAAAAGAGGATGCCGACGTGGTGCAAAGAGTGGCGGATCAGGCGCAAAGACAGTTTGCAATGGTAACCGAATACTTTCAGTATGAACCGAAAAAAAAAGTTACCTTAACCGTGTATCAAGACAAAGACGAGCTGAGGGAAGGTTTGAGGCTTCCCTACCAGGGAACTACCTTAGGCGCTTATTATGCAGGAACCATTAGCATTCTTTCACCAAGCATATGGGGACCCGAAGGGGATGCGGCCGAGGAGGGTATTTATATACATGAACTTACCCATTTAATAATGGCAGATATGGCCGGGGGCAATTATCCCATGTGGTTTACCGAAGGTATGGCCCTGTACCAGGAATATATAAATACCGGGTTTGAATGGGGGAAGGACTATAAATTTAAACGCCCACCCTATTCAATTGAAGAGCTGACCGAAGACTTTGCGGGATTGGACCAGTTCATTGCATATAAACAGTCTTTTTTGCTGGTAAAGGCGCTTATGGAACAGGAAGACAGAGGAAAGATCCTTGAATTGTTTCAGACCCTAAAGAAGAATACGTCCTTTGATCTGTCCTTCAAGCGGGTTTACGGGTATTTCCCTGAGGAGTTTGAAAGGTCTTTTTTAGAATATGGCACAAAATGAAATATGCAAGGGTTGGGGGACCCTTGCATAAAAAATTGGGGATTGATTGGGGGATCTTACTTAACAACTTACATTTTTTGATACCCATCTACAATAAGGGCTTTATCTATATACTATTTTAGCCAAATTGTGACAAATGTCCATAGGAATTGCTGTTTATTTTTGCCAGGACATTTGTCCCGGCAAACTGCAGGACAAGCGTCCCGGCAACGGGGCTATTTGTCGATACAAGCAGGAAAAAGCGCCTGGAAGTATAATATACTAACTATAAACTATTTGAGGTGATGAGGCTTTGAACAAAAAAATACTGGTGGTAGACGATGAGAAGCCAATAGCTGATATTCTCAAGTTTAACCTGGAAAAGGAAGGCTACTCGGTTGAACTGGCCTATGACGGCCAGGAGGCCATTGATAAAACCCAAAGGACCAGCCCGGATTTGATTCTGCTCGACATTATGCTGCCAAAGATTGACGGCTTTGCGGTATGCAAAACGATCAGGCAGGATAAGCAGACGCCCATAATTATGCTTACAGCAAAGGAAGAGGAAGTGGACAAGGTTCTTGGCCTGGAACTCGGGGCGGATGACTATATAACCAAGCCCTTCGGCGTCAGGGAACTGTTGGCACGGGTAAAAGCGAACCTTAGAAGGGCTGAAATACCCGTAGGCAGCGATGCCAATTCTGCCGGCTGTATTAAATCAGGCAATATCGTTATCGATATCGGTAAGTATGAAGTGAAAAAAGAAGGAAAGACAATAGAGCTTACCCTCAGGGAGTATGAGCTGATAAAATACCTGGCTTCCCAAACCGAGCAGGTATTCACCCGGGAGACCCTTCTTGAGGACGTGTGGGGATATGAGTATTATGGCGATGTAAGGACAGTGGATGTTACCATACGTAGGCTTAGGGAAAAGATCGAGGACGATTCCAGCAATCCCAGATACATTATTACAAAGCGTGGCGTAGGCTATTATTTCAGGAGGGTTTAGCTGAATGTTCAAGAGCATTCAATGGAAAATTGTAATCATATATTTCCTGCTGGTATTTTTAGCCATGGTTATAGTCGGCGCCATAATTATTACACAGCTGGAGCAGTACCACAGGGATAACCTGGTTGAGACTCTGGACAAGGAGGCCCAGATTTTATCTTTTCAGATAAGGGGCATCAGTGTTGTGGGTGTTCCGGACATTCAGAGAATTATTGAGAGATGGTATGAAGTAAGCCTGTCGCCGCAGATAAGAGAGGTTTATGTACTTAACACTGATAGGCTGGTCATAGGCAGCAACGTTCAGGGTACCAACAACGTCTATATTTCGGATATCCTGGGCAATGATCCGCCTACTGTTTTGCATTCATCCCTTACCGGAAATAAGGAGACCGAGGTGGTCAGGGACGAAAACGGAGAAATGCAAATTTTAGACTATGCTTTCCCGGTTAAGAATGATACAAATCAGGTGGAAAGAATAATTTATATGAGGGCGGGCATGTCGGGAGTTAGGGCGACCCTTGATAAGGCGAAGAATATACTGGCCTATGCCACATTTCTGGCCCTTGTTATAACGGTTATACTGGGTTCTTTGCTGGCAAGAAGTATTACCGGCCCTATTAAGGCGGTTACCTCAAAGGCCGAGAAGATGGCGGAGGGAGACTTTGACCACAGGCTGGAGGTAAAATCCACCGATGAAATAGGACAGCTGACAAAGATGTTCAACTATCTTACCCAGAAACTGAAACACACCCTTGGCGAGATAGCAAGTGAAAAGGGGAAGATGGAAGCTATCCTATCCTATATGACGGAGGGAGTAATAGCCATAGACAACAAGGGTTTTGTAATACATGCAAATCCCTCTGCCAGCAGGCTGTTAGGCATTAACGACAGCGATATTCATCAGGCAAAGGTTGGGGATATATTCTCCAGAGTCAATATAGATATGAGCCTTAGCCAGATTAAAAAGCGACAGACCAACGGGGAAAAGATTATCCAGTTGGATGATACCATATTAAAATTGGAAACTGCAGCCTTTAAAAATGAACAAAACAAAACCCTGGGATATATTCTTGTATTTCAGGACATTACCGAACAGCATAAGCTGGAGATTGCAAGGAGAGAATATGTGGCAAATGTTTCCCATGAACTTAGGACACCGCTGACTACCATTCGCAGCTACGTCGAAACGCTGATGGAGGGTGCCGTAGACGAAAGGGAACTGGCCGGTGATTTTCTTGCGGTGGTTAACAGCGAAGCCCAACGTATGACCCGGCTTTTAAAGGACCTGCTTCTTTTGTCAAAGCTTGATTACCAGCAGGCCGAGTGGAACAAAACCCAGTTCAGCCTGGAAAAAGTCATAGAGGATACTGTGAAAAAACTCGATATCCCGATAAAACAAAAAGGGCATACCCTAACCATAAGGAAAATGTCTCCGCTGCCTATGTTTAACGGGGATAAGGACAGAATAGAACAGGTTATACTAAATATAATCAGCAATGCTATCAAATACACCCCCGACGAAGGAAAAATTGAGGTAATAACCGGATATTCCGACGGAAGAGTAAGTATAGTTATAAATGATAACGGTATAGGAATTCCCGAAAGCGATATGCCCAGAATATTTGAAAGATTTTACAGAGTGGACAAGTCAAGGGCAAGGGAGCTTGGAGGGACCGGTCTGGGCCTCTCTATTGCCAAACAGATTATAGAAGCCCATAACGGCGGAATTCAAATAAGCAGCCAGCACGGCAAAGGTACGACGGTTACAATTCTGCTGCCTTCGTAATGCCCTGTTTTTGTAAGGATATCTTAATTTTTCTGTAACATGGTTGTAATATACTTAGGATATAATTTTTTATGTGGAACTGTATCTTTCATACGGTTCCAATTATAGTCTGGGGGGAGGACCTATGCTTAGGAAAGGAAGCTTAATAGTTGCTGTCAGCTTAATACTTGTATTTAACATGCTTACGCCGGCGTTGGCAACTCCCCGTATTGTCGACCTGATTAAGCCTATTACAGATGTTAAAACGGTAAATAAGAATATGATTATTTCAGGCTGGGCCGAGGTAGACACCAGAATCGAAATAAGGGTTTACAGCAGGGAGACAAAGAAGGTTGACGGACAGGAAGTGTACAGCTGGGAGGAATACCTGCCAGATGAGAAGGAAGTCAGTCTCGTTGTAGGTCCTACCGGTTTCTTTGCAAAGGAAGTGGAGCTTAAAAACGGTGTCAACAAAATAGTAATTAAGGCAGTTAATCCCCAGGAAGAAGAGGAAAGCATCGAAGGAATGGTAACCCTGTCCAGCAAGGACGAGGTCAGGCAGGCGGTTCAAAATCTAATGAACGTAAACTTCCTGGATATGATAAGAAAAATAGTTAAATGAGAAATGCTGCTTACTCTTTTTGGTCGGAGTTGGTCTTGATGAATAAAGAAAGAATAAAAAACTGGGTTCTGGTAGGGCTTGTAGTTCTTAGTTTTGTTTTTACTACTCAACTGTGGCTCAGCGTCCCGTTAGAAAGAATAATTTCCACCAATCAGACCTTTTCTGGACAGGATAGTAAAAAAGACTATGACCTGTCTAGTTTTGTTTTACCCCAATTGCTTGTGGTTAACTTTGGCGGAGGATCCCATACAAAGCTGATAAACGATTCTTCCAACCACAGATTTTTCGCCGATATATACTACGAAGTGTTCGGGATTATGGAATATATTTTTACCAATGGGCAGGAGCTTGAATTTGTCCCGGCAGCAAGGGAAGAATGGTCTGCTTCAAAGGCAAGCAAATCAGTAGAGGTCGAATATAAAGGAGCCTTTGATACAGCTCTGTTCAGGGAAGTCTTCGGAGGAAAAGAAGACGGGGAAGACTTGCCCTTTATCAGCATTAAGGGGATAACAATATCCCTTGGAGCCGACAGGAGTATATATATAAACGACGGGAAGAGCGGAGCCGTTTTCAAAGCGGTGCTGCCGGCCGACGATATACAGCTTGACGGGCTGGTTGACAGACTTGAGGAAAGGGACCCGGTAAAATACTGGACATTGCTGGAGATCGGTTACAGCAATAACGACAACTTTTATGTCCCACTGGATATGAGATCTTTTAATTTGCCCGCCGGTACTGCGGAAAAGGAGATTGATATTAATGACCAGCAGGTTGTGGACATGTACGCCTCCGATTTTTTCAACGACATGTCCATGGTCAGAAAGATAACGGAAATGAACGGTTCCTTAATTTATACCGACGGCCAAACCGCGCTGCTGAGAATTGATACAGACGGGTCCCTGGAATATTTGGCTTACAGCTATGCAGGCGGAGACAGCAGTTATACCGACATAAACAGCGCAGCACACGCGGCGATGAGTTTCATCGATGGCCACGGGGGCATCCCGGAACAGTTTTTCCTGGAAGAACTCCGTGAAGTAACAGAAGGCGGTCATGGGGGCTACCTGTTTAAGTTTAATTATGCCTACAATGGTTTACCCTTTTTCAGAAAGGATGCTCTCGGGACCAGTGCTGTGGAGATTACTGTGATAGACGGCAAGGTAGTGAAGTATTACAGGAATATCCACCATATAACAAGGGCAAGGATTGTGCAAACGCCACTGCTGTATCCGGTGGAAGCTGCCGATGTGGTGGCCGGAATAATAAACGGATCCGGCGACTTAAAAACCCCTCCCGATATTTTGGATATGTATCTTGGTTACTGCATTGATACGGAAGAAGCAAAGGATTATCAGATATTTCCCGTATGGTACATTAAGACGGAGCAGCATGAGTTCATAGTGGATGCCTACAAAGGAATACTGGTCGAATAAGGTTCTGGAGGTTAAGGGTTATGGATTGGGCTAAGGCAAAAACCATTTTGATAGTAGCTTTTATAATAACAAATATTTTTCTGGCTTATAATGTCTGGGAGACAAAGTATTACGGATACCGCAGCGAACGTATAAGCGATAAAAGCATTAGCGAAGTGGTTGCCATACTGGAAGAGAAGGGCATTAAGACGAAGGTTTCCATTCCAAAGGATATTTATGTCAACGGGATACTTACCGTTGAATACATGGAAACAGACATCCACAAATTATTCGGGACGGTTTTTGAGAGCAACAATACATATACGGCAGTGCAGGACGATTCAACAAAGCATGTGGAAGGCGGAAAGATATTGGAGGTAAAAAACAACAAGGAGATATTCTATAATAATCTGGATTTACGAAACATGCCAAAGGATGACCTTACCGAACTGGAAGCTGTAAGGATTGGTGAGGATTTTCTTAAAAATAATAATCTCTATAAACCTTCTATGATGGTTGACAGCATTGTTCCGATTGATAACGGGTATTATTTGACCTATGTCCAGCAGTATAAGGACAAACCTTTGGAGGTTA
Organism: uncultured Clostridium sp.; assembly: GCA_964625335.1. GTDB lineage: Bacteria > Bacillota > Clostridia > Ch29 > Ch29 > CAZGUG01. The sequence goes on along the minus strand of CAZVBE010000022.1, from coordinate 20,546 downwards.
GCATCGTGGAAATGGAAATTACCTCGGGTGGAGTATATTCCATGCATATGCTGTGGCTGAACCCGGTGAAAATGCAGCCTGGCCGGAAAAAAATTGTTCATGCCCTGGATGCCCTTATAAAGGTTGCCGACAGGGAGGAAGTTATGGGCAATACACCGGTGGAGATTGATAAAATAAGTCTGGTGCATTATTTCGACTGGGAAACAGCAAGAGAAGGAGAAGCCTTTCCGGCGTGGAAGATATGCGTTAACGGCGAGGCGTATTATGTTAATGCATTAACCGGGCAAATAGACAAATAAAAGTCTGTTCAATTTAACAGACCTTTATTTTTTTTTTGAAGGAATATATTGTTATTTGTTGAAACCTAATTTATCTCGGGTGATTTCGATATTTATGGTATAATATATTTTAAGGATAACCAGAAGGGAGTTACAACAGGGTGGAGAGGTTTATTATTGATGGCGGGAAACCGTTAGTGGGTCAGATAACAGTAAGTGGAGCGAAAAATGCAACTGTGGCATTGATACCCGCAGCCTTGCTTGCAAATGATATATGTGTTTTGGAGGATCTACCTCTGATAAGAGATGTATATGTTTTGAAGGAAATTATCGAGCAGATGGGGGCCAAGGTACGGATGAACGGAACCGGTACCCTGGAGATAGATTCTTCCGGCCTGAATCATCCCCATATTGACAATGGCCAGGTAAAAGAGCTGAGAGCTTCCTACTATCTTCTGGGAGCGCTGCTTGCCCGGTTTAAAGAGGTTTCAATGGCATACCCCGGTGGCTGCGATATAGGCCTAAGGCCTATAGACCAGCACATAAAGGGCTTTAGGGCTTTGGGAGCAGAGGTTGAGATAGAGCATGGAAGGATAAGCCTTAAAGCAAAAAAGCTTGTGGGAAGCGATATTTTCCTGGATGTTGTCAGCGTAGGAGCTACCATTAATCTAATGATAGCTGCTACCATGGCAGAGGGTACCACCGTGCTGGAAAATGTTGCAAAGGAACCCCATGTGGTGGATGTAGCCAACTTCCTGAATTCAATGGGAGCGGAAGTAAAGGGAGCGGGCACCGATGTGATAAGAATAAAGGGTGTTGAAAAGCTGCATGGAAGCACCTATATGGTAATACCCGACCAGATTGAAGCAGGCACCTATATGATAGCTGCGGCATCAATTCCGGGTGGAGATGTGGTTATCAATAACGTTATACCAAAACACTTGGATTCCATAGCGGCAAAGCTGGTTGAAATGGGAGTTCAGGTGAAGTTTAATGGTGACACCGTGAGGGTAATCAGCAGGGGAAGGCCCAAAAGCGCGGATATAAAAACACTTCCCTACCCCGGGTTCCCAACCGACCTGCAGCAGCCGATAACGCCCATGCTTACCGTAGCAAAGGGTACCAGCATGATCACCGAGAGCATTTGGGAAGGCCGATTCCGGCATGTGGACGAGTTGAAAAGGATGGGAGCCGACATCAAAGTTGAAGGCAGAGTTGCCGTGATTGAAGGCATGAAAAGCCTTATCGGTGCCAAGGTAAGCGCAACCGACCTCAGGGCAGGGGCGGCTTTGGTAATAGCAGGACTTATGGCTGAAGGAAAGACAGAGATATTCAATTTATTCCATATAGACCGGGGTTATGAGAATCTTGAGGGCAAACTGGCTTCCCTTGGAATAGATATTCGCAGGGCGAAGTAATGATTGGATAAGTTCTGTTTCAGGGGGTATATATGACTATACGGTTTTGTGCATTATCCAGCGGAAGCAGCGGTAATTGTCTGCATTTATCGACCGGAAGGACATCCATACTCGTGGATGCGGGGTTAAGCGGCAAGAGGGTGGAAGGGCTGATGAAGGAAATTGATGAATCGCCACGGCTTCTTGATGCCATCCTTGTTACCCATGACCATATTGACCATATCAGCGGAGTAGGGGTGTTAAGCCGGCGTTTTGACATACCCATATATGCAAATCCCCTTACCTGGCAGGCTATGGGGAGCAGAATAGGAAATATATCCGCTAAAAACACCAGAGAGTTTTATACAGGCGAGGAATTTCATATTGAAGATATTTGCATTAAACCCTATCCCGTCTCCCACGATGCGGCCGACCCTGTGGGTTTTACTTTTTGTGCGGAAAAAATAAAAATAGCGGTAGCAAACGATTTGGGCTGTGTAACACCGGTTGTGGAACGGGAACTAAGAGGCTCAAGTTTTGTGATGCTGGAATCTAATCACGATACCGAAATGTTAAGGATGGGCTCCTACCCATGGCATTTAAAAAGAAGAATAGCAGGGGAGAGGGGGCATCTTTCAAATGGGGATGCAGGCGCCGCCATTCTAAAGCTTGCGGATGGAAAGATTAAGGCGGTGCTTCTGGGGCACCTCAGCAAAGAAAACAATTATCCGCTTCTGGCGCTGGAAACGGTAAAGAGTATGCTTGTACAGCAAGGAATAGAGGTAGGGAGGGAAATGAATATTGACCTGTCCTTCAGGGATAAAATAAGCAGGGTATATACCATAACCGACCGGGAGGTATTCTGATGTTGAAGGCATGGATTAACAAGCTTTATCCCTACTTTATAGTTGCTGTAATAGCCGGGGCAATCGGCGGTGCGGCGGGAGGCACGGTTTTGAATGATGCCAGGGTGCAGCGAAGGCCCATCCAGTACCAAAGGCAGGAGGATGGTCAGGCTCCAACCAAAATTGTATATCCGGAGGAAGAGAAACCGGGAATTATACGGGCAGCGGCCGAGAAAAATATCCAGGCTGTGGTGTCCATTATAACCACAGAGATTAAGAGGGATGAAATATTCAACCCTACCGAAGAGAGGGGTATTGGCTCGGGGGTTATAGTGGAGCCCGAGGGGTATATTCTTACCAATGACCATGTCGTTGGCCGGAACCCGAAGGAAATAAGCGTACTTTTCGAGAACGGCCAGGAGATGCCTGCTGTGGTGCTGTGGCAGGATTTTGCCCTGGATTTGGCTTTGATAAAGGTTGATGCCACCGGTCTTCCCTGCTCCGAGCTGGGGGATTCCGAACAGGTGGGCATTGGCGATGTTGCAATAGCCATAGGAAGTCCACTTGGCCTGAGGTTCCAAAGAACCGTAACCTCAGGCGTTATCAGTGCGTTGAACAGGTCCCTTATGGTCGGTTCGGGTACCCAGGAAGTAATAATGGAGGACCTTATTCAGACCGATGCGTCTATAAATCCCGGCAACAGCGGCGGACCGCTGTTAAACGCCAAGGGTGAGGTTATCGGCATTAATTCCGCAAAGGCATCCGACGCCGAGGGTATAGGTTTTGCGATCCCTATCAATATAGCAAAGCCGATTATAAGGCAGGTAACGAAAAAGGGATACTTCAGACCGATGTATTTAGGGATAGACGGATACGACAAGGAGATAGCAGGTTACTACAATACCGATATAGACATACAAAAGGGTATTTATGTTGTGAGGGTGCATCGTAATACACCCGCCGGCGCCGCCGGGATAAGGGAAGGGGATATAATCCTTGAACTGGACGGACAGGCGCTTAATTCCATGATTAAGCTGAGGAGTATACTCTTTGACATTGACGAACCGGGCAAAGTAAAACTCTCGGTCAAGCGGGACGGAAAGACCATAAGCAAAGAGGTGGAGCTGGCCTTAATGCCCGAGGGCTTTTAGTTATACCCTAGAAGGGGAGATGTATGTATGTATGTTGTCTGTAAAGAGCATATAGAAATGGCCATTGATGAATTCATAGACGAATACCTCCAGGTTCCGGATTTGTGTGAACTTGATAATATTACCTTTACCGAGTGGTCGCCTCCGGAAGAATGTCATTTCTGCAGTGCATGTCCCCAATATCTTGTTATTTAATGATATAATAAAAACAGGATTTTATAAACCTATTATACCCGGAGAGGAGAGTGGGAAATGAAACGATTCATTGAACACATAAGCCCTTTCATCCTATACGGGCTGCTGGCATTTATTGTGATTATTCCTGTATTCATAATTTTACTCAAATGCACAAGAAGAGCAGAAATGATACTTGAAGGCGGGAAAAACAGCAGCCTGGATATGGGCATATAGACCGGGGAAAGGAACAGGGGCTTTGAACATTACGGTTGTTGCGGTAGGAAAAGTAAGGGAAAAATACATAGTTTCGGGAATAAGGGAATATCAGAAAAGACTGGCTGCGTACTGCAGGTTAAGCATTATTGAGGTGCCCGGCCAAAGGGCTCCTGAAAACCTAAGCCGGCTGCAGCTTGAGGAAGTAAAGGATAAAGAAGGGCAGGACATTATAAGACAAATAAAGCCCGGAAGCCATGTTATTGCCCTGGACATCCGGGGCAGGTCACGGTCCTCCGAGGACATGGCAGACTATATGAACAGGCTGACCCTTGGGGGCAGCAGCAGTATAGTATTTATTATAGGCGGCTCAAACGGGCTTTCGGACAGGGTGCTGCAGAGGGCGGACATGAAACTGTCCTTCTCGTCAATGACCTTCCCTCACCAGCTCATGCGGCTTGTTTTACTTGAACAGGTTTACCGCTGGTTCAAAATAAACCGGGGGGAACCGTACCATAAATGATATTGTGAAGGTTTTATTTATCCCCCGCTTGTGGCCGGTTTGACTTTTATACTCCGGTACGCCTCTGGCGTATATTGGTTTTTTTCATATACTGGTTTTTCATTTTTTTTGGCACTGATGAATTTATTGTGGATTTACCTTTGGGCTTTTCTTTTTTTTGCTTCTCAAGCTTTTGTCTCATAGCTTCTTCCAGGCTTATTTTTTTCTTTTCCCGGGCCTGGGAATTATTTTCATGGTTGGCCGAATCCGGCATGATTATTTACCTCCTTCTATATGAATAGCAGACTATTTGTCAGGATAATCATTATTATAATACATTATTCATGATATTGCATCCGGGAAATATGGGGACATTCCGCCTGCCGCAGGAATTTATGGTTCTTTGCGGAAACTATGCTGCCCCGATAATGATGACAGAAACACAAAGGAAACCACCGCCATAAGCAGGGCAGCCGTCAGCACGGTCCAGTGCACCTCTGCCCTGTTTAGGGCAAACCCGTATACCAAAGCGCCAAAGGGCATACCACCCCTGGTAATTATACCGACTATGGAAAACACACGGGACATGTATTCGTTGGGCGTTTCCCTTTGTATAAAGGACTGTACCGGGACATTTATGAACATAACAGCCATGCTGAATAGGCTTAGGACACCGGCCAGCAGCACAAAGTAAGCGATTGAGCCGTTTCCCAGTACAAATAAAATACCAGGGAACATAAGAAGCGCAAACGAAAGCATTGTGACCATGAGAAGGAGACTGCCAATCTTCAGCGGCCTTTTCATGTCTTCCCCCTTTCCGAATACCATGCCCACAACGACGCTTCCCAGCAGCATTCCCAGTACCATCATCGACTGCAAATAGCCATAATGTGTGTCCGGGTACACTAAACTACTTTTATAGAATAACGGCAGTGCCACAGAAAAGATAGGCTGTACCAAAGCGTATACCACAAGGAAAAGTAGGCACAGCCTGCGTATCGCATTATTAGCCAGAATAAACCCAATACCCCCGGACAGCTCGGCTGCTATCCCCCGTATGCCCTTTTCCAGCTCCCGGGGCACATGGGTATATCGGATCAGTATTTCACTAATACCCGACAGCAGGAACGATATCCCGTTTATCTGAAACAGCATGGTAATACCAAACCTGGTATACAGCGCAGCTCCTATAACAGGGCCCAGCAGCATGGCAAGGCCCCTTAAAGATGCAACCTTAGAATTTGCCCTGGTGAGTTGGCCCTGTGGCACCAGCCGGGGCAGCATCCCCTTTGTGGCCGGGTCAAACAAGCCGTTAAGCAGGGATATAATCACCTGCGCCCCCAACAACAGGGTAAGGCTCATTGCCCCGGAATACGACAGAAAGGCAAGAAAGAGTATTACAACTGCGCTTACAAAGTCTGTGATAACCATTATGGTTTTCCGGTTCAGCCTGTCCCCCAATACGCCGGCAAAGGGGAATACCAAAAGGGCCGGAACCAGAGCCAGGAAGGAAAACAGCCCTACAGTGGCCGCCGAACCGCCGGCATCAATTATATAAAGGGGCATAATCATCATTTGTATTCCGGTGCCGGTATCGGATACCATTCTGCCAATCAGGTACAGTACAAAATTAAAATTGGGGGATATATTTCTCATAATATCTCTACATACCCTTCGGTTCCGTTCACCCGGATCCTCTGGCCGTCTTTTATCAGCTTGGTAGCGTTTTCCACGCCTACAACTCCGGGGATACCATATTCCCTTGTAATTACGGCGCCATGGGTCATGCGTCCGCCCACTTCGGTCACCAGGCCTCTTACCGATACAAAAAGCGACGTCCAGCTCGGGTCGGTGAATACTGTGACCAAAACATCTCCATCCTCGATAATGGCGTCCTCCAGCCTTGAAACCACCCTTGCCCGTCCTTCAACCACGCCCGGCGAAACGGCTACACCCGCCAAGGCACCCTTGGGAATATGGCCGGAATTGTATTCTCCGGATATAACCTCCCCGTCGGAGGTCATCAGCCTGGGAGGAGTCAGCTTTTCATAATCCCTGTACTCCTCTTTCCGCTTTGTGATAATGCTGTAATCAATGCTGCTTGTTCTAACAACCTCTCTTAACTCCTCAAAGTACAGGTAATAGATGTCCTCCTTTTCCCTTATGATGCCCTTTTGCACAAGCACCTCCGCTTCCCTTAGCAGCGCATTTTTATAAGCTTGAAACCGCTTAATGAAGGAATATTTGGGATACTCCCTAAACCCTATAAAGTTACGTAAAACGCTAATCATCTTTTTGGTCTTTTTAGCCTTTTGCCTTCCGCCGGGCAGCTGCTCCAGGCGGCTTACCAACTCCCGTTCCTTCTGCTTCGCTTCAAGCCGCCCCTGCTCAAATTTTTCACTGCCCGAACCGGCCGACGGATTGTTCATGTTGCTTAGAATTATCGGTATAAGGGCGGTGGGCTTTTCGCTCCAGCGGGGTTTGGTTATATCTATTTCACCGGGGCAGCGCATGCCGTATTTCTCCAGGTATGCCCTGACTGCCCGGCCTACAGTACCGCCCCCTTCCAGTTTGTTCAGGTCTTCAAAAAAGGTTTCATCATGGGCATGGGCAAAATATTCAATCACCTTGGGATATTGCTTGGCCACATATGCTACATCCATAAGCTCAAGGCCCATTTCCGAGGTGACATTGTTGGGTACCGATTTGGAAAGAATATCCGCTGCGCCTTTCTCGCCCAGCCATTTCTCCATTTTTTTATTAATCCAAGTGGATACAAAGCCTCCTACCACCATCATTCTCATGTTTCGGGGGCCTGTAAGAACTGATTTCAATTCCTTCGTATCCTGCAAAATAAACTCAAAAAGCTCATCGCCCGATAGCCTTTCAATCCTTTGCGCCATATCCCTTATCAGCTCTTCATTGTGCCTTATAAGGCCCTCAACAGTTGATATGTCATTCCTTCTATATATCTTAATCGCCGGAATAATCCATGACAGGGCACCGGTATCCATAGTGATGGCCCCTTTTCCCCGGGGGCAGGGATTTCATGAAATCTTTGCGTTCCAACAGGTTTAAGAGGGCATTCTTCATTAAGATATCGGCATTACCGGTACTCTTTATCAGTACATTTCTTCCCACCGGTGATGCCAGGTCATAGGTCCCGTCTATAAACAATCTCCCCCCGGCAGCAGCAAGGTTCTGCCCGAACCAAAAGGACAGTAATTTACAAAATGACATGCCCAGGGGTTTAATAACCTCCGTCATCATCTGCAGATGTCCCATAGATGCATACACACGGTTCTTTCCGTCGCCCTCCGGTATGGGATACAGGGTAGTGATAGGCCGGCTCTGGAGAATGAAAAACTCACCGGAATCCGGGCCGGATGTGTGTTCTCCAACATAGCACCATTCGATGTCCTGGGGACATCCAAAGAAGGCCTCAATCCTTCTTCCCATACCCTCCAATTGCAAAATCTGCCGGTCTGTCAGAGCCTGCACGTTCTGCAGCCCGGGCTCTATATCCCGCTCCACGGTTCCCCCTTCTTCCAATGCATAAACAGCCATCTTCTTGGTGAATATTTTCCTGTCAACAATGTCTCCGTCCCGGACCTTATAGATATCCGCATTCACAAGGCCCGAAACCAGGGCTTCCCCCAGCCCGAAGCCGGCATCAATGGACAGCACCTTACGGTTTGATGTGACGGGGTCCGCCGTAAACATAATCCCGGAAGCGAGGGGAAAGGCCATCTGCTGCACCACCACAGCCAGGTATGCCTTGCGATGGTCGAAGCCGTTTTGTATGCGGTAGGTCACCGCCCGGCCGGTAAACAGCGATGCCCAGCATTTTCTTATATGCAGCAGGATGGCGTCCCTCCCGGTAACATTCAAATAGGTATCCTGCTGCCCCGCGAAGGAGGCGGTGGGCAGGTCTTCGGCGGTTGCACTGGAGCGCACGGCACAGGAACAATTCGGCCCGAGTTTTGTTATATGTTCATCTATTTCTTTTTCCATGTCCTCCGGGATTTTTATTCTTTCGATGGATTTACGCACCCTTTGGCTTACTTTGTCTATACCATCCCTGTCCTCCGCCTTTAAAAGGGACAGCTGCTCCATCATTGAACCGAAATCCGGTATCTGACCGATTATACATTTGTACGCCTCGGTGGTAACACAAAAACCCCCGGGCACCCGTATTCCTTCAATCCCCGACAGCCGACCCAGGTTGGCTCCTTTGCCCCCTACCCGGGACACCCCTGCAGCACCTGCCTCTTCAAAGGATAGAACGTACCTGCTCACAGAAATCACCTCTTTATAATTTATGAACCAAATCCCTTTATTTATTTCATAATATACCACTCCCGGCCTCTTTGCAATAGGTTTTGAAATTTTTATATTGATTTATTTCATAACTTATTATACTCTATTATTGAGGTGAAGCAGCAATGGATGGTTTTGAAAGGCGCAGAGAACGAAAAAAAGAAAACATCCGCCAGGCAGCTTTTGAGCTGTTTTCCGCCCACGGCGTACAAAAGGTAAGCATCGCCGAGATAGCCAGCCGAGCGGGTGTATCCCAGGTGACCATCTATAACTATTTCGTCAGCAAGGACGGGCTGCTGAGGGATGTTATATCGTGGCTGCTTGATAAAAGGCTGAAGCAGGATACTGAAATAGTAGAAAGCGACATGCCCTTTCCACAGAAGATTGAGGTATTTATCACCGAAAGGACCGATGAACTGTCAGGCCTTAACCCCGGCTTTATTAAATCGATGATGTCGGAAGACCCTGTAATAAGACAGATAACGGAGGATTTTACCAGGAACAGGTACATCCCGTTGATGTTTAGGCTTATTAAAAAGGGTAAACAAGAGGGCTGTATAAACAACAGTATTTCAAACCAGGCCATTTTGCTCTATATCAACATATTCAGAGAAGGCAAACGGTCGGATGCATTCCCCGGCCTTCTGCAAAGCCCTCACATGTTAAAAGAGCTGGTGACACTATTCTTCTACGGCATTATGGGAGTAAAAGCACCGAGGGACTGACCCTTTTAGGGAAATTCTGTAATGTTGTTGGAAGAATTCTCCTACTATAATAAAAACGCCTCCTATTTACTCTTCAATTCCGTGTCGGACCATGGAAAGAAAACTGTTTCTTTCTTCAAGAAAGTCATGCACATACGTTTCATCCAAATGACCATCCTCCGCCAATTCCGATAAATACTTGTTTTCGAAATAATCCGATGTAAGCGTAATCAGCTTGAATGCATGCTCGCGATTCACGCCTCCTCTGAGATGGACTTTTTCGAACTGTCGCTCCCACAGCTTATCCTTATTGGCAATCAATGTCCCGTACTTTTCTTTAATCTCTGTCTTCAATTCATCCGGTGTGGCATAAAAAGCTTCTATAAGAACCTTCTATAAGAACCTTCTATAAGAACCTTGTATACTTCAGGATTCTTTTTGAAGTAATCGAATTTAGCAGCGGCGACTTTTTCCGGAACGAAACAAATAAAATACCTATCCCCTGCCCGGGATGCGTATATTTTTTCAAATCACAAATACTAAAACGAGACTGTTTTTGAAGGTGACTGCGATGGAACGTTTCGAAACGACCTATGGCTTTATTCTGAATAAAGCTCTCGGCATTGCCAATCCTGTAAAAAAAAGAATTATAAAAACCGAATGCGAGGTCCATAGGATAATAAACGTCGATGCCCTAAAAATCCTCAAAAACGATGGCCACGCCGAGGAATATGTATTTTTTAGCAGTTATATTTCGTATATTGGCAAAGGAGCCGTATGGGCAGACCAGGACTTTAAAAGCTCAAACCATTTTTACAACCCCTATAAACATAAGGGGCTCTACGGCAGGAAAAGCGCCATGGACCTGGGGGTGGATTATTACTATAAGTCCTTAAAGCTTTGGCATGAGGGCGAGTTTAACCAATCGCAGTTTTTTCTGGGCGCAGCCCTGCATATTATTCAGGATATGACAATCCCCCAGCACGCCAACATCCGGCTGCTAAATAACCACCGCCAGTATGAGACCTTTGTCAAGCGCACCTATCAGAATATTGGGGACTTCCAGGCGGAAAGGGGTGCTTACCTTTTGGATACGATAGAGGAATACATACGCTTCAATGCCCGTATCGCGCTTAAGGTGCACAAGCGATTTAAGAAAGTCACTGACGATGAGCGGCGTTACCATTTGGTGACAAAATGTGCCCTGCCGCTGGCAAAAAAAACCACCGCCGGGGCGATGGTTATGTTTTATAGGGATATTTTTTCAAAGCCATAGAGTGCCTCTTTAATAGATTATCTTTTCAAAGGTTTTTCCGTTCGTATATTCTACTTCAATTACCAGGTGGGAAATGTCCTGGGAACCTCCATCATAGGTTAAGGAATAAGTCCTTGTAGGGCCCGCATTATCCTGCACCTTCACAGCCTTTTCTGCGACAATTCTGCCGCCGTTATAGAATCTTGCCTTTATGAATTCAAACCTGTTAGCGTTGTGAGTGTATTCGTATAATGATATGTAGTACTTGTTATTGTTTATGTCGACATTCCCCACAATTGGTTCATACTTTTCTTTAGCTAAATAGGCCACGTCAACGTATGCAATTTCACTGCTCCTTATCACATCGCCGGTTTTCATGCTTACATAATAGCTAACTGATTGATAGTCCTGCCTTGGCCGTTCAACTGCGTGTTCGGAAGTCGCCGTACCGCCCATAGTCCTTTTACTCACACCAATTTCCCAGAAGGGCTCCACCGCTATCTCAAAGGGCATTTCTACTTCAAAGAGACCGGCTCCTATATTTTTAGCCGGAACAGCTTTGAACTCCCCGGTTTCTTTTTGACGGTAATGAAATACAACCTCTGCACCTTCCTTAAAGTCTTTTATTTGCCAGTTTAGTACCGCCAGCCCCTGCTCACCGTCAACCTGGGTTTTCCCGTCATCCACCTGCACCGGCGTAATCCAGCTTTGCTCCCTGGTAAACCGGTCCAGGGTACTGTTCACATTACTCGATATCGAACTGATGCCTGATTGAAGACTATTATAGTCGTGCCTCAGGTTTTGAATTTGATTGTTTAAATCTCCAACCTTCCCAAGAAGAACGATGTTAATAATCAATACTATGACCAATATCAAGAACAAACGTCTGTTGGACTGCAATTTTAATCCCCCTATGTATTTTATTGTCCAGAACAATTGTAACATGAAATATAGGTCCGTGCATTCATTTTCTGACAAGGTACCTGTCCCTATGTTAGATTTAGCCATTGCTTCATTGACATTTTAGCTAATATTGTTTATAATTATAGCTAAAATAGGAGGTATTGGTGATATTATGCGTGTTTCTACAACCGATATGCAAAACGCTTTCGGGAAGTATCTTTCCCTGGCTGAAAAGGAAGACATTATAATAACCAAGAACGGAAAGAGCGTGGCAAAACTAATTCGCTACAGCGAACCTGACTTTTTCCTCCTGCACGAGGAATCCTTAAAATACAAATCCACCAAAAAAATCAGCTATGAGGAATACATGGAGCTGGTTGAATCCTCCGACCAAAGATATGAGCTTATCGACGGTGAGGTTTATCTTCTGGCTTCACCGAGTTTTAGGCATCAGGTTGTGGTAAGTGAAATCGCATGGCATTTTGGCAACTACTTCAGGGGAAGGCCCTGCCGATCGGTGACCGCGCCGTTGGACATAAGGCTGTTTGGTTTCGCAACCAAGTTCGAGGAGGACCCAAACGTTGTCCAGCCGGATGTTGTGGTAATCTGTGACCAGGACAAGGTCAATGAGGACAGCAGATATGAGGGCATACCAACACTGGTTGTGGAAGTTCTGTCCCCTTCCACCAAGGGCAAGGATATGGCGGCAAAACTTAACCTGTACATGAAAAGCGGTGTTTCTGAATACTGGATTGTGGATATAAAAGGCAGAACTGTCCTTCAATACTCCTTTTCAAAGAAAAGGGATATTGAAGGATTAACAAACCTTCAGGAAGGAGACACAATAAAATCAACAGTTTTTGAGGGCCTGGAGATACCGCTAAAGGATATTTTCGCCGAAGTCTAGTACTACTCTGTTACCTTAGATAACTTTATGGAAATATGCACGAATGACTTAGTATTTCACAACGAAATCATTTTTTTCTTTAGACCTCAGGTCCTTTATAAACTGGTCAATATCCAGTGGGCTGTCCGCAAAGGATACTGCCTTTGTGCCGGTATCCCGAAGCTCGGCGAAAATAATCCTTTTAAAGTCCAGCTGCCTTTTTTCGTCGAAAACGCGCTCTTTGACTCCCCCTAACTCCCGGGCCCTATTAAAAAATGCTTCTATGCCTTTGCGTGTAAGCCTGCGGTATTTCTTCTTAAGCACAATCTCGTTATCCGATATATAAAAGACCTTATATCCGTCCTCTATCCTTTCGCCCATAAGGATTTCCCGGCCTTCATATCCGCTGCTGACACCGGGATGGCCTTTACCTATATATTTTACGTGCCCTATCATATCCCGGTAGATGGAAGCCATCTCGTACTTAAGCCCCAAGGAGGCCTCCACCATCTTTTTTTCTATTTCGGCCACAAATGCCTCCATGCACTCTTTTCTAAAAAGTATCTCCGACAGGCATTCCCTGTTCCTTTCAAAGTCCTCCGCTTCCAGGGGGCAGGGCAGTACGCTGTATTGGAAACCATATCTCTTGCCGCGCTTCACTATCGGAAATATATTCTGCAGCGCTTCTGCCGCCCTGGCAAGCCTGCCTCTGCTCCGGTAGGGCCCTATGCAGTATTCATCAGTTTTCTCATCAACTACCGACAATGGCTTTGCCCGACTGTAATCCCCTATCCTCAGATAGACATAGCGCCTGTCATTTTTGAACTGCGCGTTGTATGGAGGCTTTAGCTCTTTTATGAGCTCGCATTCAAGCAATTGCGCCTCCAGGTGCGTATCGGTAATTATTATATCAATATCGCCGATGCGGGACACCATTTCCTTAATCTTTTCCTGCCTATGGTGTATGTGAAAGTAAGCCCTTACCCTGGACCTTAGGCTCTTGCTTTTGCCCACATAAATAATACTGCCGCCGCTGTCCTTCATTTTATATACGCCGGGCTTTTCCGGTATTGTATTAATCTTTCCTTTCAAATGTTCTGGTACTCTAGTCAAGTTAACACCTTCCGGTCCATCTATTCCAGGCCGCGGGAACCGGGGCCGGCTTGCAATTTGCCAAAAATCAGCCCGTCGTAGTATTTATTCTCTATAAAATAGTGATCCCTTAACCGCCCCTCCAGCTCAAATCCGTTTTTCTCCAGCACCCGGGCAGAAGCAGCATTTGCATCGGCTACCAGGGCATGAAGCCTGTGAAGGTCCAGTGCATCAAAGGCGAACCTGCTCATCATTGTTACGGTTTGGGTGCCGTATGACCTGCCCCAATGGTTTTTGTCAAAAACGTAGCCGATTTCAGCATGCCTGGCTTCCCAGTCAAAATTAAAAATAATCGCCGTCCCGATAATTTCGCCGGATGCTTTAAGAACAACCGATGCGTACTGATGTGTTCCTGCTTTTTCATTCTGCAGCATTTCCTCAACGTGTTTGCGGGTATCATCCAAAGTATTCATAAGCCGCCAGCCAATAAAACGCGAGACATCGGTGTCTGATGCAAAACTATGTATATGCTCTGCATCTTCTGCAGCCAGCCGTTTAAAATAAATGTTTTGGCTCTCAAGCCTATAGAGTAATTCTTTGTTCATAATGCCCCCCCTAGGTTTCTTCTCAGAAAACACCACTATTTCAAACAGTGGTGTTTTTATACTTTACTTTTGGTGCGGTTTTTAAGGAAGTACCCTTCTGGCTGTATAGTAACAATTAGCATAATATCCCGTCGTAAGCGATGTGATTCTCACTACATCACCCGATTGGGGGGAATGTACAAATTCACCGTTTCCCACATATATCCCTGCATGATTTATGTTTTTCCCGTCCCTTGCAAACAGCACTATATCTCCATAGACCAAATTTTCTTTTTCAACATATGTCCCGGCACTCGCCTGGCCCTTTGACGACCTTGGCAGTGAGATCCCAAGCTTTTTATACAACGCATACACCAGACCGGAACAATCATAGCCGTCGGGCCCGGTTCCGCCCCATTTATAGGGCTTGCCCATTTCCTGGGCTATCAGGCTTTGCAGCTTCAGTTTCAAAGCGTTTTCCTGTCTGCCCACGCCGCCCCTTGATACAGTCAGGTTATCCTGCGAAGCCTTTTCAGCTGACAGCACTTTCCCGTACATTCTTACGGCAAAAACAATCGCTTCTTCCCTTGTGGGTTCTCCCCCGGGGTTAAACCTGTTGTCACCTACTCCGTTTACAATTTCCACTCCATACAAATACCCCGCGGCTTCCTCTGCCCATGATGAGATTTCGTTTTGATCCGCAAATATGTATTCATTTGTATGTGAATAATCGTACTCCGGTTTTGCCGCCTGCAAAATGCGATACAGCATTACGCTGATTTCTTCGCGGGTTATTGTATTATCCGGCTTGAACAGCCCTTCACCTTTACCCTGTACTATTCCTAATGCATACGCTGTTAAAATCTTTGAATTTTCCGTGTCGGTAAAGGGGCTTTCCTCCGGTATTGTGCCTTTCTTACCACTTAAAGCTTCATATAATTTAACAGCAAGCTCGCTGAACTCTTCCCGCGTGATGCTGCTTTTGTATTCTCCCTCCAGTTTCTCCGGAATGAGATCCAGTTCCTTTGCTTTAGCAATCTGTTCCACAGCCCAGTCACTTGGAGTATTCACATCGTCTTGCGGCATAGCGGGACTGGCATATGTGATTTGGGGCAATATGGCAATAGCAATAATTATAGCAATAAAAACCAGGCAGAATTTATCAAATCTGTTTCTCATTAGCATCCTTATCCTTTCTGGCTAAGCCGGTATGTAAAAATGAATTACCAGATAACATAACATTTCCGGTTATTTAACATAATATCATAAAAACCGCTATAAATAAAAGGGAAAACAAAAGGGACGGTTCTTTTTGTTTCATTCAATAAAATCCGGAGCACTGTTATAAATGCTGCTTTTAGTTCTACCACAAATCTTACTATGTATCAGATATGCAAGCAAACATACCAGAATATATCTCAACAGGAAGGAAATTGCCAATATCTGTTGAATGGTAAACATATACATATAAGTTGAGGAAATATTACAAAATTTGAGGGTTTAGAGACGCGTCTATGATTACCTTCAACAAAAGTGTTCTATAACACTATAGGATTGTATCTGAAGTTTAAAAAATTTTAGATACGTGGATATTCACGAACCAAAGTTCGCAAACCCTCTTATTCGAGCATAATAGACGAACCTATATTTGCAAACACAGTAGTTATATAACATGGGAGGTAAAGCTGCCGCGTCCTGCGGTGGATTAAGTAAGGGTAAGTTTCTGTAGCTTAAGTATGTCTTTGGGTGTAGGGGTGGGCGAAAATGAAAGAAGAGCTTATTGCTCCCTGCGGGATGAACTGCGGTATATGCATAAGTTACTTAGCTATGAAAAATGAATTAAACAAGAAGGGCTTAAAAAGAGTGTATTGTGAAGGTTGTCTGCCTCGCGGTAAAAACTGCCTTCATATGGGTGACCGGTGTCAGGTGCTTGGAAAAGGACTTGTTCGATTCTGTTATGAGTGTAAGGACTTTCCATGCAAACGCCTTAAAGCCCTTGATAAACGATACAGCACAAAATACCATATGAGCATGATAGAAAACTTAAAAGCGATAAGAGAACATGGTCTTGAAAGCTTTCTTAAAAAAGAAGCTGCAAAGTGGACCTGTTCAGATTGCGGACATGCGATATGCTGTCATATCGGTTTGTGTCTGAATTGCAAGCTTGATACACTGCGTCAAAACAGAAAATACCGCTGGGGCCAGGAGTAGACATAGTATTTAATGCAGATTATGAGTATAACATTCTATATTTTATGAATCGTACAACAATTAGAAAGGGCATTGTGGTATTTTAGGGACCGATGTCCTGCCGGCCTTTGAATATCGGAGCCTCCCACGTTACATAACAAAGCATCTGCACAAGGGTGTGGATGAGCTAAGTCATGAAGAAAGGCTCCGGGAAAGAGCATGAAGTTTGCCACACCACACCGTTTCGCCGGGTGGCAAGCACCGGCAGGCAGAAGGGTTCTGAGGGTCCGGCTCAGGGGCGTCGGGAACCGGTATACGTTTATGTACCATGCGTATTAACTGCACGGGTTTTTAGAAAAAGGGAGACCTTAATGTCTCTCCTTAATTCCAAGTTGTTCTTTTAGAGCTTTCTGTAGAACTTGCGATAAATTAACATTATTATCTATATATGGTTTATTTAGCTATTGAGGTATAGATAGAGTTTTTTTGACTGAGTAGTTTTCAATAGCCTCGCGCATAATTGGAATCACTACCTCAACAAGCACAACTGCTTGATTTTCTTCAAGGGATATTTGATTTACAGTTGTTGGTTCAGGGATTACATCATTACCTTCTTCCATACTATATAAATGAAGCGCTAATGCTTCTTTTGCCATATAAAGAGCTTCTTCATCTGTATCAGCACAAGAAAAACAACCTGGTAAACCGGGGAATGAAATTGATATGGACCAAGCCAGCCGTATTAGATCTGGAAAGCATTAAAAAATTCATATAACGTCCAGTGCTTTACACATATTGGATCGCAAGGGATTTGGAATTCGAAAATTAATACTTTTCCGAAGTAAAGAACTTTGCCGGATTAGGAAAAGCTTGAAATGCGGTTTGAAAAATTTATTAAGGCCGGTTAGGTCTTACTTGTATTGCCAGGCTGTTAAGGGATACGTATCCCCAACAGCCTTTATTCTTTAATACAATTATCCAAGGATGTAGTATAATGTTTTATTAGAGGAATAAAACTCTGGCATTATTGTAACATTACAATTCCCGACAATTAAAAGGGGTGACAGCCACTCTTCTCAACGAGAGTTTTCTTGTTTGGGTGTTCATATATCCTGCACTGTCCTTTCTGAGGGCAAGGTTGTATGCTCTGCCGGCAGAAAAAAGGTTGGACATGGGGTATTAAACAGTGGAGGTGTGCTGGTTATGGTTGAAAAGGTGTTTCGGAGCAAGCGGAGCCGGATAGGGTGGTCAGCGCCGACTTTAAAATAAAAAGCGGCTTCGACGATATAGAGAGGGAGATAAGGTACTGGCAAATAGATGGTTTCGCAAAGGTGCGTTGCTGCGGAACCCACTTAAAGACCACCGGAGAGATTGGACAAGTGTCCCTGAAGCGGAACAACAGGGGCAATAAAAAAGAGAGAATAGAAATCACACTAATTGAATGATACTTGAGATGCAAGGAGTGAGGTTGTTTGAAAAAAACTACAAAAACGGTTTTAACCGGCATACTTGGAGTAGTGCTGATATTGGTTTTGGCAGCATTTATTTTACTAATGAACATACGGTGGGAATTTACAAAATATCTGGACGGGAAATACTCTGAGCTGTCGTTCACTGTTGGCTTTACCAAAATTGATCCTATATACGGAAAGTATTATGCCATGGCAAGCTGCTCAGATGACAATATTGTTTTCCCCATTACAAAGAGCTTCAATACAAAGCATATTCAGGAAAACTATGTCCAGACCAAAAGCCAGCAGCAGTACAATTACAGACTGAACGAAATATTTAGGGGAAGTATCATTGAAGGCCAAATAAGAAGTATTACGGGCGGAGGCAAAACGCCATTCGATAAGGGCAGTATATATACTCAGATTAACATACATCTGACGGAAGATGCCAAACATGTATTAGCAGCCAAAGAAGTCATGCATATGCTGCAGGAGAACAATATATCTGCAGAAAGAATAATATTTACCTACGAGACGGACAAGCACGTTTATGAAATCAAGTTATCCTCAGAGGATTACAGCTTTAATGAAGAGGAGATTAAAGATAAGGTGAAAATGATTAAATGAAATAAAGGATAGAAAAATTACCGGTTTAATTGTATGCTGTTATATAAAGAGAAAATTCATTCTATCTGTGGTTAGCCGCAGGATAAAAAAAGACTACATACGGAGGTATGGTAATGAGCAAAGTATGGTTTAGCCCACTTGAGGACAATGCGGACAATAGTGTCATATCCGAAAAGCTGGTAGGGCTGTATAACGCCGCAGGTTTTGAAGGAATATTCGAAAAGGACGAGTTCGCGGCGGTGAAAATTCATTTCGGAGAAAAGAACAATACGGGGCATATCAAGCCGCAGTGGATAAAACCGCTGCTGGACATGGTGAAACACAAGAAATGCAAACCTTTTTTGACGGATACCAACACCTTATACAGGGGTGAGCGTCAGAATTCCATAGACCATCTGATGCAGGCCTATAAACACGGCTTTAACATCGAAACCATGGGCGTCCCGGTGATTATTGCCGACGGGTTGCTGTCCAAGAACTATTCAGAAGTGCCGGTTCCCGGCAAGCATCTTCAATCGGTAAAGATAGCCAACGACATTTTGCACAGCCATTCGCTTATGGTTTTGAGCCATATGACCGGCCACATACTGACCGGTATGGGAGCGGCAATCAAAAATCTTGCAATGGGCGCAGCGCCCAGAAGCGGCAAACAGGTTCAGCATTCGGACGTAAGGCCTCAGGTAAACCCTGAAAAATGCAGGGGCTGCGGGTTATGCATAGAGTGGTGTCCCAAAGATGCAATACAGATATATGACGGGGCAGCCCGGATAGATATAGAAAAATGCTATGGATGCGGCGAGTGTATAGCCACCTGCCGTTACCAGGCAATAAAGCATTCCTTCAATGATACAAGCAGGGCACTGCAGGAGAAAATGGCTGAATACGCTCTTGGCGCCGTAAAGGGCAAGGAGGGGAAATGCTGCTTTTTCAACTTTCTTACCCATATCACAAAGGAATGTGACTGTATGAACAAAGCCCAGGATAAAGTAACCGTTGATATTGGTATTCTGGCTTCCTATGACCCGGTTGCCATAGACCAGGCATCTTTAGACCTTTTGAGGGAGAAGTCCGGCCAGGATATACTTAAAAAGCTGTGGCCCAAAAACGATTGCAGCCTTCAAATCAACCATGCCGGTAAGCTGGGGCTGGGGTCGGGCAGCTATCAACTGGTAAACGTGGATTAAAACCAGCCAAAATGAAAGGAGCCGTAATATTTGATGGATAAAGACCTATCCGGTACACTACCGGACTCAGACACCGGGATATGGAAGGAAGTATTCAAAGACTGCCTGCCCATATCCACCGGTATAATCCCTTTCGGACTGACCTGCGGGATTTTAGGCAGTACCGCAGGCTTTTCAACCTTTGAGATAACCTTTATGTCCATGATAGTTTTTGCAGGAGCCTCCCAGTTTGTGGCTATAGCCATGATCAGCTCAGGTATTACCAGTTGGTCAGCAATCGTCCTTACCACTTTTATGGTAAACCTGCGGCACCTTTTGATGGGGGCATCATTATCCCCCTATCTGTTAAAGCTGTCCCGGCCTCTTCAGTACATACTGGCCTTTGGTATTGTGGACGAAAGCTATGCTTTAACCGTCAGCAGAATTGAAAGAAAGGGCTATAGTTCCAATTACCAGCTGGGCGTATTAGTTTTCCTGTATGTCATATGGAACGTTTCCACTTTCCTGGGGGCTTTCTTCTATCGCAGCATCCCCAACCCCCTGGAGTGGGGGATTGACTTTGCTCTCCCGGCAACTTTTTTGGTTCTTTTGATACCCCGTCTGGTTGACAGAACCGCACTGATTGTGTGCCTGGTCTCCGCCGCATGCGCCATATGGGGGTCTGTGTATCTTCCCGGCAAATGGTATATAATACTGGCCGCAGTTGCCGCAACAATTGTCGGAGGAATACTCGAAAGAGCAGCGGTGTGATGTCAAGTGAAAACTGGAAAATATTTTAGGAATTCGC
>CAZVBE010000021.1:0-35797 GCA_964625335.1 uncultured Clostridium sp. | reverse complement strand
CCTCCGAACTGGAAATTTTGGTCCAAATCGGTTGCTGCTCATAGTATACAAGGGGTAATAAGGATGAACTATAAACTGATCTCAATTATACTGGGTATGGCGGTAGCCACCTATATAACCCGTATTGGCTCCCAGGTCCTCTTTGCCCGCACCGGCATGCCCGGATGGCTGGAAAAATGGCTTAAGCATGTTCCTACGGCATTTCTGACGGCTCTTATAGTTCCGGCTCTTTTGCTGCCCCGGGGATACCTTGACATATCCTTTAGCAACAGCTATCTTTTAGCGGGGATTGTTGCCGCTGTTACCGCATATAAAACCAGAAATGTATTAGCCACCATAGCTTTGGGAATGGGGGTAATTATAGCCCTCAACAGGCTGGTGCTGTTTTAAACCATAAGAGAACCGGCGTCTGTCCAAGGCACCGGTTCTTCGCTTCCAGAGATTAATATCAAATTACTTCGGAGGGGGTGACATGGAATAGGCCGAAAGGCCCGGGGCATAATTTGATATTTGTAAAATAATTTGTAGGATTATAGTTTTTTATGAAGGAAATTCATACATGATGAAAGAAATACTATATTGTGTATAAACGGCCTTTTTACTTATTCAAATTATAAGGGAGGCGTATCAGGATGTTTTTCAAAAAAGCCCCCGTAAGGGAAAACCCGGTGGCGATGCAGCAGCCGGATAGGGCACAGAAATCCGCCGCTGACGCAAACGACCAAAGGCTTTCACTGATGAAACATAACCAGGAATGTATAGTAAACAGGATCAGCAACAAAATAGAAGAGGCAGGCTTTATATCCGGCAGTCTTATTGATATGATAGGTGATATTAATAAATATGTGGAATTTCAGATGAATACCATAGAAAAGGTTACGGATGAGGTGGGCAGTTATTCCGCCCTGGCCCAGGAGGTGTATGCCAACACCGATAATTCCAGGCAGATATCCGAACAAACCGCGGCAGCAGCCCAGCAGGGCAATGAAGCGGTGAAAAACTCCATCCGGGCCATGAACGAGATAGAAAGCTCTGTGGAGGAAACCAAGCAGTTTATTCAAAACCTAAGCACCAAAGCCGACAGCATATACGAAATGCTGAACGTGATAAAGGATATTGCAAACAGCACGAATCTGTTGTCCTTAAATGCCTCCATCGAAGCTGCGCGGGCAGGCGAAGCAGGCAGGGGTTTTGCGGTGGTGGCCCAGGAAGTAAAAAAGCTGGCCCAGCACAGCGTTGAATCCACAGAGTACATAAGTAAAACCGTTGAAGAAATAAACCAGTACATACACAACACCAATTCATCAATGGACAAAACCATTGGGAAGGTTAAAGAAGGGACAAAAATAGCCGACAATACAAAGGATACATTCCAAACCATAATAAATGCTATAGGGCGCAATAATAGTATATCCGAAGAAATTTCCACCGCCATATCCCAGCAAACCCAAAACCTTGAAAGCATCGTTATGTCAATTGATGATATGAGCCAAACCTTTGAAAAGCTGTTGTCGCTGGTTGAGACGGCTTCCTCCAGTACCGAGTATACAAGGACATCGCTTTTATCCCTTCATAATGTTTCCAAGGATTTACAATCCGTTACCGGAAGGCTGCTTCAGGTAATTGAAGGCAAACCGTATCTGGAGGAGACCTTGCATACTTGCATTCCCAGCAAAATTGCCACCTTTGACCCGCACCTTTCATGCGATTTTGTTACCGGGCTTGTACTTGAGAATATCCACAGCGGCCTTTTATCCATAGGTAATGACGGCGAAGTATCCCCCGGGATTGCGAAAAGCTGGAGTTTGCAGGACGACAATTTAACCTGGGTATTTAACCTGCGAAGGGGCGCGAAATTTCACAGCGGCAGGGCAGTAACCGCCCGGGACGTTAAGTACAGCTTTGAAAGATTGTTGAACCCAAGCGTAAATTCGCCCAACAGCTGGTGCCTCCTGTATGTGGAAGGTGCCGAAGAGTACATGAAGGGTGCGGCCCGGGAAGTTAAAGGCATTAAGGCAGTTGATGATTACTGTGTATCCATTAAACTCAAATTTTCCTACAGCGGATTTTTATTAAATCTGGGCCAGTATATTTGTTGTATAATTGACAGCCAGGAGATGGAAAAGGGAAATATAGTAGGGTGCGGCCCGTACAGTATATCCGAGGTTGAAGAATCTAAATGCATCCTGCAGGCTTTCAAGGAGCATTTCAACGGGCAGCCCTACGTAGACCGGTTCCATGTACATATTGCGCCAAAGGATGCGGCTGCGGAACTTCTTGGCGGCAGATATGATTATATTATTGTGGATAATAAGGAGCTGATGAACAAAGTCAAGGATAAAAATAACATCAGCATGAAATCCCGCAATATTTCCGGTTCATACTTTGTCGGATTCAACCTGAATTCCCCAAATAGTATTGTGACAGAGAAAGAAGCCAGGAAAGCCATGAATATGGCGGTCAACAAAAAAAGGATTATAGAGGATATATTTGGCGGAATGGCGGTGGAATCCGTCGGCCCCTTACCGCCTAGCATTTTGGCAGGCAAAGACATTAAGGGATACCCGTATAATCCCGATTTGGCCAAAGGTATACTCCAAAGGTACTCCCTGAACAAAAAACTGAGGATTCATTTGAGGAAGGATGAGGATGCCGCACTGGTTAAAATGTTTAACCGGATAGGGGAATATATTATTGAAGATTTAAGCAACGTCGGTATCCAATGTACCGTGGAACGGTATTATCATGCGGATATGCTCAAGCTGGAAAATCTGGAAAAATGCGATCTGTATATAAGCCGCTGGATGGCTGATACCGGCGACCCGGACAATTTCCTGCGACCCCTTTTCCATCCCGAAAACGTATCCAACGGAACCAGGTACAACAACCAGAGGGTAAATGAGAAAATGGAGATTGCCCAGGGAATGGTACATCCCGGAAAACGGGCGGAATTATATCAGGAAATACAAAAGCTTATTGTGGACGACGCACCGTGGATATTCCTTATCCATCCACAGTGGGCGGTTGCCGGCAGACAGGGCTTGCTTGGCCTTAATATGGGCTGCCTCGGCCTTATTAAACTCGAGGATATTCTGATAGACAAACGGGGCGCAGGACAGAGCTGACGGGTGGTTTTTGCTGCCTGTGTATTATAAACAGGCAATCTGGACTTTGACAAGTTGCGCCTATTGATATACTATAATAATGAAAATAAATATCATTATCAATTATACATTATATTACAAAGGAGTATTTGACATGGGCACCATTTTTTTTATTGTAGCTTTATCCACCATATCGCCGGTGTTGGGTTCATTAATTGGCGTGATGAGAAAGCCCTCCGAAGGATTTATGTATATGATGCTGTCCTTTGCCGCCGGAGTTATGCTTGCCATATCTTTTCTTGAGCTTATTCCCGAAAGCATTGAGCTTTCCTCCGAATTGATATGCATAGCGGGATTAATAGTCGGTTCTGTTAGCATGCATTTAGTTGACCGGTTGATTCCCCATATTCATCCCGACCTTTGTGAGGATGTAAACGGGAACAATCTGGAAAGGACATCTGTTTACCTGATATTAGGAATATTTTTACATAATTTTCCCGAGGGTATGGCCCTTGCCCTGGGCATGGTTACCGACACCAAAGTAAGCATAGTAATAGCCATTGCTATTGCCATTCATAATATTCCGGAGGGAATATGCACGGCAGCGCCCTATTACCATTGTACGCAAAACAGGATGAGGGCTTTTTTGCTTTCCTCATCCACCGCTATTCCCATACTGCTGGGTTTCATAACCGCCTACTATATTTTCCGCAATATTACCTTTGAAGTCCTGGGGTTTTTAATAGCCGTAACGGCGGGATTAATGATTTTCATATGCGCCGACGAGCTTATACCGTCTTCATCCAGAAAGCTGACAAATCATAGCACGGTATTTCCCCTGATTGCCGGCATCATATTTGTCATACTTCTTCAGGCCTATTAATCCGGCTGCTAAAGTCCGTATTTCCCCCCCGTTTCATCCAGCTCATGGACCGGCACCTCAACTCTGTTGCCCGTTTCCATAAGCCTTATGCTGGCGGTCTGCCTGCTTTCATCAACGCTGTCAATCCAAACGGGCATGCTGTTGTATAAAACTTCTATGGTATTGGGTGAATTAATTATTTCTGCTGCTCTTTCGGCCTGCATTATGGCACCTCCCCGAAAAAATGAATGCTTCCAGGTAATAGTATTGGACAAATTGCGGATAATATGCAAAGGGATACTAGTGTAAATTACGCTTACATAGCGAAAAAATAAAGGGATTTGCCAATATTGATAGAAACATGTAGTATTTGGTTATATATGCCGGACGGGTTAATTATAAGTATTTGCAGTGGAATTTACTGCGAATATAATAGGGGGCTAATTAATGAGCAAAATTGCTTTACTGACAGACAGTACCTGTGACCTGCCATTGGAAATAATAAAAAAATACTGCGTAAATGTTATACCTCTGAGGGTTGTATACAAGGACAGAGAGTATTGGGACGGGGTTGAAATCACTCCGGATGAAGTTTATCGGACCATGTCCCGGGAAACCCCAAAGACATCGCTGCCCTCTTCAGGGCATACCCTTGAACTTATTAAGGGGCTGAAGGCGAAAGGGTATACCGACGTGCTTGCGATACATATATCCGGAGGTTTGAGCGGGACATTATCCATGATGGAGGGTTTAAAGGATAAGGTTGCGCAGCTTGGTATTTCGCTTCATGTTGTGGATTCCAAAGCCCTTTCCATGGGGCTGGGGTTTTTGGTAATTAAAGCCGGACAGATGATAAGCGAAAACCTTCCCGTTAATGAGGTCCTGAAAAAGGTAAACGGCTTTAGGGACGAAATAAAGGTTTTCTTTGTTTTAAAAACCCTGGAATACCTTAGAAAAGGCGGCCGTATAGGCATGGTGGAGGGTACTGTCGGGGATTTGCTTGATATTAAGCCTATAATTTCAATTAATGAGCAGGGTATATATTATACCGTTGCAAAGGCCAGGGGGCGCAGGGGTTCACTGGGCAAAGTAGCGGATATGGTGAAAAAAGCAATAGGCGATAAAAAGGTACGCCTGGCAGTAATGCATGGAGCGGCCCCCGACGAAGCCCGGGACCTTTTGGCGAAAATCAGGGAGCAGATAAACGCGGTGGAAGTGTTTTCGGGACAGATAGGACCTGTAATGGGAGTACATACCGGTCCCGGTTTGATAGGAGTGGTTTTTTGTCCCGAGTAATGATGAAAAACGTTTCCGGAAGGAGGCAGCGGCATGCCTTGGTGTCCCAAATGTAAGACCGAATACAGGGAAGGCTTCGACATCTGTTCCGATTGCGGCGAGACCCTGGTAAGCGAATATCCCGCAGACCCTAATGGGGCAGAGGAGATTGAAAAGGATGGAGATTGGGAGCACTTTATCTATCTTTTCAATGAAACAGAGGCGGATATTGTGATGGGACTGCTTGAATCGGCCGATATTCCCGTTATTAAAATGTATAAGGGAATGGGAATACTGCATAAGGTATATACCGGAAAGGTCAGCGGGGTGGACCTGTTTGTTCCGAAGGAAAAATTAGAGCAGGCGAAGGAATTGCTCAGGACACAAACGGAAGACTAGATGCCAAAAAACAAATGACAGGCCTGGATAAGGGTCTGTCATTTGTTTTTGTTTGGTTGCGGCGTTAAGCTTTATTTATTCAAAACCTTCTTCAGGTTTGCAATACATCTTTCGTTCTGTTCCATGGTTCCGATTGAAATCCTTATAAATTCCCCTTTAACAGGCCTTATTATTGTACCCAGTTTTTGAAGCTCAACAAACACTTCATTGCAATCTCTCTTTACGTTTAGGAAAATATAATTTGCCTGGGTGGGCACGTATTCAATACCCATTTCTTCAAAGCATTTATAGTAGTACTCTTTGCCCTCCTTGTTAACGGCGAAGGTTTTTTTCACAAATTCCTGATCCTTAAGGGCGGCGATTGCGGCAACCTGGGCAATCCTGTTTACGTTGAAGGCCTTTCTTATTTTGTTGACATTTTGTATGATTTCCTGGTCGGCGAAGCTGTATCCTACCCGCAGGCCTGCCAGGCCATAAATCTTCGAGAAGGTTCTCATGACTATCATATTAGGATACTTTTGGTACAGTTTGTAGCTGTCCTTAGGGTACTGCGGGCTGGTAACGTATTCTACATAGGCTTCGTCGTATACCACAACAATGTTTTCGGGAACCTTTGACATAAAGGCTGTAAGCTCATCTTCGGTAAACATGGTTCCGGTGGGGTTGTTCGGGTTGCACAGCCAGATTAGTTTTGTTTTATCGGTTATTGCCTCTGCCATTCCGTCAAGGTCATGTTTAAAGTTTTTAAGGGGTACTATTACTACCTTGGCGTCCACCATTTTTGCTGCTATTATGTAACTGGTAAAGGTAATGTCTGCCATTATGGTTTCGTCTCCGGGGTTTAAAAAGGTTTCGGCCAGCATGCTCAGCATCTCGTCCGAGCCGCTTGTAGGCATTATTTCGGTTTCTTTAACCCCGTAGAATCCGGCGATCGCCTTCTTTAGCCCGGTGGCGTTTCCGTCAGGATATATGGACAGATTGGCGGCAGCTTCTCTAACGGCTTCTATGGCCAGGGGGGAACAATTAAGCGGGTTTTCATTGGATGCGAGCTTATCCACCCGTTTTAGTCCGTATTCCCTTTGAACATCCTCTATAGGTTTCCCGGGTTTATACGCTGTAATGCCTTCCAGTGTTCTCCTAAAGGGCAGTTTCATAATTTAATACCTCCAATACAGTCTGTTTGATTCAAGTATATCATAATTGGAAATAATAGAAAATATATTTGTAACACTTCAACTTTTTGTGGAAGGTAAATTTGGAATTTTTTCGAAGAATGAATATATATAGCAGATAAAGGAAAAATACTAATGTTATACACTGGTTTTATTCGATAAAAATGTGATAGAATTAAAAGGAGTTCATTCGCTTTAATAGAATATTAATATGTTAAACTATTGCAGAAACAAGGGGGAAAATTAATGAAAGAGTATCTAACAGACAAAATAAGGAACGTCGTACTTATTGGTCACGGTGGAAGCGGGAAGACAACCCTGGCCGAAGCAATGTTATATAACGGAAAGGCTGTGGAAAGGGCAGGCACAATAAATGAAGGCACTACCGTTTCGGATTTCGACCCGGAGGAAATAAAAAGACAGATTTCAATCAGCGCTTCTGTATTACCAGTAGAGTGGAAGAATAACAAAATCAACATATTGGATACCCCCGGCTACTTTGATTTTATGGGTGAGGTTGTCTCGAGCCTCAGAGTTGCCGAGGGAGCGGTTTTACTTGTAGATGCGGCATCCGGTATTGAAGTGGGCACAGAAAAGGGCTGGGAGTATACCAGCGACAGAGATATGCCCAGAATACTGTTTGTCAATAAGATGAACAGGGAGAATGCGGATTTCTTCAAGGTGGTTGAAGAATTAAGGGAACAGTTCGGCGTCAGCATAGCGCCATTCCAGATACCCATTGGTGCGGGGGAGACCTTCAAGGGTATTATAAACGTTGTGGATATGAAAGCAAGGGAATACACCGGCAAAGAATACAAGGATACGGATATACCCGATGAATATAACGACAAAATCCAACCCATCAGGGAAATGGTTATGGAAGCGGTTGCAGAAACCGATGACGAACTTATGATGAAATTTTTCGACGGAGAAGCCTTTACCGAGGAAGAGATAAGGGAAGGTTTAAGAAAAGGAGTTCTGAGCGGAAAAATAGTGCCTGTGCTTTGCGGATCAGGCGATTTAAATATAGGGGTGGAGACCCTTATGGACACTATGGCAAACTACCTGCCCTCTCCAAAGGATGGCGCAAAGGTGTTGGCGGAAGACAAAAACGGCGAGCCGGCGGAAAGGAAACTTACGGCCGAGGGCCAGTTTACCGCCCAGGTATTCAAGACCATAGCCGACCCCTATGTCGGGAAAATCTCGATATTTAAAGTCATAAGCGGAAGCGTCACTTCAAACACGCCCCTTTACAACGTTAACAAAGAGGAAAAGGAAAAATTCGGAAATATATTCTTTGTAAGGGGTAAAAAGCAGATAAACGCAGAAAAGGCTGTTGCCGGCGATATAGTAGCCGTTGCAAAGCTGCAGCATACTACAACCGGAGATACGCTGGCCGAAGGGAAGATGGATTTTGTTTATTCCCCAATTCAATTTGCGGAGCCAAGCATTTCGATGGCCATAGTACCCAAAGCAAAGGGAGACGAGGAAAAAATCAGCGGGGGACTGCACCGTCTGCTCGAAGAAGATCCTACCTTCCTGGTTGAAAAGAACTCTGAGACGGGGGACCTGTTGGTTGCCGGTCAGGGGGAAGTTCATATCGAGGTAATTACGAGAAAGCTTGCCAGCAAATTTGGCGTGGATGTAGAGCTTAAGGATCCAAGGCTTCCGTACAGAGAAACCATCAAGGGAACTGCCAAGGCTGAAGGTAAGCACAAAAAGCAGTCGGGGGGACGCGGACAGTATGGACATGTATGGATTGAGTTTGAACCCTTAAACGACCTGGATACCGATATGGAATTTGTTGATAAGGTAGTGGGCGGAGCTGTGCCGAGACAGTTTATCCCGGCCGTTGAGAAGGGTCTTAAGGAAGCAGTAAAGGAAGGGGTATTGGCCGGATATCCGGTTGTGGGTATAAGGGCTACCCTTTATGACGGTTCGTTCCACAGCGTTGACTCGGACGAAATGTCCTTCAAAATAGCGGCTAACCTATCCTATAAAAAAGGAATGAATGATGCCAAGCCGGTGCTGCTAGAGCCCATTATGAAGCTGGAGATTGTGGTTCCCGAGGATTACATGGGTGACGTAATAGGCGATATAAACAAAAAAAGAGGCAGGATACTGGGTATGGAACCCAGGGCGGGAAAACAGCTGATTATTGCTGAAGCACCGCTGGGTGAAATGTTCAAATATGCTACCGATTTAAGATCCATGACCCAGGCAAGGGGAAGCTTTACGATGAGGTTTGAAAGGTATGAGGAGGCTCCGCCTGTGATAACCGAAAAAGTAATAGCCGAATCGAAAAAGGAAGAATAATAAAAAAGCTGGAAGGGCCGGAATAATCCGGTCCTTTATATTTCTCCGGTCCCGGAATAAAGTTGACAGACAGAATAAACAATAAAACCAAACGGGTTTTCAATGACCGGAGGTGATATATTTGGAAAACAAGGAGGACAGAAGAGGTAACAGGGTGAAAATGCTTGACAGGGATTCCGAGGAAGCGGACGGATTAATCGATAAGACCGCCTATGGGGAATTTGTGTCCACCTTTCATGGATGGACAAGCTTTGAAGAACAGATAAAAAACGTCGACCACATATACGATATAACAAAGAAAAAACGGGGATAACCCCGTTTTTTTCCATGATAAAGAGATTAAATTCATGTCGGGAAGGGAAAAAATAATAAAAACCTATTGAAAAGAATTAGAAAATTTACTATAATATTTATAGTCAAAGAAAGTCAAACTACACAGAGGTGATGCAATGTCCCGATTAAGCGATATTATAGAACAGTTTATCAAGGAGCTCATGATGGATGCCCAGACCAATATGCTGGAAATTCAGAGGAATGAACTGGCAGACCATTTTAACTGTGCCCCGTCCCATATTAACTATGTGCTTTCAACCAGATTCAGCATAGAAAAGGGCTATTATATTGAAAGCAGGAGGGGTGGAGGAGGTTTTATCAGAATTCAGAAACTGGATGCGAAAGCCAGGCCCTACCTCGGCCGTATAGTATTCGAATATATCGGAGACAGCATATCCCAGCATGATGCCAAGAGCATACTGGCAAGCCTGGAGGAAAGGGGCATAGTGACCCCCAGGGAAAGGTTGATAATGGATGCCGCCGTTAACAGTAAGGGTATCAATGTATTCTCTCCCTCCAAGGATATTGTGAGGGCGGGTATATTAAAATCGATGCTCTCGGTATTCATTATTGATTAATCTGATGCTAATGCTTATCAACCGGGGACATTCCCCAGGAAGGAGGAGATTAAATGTTTTGTGAGAAATGCGGGAAAAATCCTGCTGTTATCCATAGAATCACCACAATTAACGGAAAAAAGCAGGAGGTGCATCTTTGTAAGGAATGTGCTATGCACGAGAAGTTTATGTTCATAGACGACACCTTCTCGATAAATGCCCTTTTATCATCCCTTCTGGATATGGGGATGGATACGCCTATAAAAATAGAAAAGCTTGAGGGCTTAAAATGCAGCCAGTGCGGCCAAAGCTTTGGAGAATTCAGGCAGACCGGCAAACTGGGATGTGACCTGTGCTACCATTCCTACAGAGACAGGCTGATACCTTTGCTCAAAAGGGTTCAGGGCAATGTACAGCATTCCGGGAAGGTACCCAGGAGGGTCTGGAGTTCCCTTAGGACTAAAAAGGAAATAGATAAACTGAAGGAAGAACTGGAAAGAGCAGTAAAGGCGGAGGAATATGAACGGGCTGCAGACCTCCGGGACAGGATCAAGAGTATCGGCGGAGCCAATAAATAGGGGGTGACAGGCTTGATAGATTGGATAAATGGTGACGGACCCGATAATAATATAGTCCTAAGTTCCAGAATAAGGCTTGCCAGAAACATACAGGGCATACCCTTTCCGGACAGATTGGATAAACAAGCTTCTGCCAAAGTGGTGGATATGGTTAAAGGAGCTATTGACCGGAACCCGGTACTGGCCAGGGAATTTGACCTTACGGTCCTAAAAGACATACAACTCCTTGATGCAAGGGTTATGATAGAAAACCATCTGATAAGTCCGGCTTTGATGGAAAGGCACAAAAGCTCGGCGGTTTTTATCAGGAAGGACTACCGGGTCAGCATTATGGTGAATGAAGAGGACCATATAAGGATGCAGGTGCTTCTGCCGGGCCTTCAGCTGCAAGAGGGATGGGATCTGGCAAGTAAAATCGATGATGTTCTGGAAGAGTCGATAGACTATGCCTTTGATGAAAGCATGGGGTATATGACCGCCTGTCCTACAAATACGGGCACCGGCATGCGGGCCTCTGTTATGGCGCATCTTCCGGCATTGGTACTGACCAAGCAGTTTAATAAGGTGTTGCAGGCTTTAAACCAGTTAGGCCTTGCCGTCAGGGGTATTTATGGAGAGGGAACCGATATAGTCGGAAACCTGGTTCAGATATCCAACCAGTTAACCCTCGGGAAATCCGAAGAGCATATAATAGATAACATTAAGGGCATGACAAGGGAAATTATCAATAAAGAAAATCAGGCCAGGGATATTTTGATGAGAAATAACAGGATAGGGCTGGAGGACAAGGTGTGCAGGTCCTATGGACTGCTGACCAAAGCAAGGGTCATTTCATCCAAAGAGCTTATGGAACTGTTGTCCGACGTAAGGCTGGGAGTTGATTTGGGGATATTAACCGGCGTGGGCAGAAAGGACCTGAATGAGATAATGTTTGAATCCCAGCCGGCTTCCCTTCAGAAAACAGCCGGGAAACAGCTTTCGGATATAGAAAGGGATATAGCAAGGTCGGAGCTAATAAGGGAAAAAATGAAATAAGGAGGGACTTTAATGGATATGTATGGAAAATTCACCGAAAGAGCGCAGAAAGTGATAATCATTGCCCAGCAGGAAGCGGCAGGGCTCAATCATAATTATGTGGGGACTGAACATTTGCTGCTGGGCTTGATAAAGGAAGGCAAGGGAATAGCGGCACAAATACTAAAAGGTATGGGAATTGATTCCGCCAAGGTTGTAGAAAAAATTGAGGAGTTTATCGGCAGAGGCGATGAAAGCGCAAGCGGCCAGGTGGTAGAACTGACACCACGCTCCAAAAGGGTGTTGGAGCTAAGCTATCTGGAGGCCAGGCGGATGAACCACAACTATGTTGGCACCGAGCACATACTTCTCGGCCTGATAAGAGAAGGCGAAGGGATAGCAGCAAAGGTGCTGCGGGACTTGAATATCGACCTGGACAAAACCAGGGAAGAGATTATAAAAACGCTGACCAGCCAGACTCCCAACCAGGGCGGACCCGTGCAGGGCAAGTCCGAAACACCGGCCCTGGACCAGCATGGCAGGGACCTGACACAGATGGTACGCGAAGGGAAGCTCGACCCTGTTATCGGGAGGGCTAAAGAAATAGAAAGGGTTATTCAGATATTAAGCCGCAGAACCAAAAACAACCCGGTACTTATCGGGGAGCCTGGCGTAGGCAAAACTGCCATAGCAGAGGGCCTGGCACAAAAAATTGTAGAGGGACAGGTGCCCGAAATGCTTAAAGACAAAAGGGTGGTTACGCTGGATCTGGCTTCTATGGTTGCCGGCGCCAAATACCGGGGTGAGTTTGAAGACAGGCTTAAGAAGGCAATGTCTGAAATAATTCAGGCTGCCAATGTGATACTTTTTATCGACGAAATGCACACCATAATAGGAGCCGGAGCCGCAGAGGGGGCAATAGACGCCTCCAATATCTTAAAGCCCGCCCTTGCCCGTGGGGAAATTCAGACAATCGGAGCAACAACCCTTGATGAGTACAGGAAGCATGTTGAAAAGGACCCTGCCCTGGAAAGAAGATTCCAGCCGATAATGGTGGGGGAACCGACGGCGGAAGAGACGGTGGGTATACTAAAGGGGCTGAGGGATAAATACGAATCCCATCACAGAGTCAAGATAACCGATAAAGCCATCTCGGCAGCAGCTATGCTGTCCGACCGGTATATTTCGGACAGATTCCTTCCGGATAAAGCCATAGACCTTATAGACGAAGCGGCATCCAAAGTAAGGATAAAAACCATAACCGCGCCTCCCGAGCTAAAGGAACTGGAGGAAAAGATAGAAGGCTTAAAGAAGGAAAAGGAAGAGTCCATAAGTCACCAGGAGTTTGAAAAGGCCGCAGGGTTAAGGGACGAGGAACAAAAATTAAAGCAGCAGCTGGACAGTATAAAAGGAAACTGGGAAAAGAATACCCAGCAGGTTACAGCAGTGGTGGACGAAGAGCATATAGCTGCAATAGTCTCGGACTGGACCGGGATTCCCGTTACAAGGCTTGCGGAGGAAGAAACCGACCGTCTTTTGAAAATGGAGGATGTACTGCATCAGAGGGTGATAGGCCAGGATGAGGCGGTTAAGGCTGTGGCCAAGGCCATAAGAAGGGCCAGAGTTGGCCTGAAGGATCCCAAAAGGCCCATCGGTTCCTTTATATTCCTTGGTCCTACCGGGGTTGGCAAAACCGAGCTTTCCAGGGCTCTTGCCGAAGCCCTGTTCGGCGATGAGGATGCAACCATAAGGGTGGATATGTCCGAGTATATGGAGAAGCATTCTGTATCCAAGCTGGTGGGTTCCCCTCCGGGATATGTGGGCTATGAAGAAGGGGGCCAGCTTACCGAGAGGGTCCGCCGAAGGCCATATTCTGTTATATTGATGGATGAGATAGAGAAAGCCCATCCCGATGTATTCAATATTCTATTGCAGATTTTAGAGGACGGAAGGCTGACCGACGGCCAGGGCCGTGTGGTGGATTTCAAGAATACCGTTGTTATAATGACCTCCAACGTGGGTGCCCACACCATCAGAAAGCAAAGAAACCTTGGCTTTGCCGGAGGGGTCCAGGACGATAAAAAGGATGCATACCAGAAAATGAAGGAAAAGATTATGGAGGAACTGAAGAAAACCTTCCGCCCCGAGTTTTTGAACCGGGTGGATGAAGCCATCGTATTCCACCAGCTTGAGGAAGACCACATACTGAAGATAGTGGATTTGATGGTTAAGGATTTGTCCGGGAGATTAAAAGGTCTGCAGATTGAACTTGAAATCAGTCAGGACGCTAAAAAGCTGATTGCAAAGGAGGGTTTTGACCGGGTTTACGGAGCAAGGCCTCTGCGAAGGGCTATACAGAATATGATAGAGGATAAACTGTCCGAGGAAATGCTAAATGGAAGCATAAAAGAAGGGGATAGTGTAATTATCCATGAAAGGGACGGAGCTTTAACGATATCAACAAAATAATGACTGTTGCAGGGGGAATGCCGCTGGCGCATTTGCCCCTGCAGCAAATATATACGTAAAGGGGATAAGAAATGGTCAAAGGAAAGAGCGTGTACATCTGTCAAAACTGTGGCTACGAAAGTTTAAAATGGATGGGCAGGTGTCCCGGATGCCAGGACTGGAATACTATGATAGAAGAGCCGGTTAAAAAAAGAACAGCCCGGGAAGGAATAATAAACAAAAAAGGAAACAGTCCCCTTTCAATGGAAGAAATTGACCTTTCAACCGACACCAGGAGCAGTACGGGAATAGCGGAGCTTGACAGGGTTCTTGGCGGAGGCATAGTAAGGGGCTCACTGGTCCTGGTAGGAGGAGACCCGGGAATTGGGAAATCCACTCTTTTGCTTCAGCTGGCGGGCAGCATACCACCCACACATAAAACCCTGTATGTTTCGGGGGAGGAATCCGCAAAACAGATTAAAATAAGGGCGGAAAGGCTGGGTTTAAGCAACGGAAATATATTTGTGTTTGGAGAAACGGATATTGATATTATTATGGACCAGGCCGAAAGGCTTGCACCTGATATCATTATCATAGATTCCATCCAAACGGTTTATACGGCGGAAATCTCGTCAGCTCCCGGCAGCGTCAGCCAGGTTAGGGAAGCCACCGGAAGGCTGCTAAGAATGGCAAAGAGCCTCTCGATACCAACGTTTATAATAGGGCATGTTACCAAGCAGGGGGCTATCGCCGGGCCAAGGGTTTTGGAACATATGGTTGATACCGTACTGTATTTTGAAGGTGAAAGATATCACAGCTACAGAGTGATAAGGTCTGTTAAAAACAGGTTTGGCTCTACCAACGAGATAGGGGTCTTTGAGATGAAGGACAAAGGCCTGGTTGAGGTTCCAAACCCGTCCGAATTCATGCTTGAGGGCAGGCCGGTGGATGTCCCGGGCACAGTGGTGGTATGCAGTATGGAGGGCACCCGTCCCATGCTTGTTGAGCTTCAGGCGCTGGTAAGCTTTTCTAACCTGGCTATGCCAAGGAGGATGGCAGCAGGTATAGATTACAACAGGCTGTCAATGCTGATGGCGGTTATGGAAAAACGGCTGGGCATGCAGGTCCAGGGACAGGACGCCTTTGTAAATGTGGTTGGCGGGCTTAAGATTGATGAACCGGCTGTGGATTTAGGTATAGCCGTTGCAGTAGCATCCAGTTTTAAAAATACGCCGGTTGACAAAGCCACAGTGGTAATCGGCGAAGTGGGGCTTACCGGCGAGGTACGGGCTGTCAACTCAATAGACAGAAGGCTTGCGGAGGCAGTAAAGCTTGGGTTTAATAAATGTATAGTTCCTGTAGATAATATAAGACAGATAGACACGGAAAAAGCGGAAATAACAGGGGTTAGAAATCTTGCGGAAGCAATGGAAGCAGCGTTGGGAGGATAGCCTATGTTGGATACAATGCAAAAAGGCGGCGACATTCTTGAATGGGTAAAAATGATTGCTCCAGGAACACCGCTTAGGGAGGGGCTTGACAATATCATCAGAGCAAAGACAGGGGCGCTGATAGTTATAGGGGACAGCCCGCAAATCATGGATATTATCGATGGAGGTTTTTATATAGACTGCGAATATGCTCCGCCCTACCTGTACGAATTGGCGAAGATGGACGGAGGCATTATCCTAAGCTGTAATGCAAAGCGAATACTGTACGCCAATACACAACTGATACCCGACCCTTCCATTTTTTCGACCGAAACCGGAATAAGGCACCGGACTGCAGAAAGAGTTGCCCGCCAGACCGGGGATACGGTTATATCCATATCGCAGAGGAGAAATGTAATAACACTGTATCGGGGTTTTTCCAAATATGTGGTAAGGGATTCCGCTGCATTGATATCAAAGGCGAATCAGGCTACCCAGACCCTTGAAAAATACAAAATTGTATTGGACAGGGCAAAGATTAACCTTACAGCTCTTGAATATGAGGACATGGTGACCCTGTCCGACGTAGTTACCGTAATACAGAAAACGGAAATGGTTATGAGGATTGCGGCAGAGGTGGAGGAATACCTTATCGAGCTTGGCAGCGAGGGAAGGCTTATTGGATTGCAGTTGGAAGAGCTTGTGGCGGATGTAAAGAAGGACGGAATACATATAATTATGGATTACTGCCCCGAGGGACAGGGAATTAGCTGCCAGGATATAGACAAAACCCTGCGAAAACTTCCTCCGTCGGAGATTATGAACGCAGCCAGAATAGGCGGAATCCTGGGCTACAGGGAAGACATGGAGCTTCTCCAGACGCCGGTATATCCTAAGGGGTACAGGCTGCTTAACAAAATTCCAAGGCTGCCCGGTCCCGTCATAGAAAACCTGGTCAGGAAATTCAAACGTTTTGGAAGTATTGTAACGGCTTCGGCAGACCAGTTGGACGAGGTTGAGGGAATAGGGGAAGTGAGGGTTCATGCAATAAATGAGGGACTAAAGAGAATCAGAGAGCAGGCGGTAAATGACAGGGTAACCTGAAGAGAGCCGTATGCTTATACGAAAAAAACAACCTGCCTTAAGGCAGGTTGGAGGCTACAGCATATTATAAACTCCAAGGGTTTTCATTTTTTTATATTCCTTTCGCATTACACTGTGAAAATCCGTATCCATTAAATCACATATTGCTGCTATGTAAAACATGTTGGCACCCAGCTCAGTTTCAATAACTTCCCTGCAGTTTTCGCACAGCTCCCCTCTTATATGGCTGTCCATATAAGCCGACAGTTCCTTAAGCGATGTGTTACGGGGGGTTCTCTGTTTTTGGGCTTCTATCTGAATACAACCGCAATTGGTCACTGCCTTTACTATTGCACGGCTGACTCTGGCGTTTGATTCCTGGTATTTGGTTAAAACATCCAGAACGCTCTTGTGTCTTATCAGCAATTGCGGAACAGAGCTTTGAAACTCATCGAATATTGTATCCTTCATTTCATCACTCCCTTGGAATTTTACGGTTAATTATATTATAAATATAAAAATGTCTGTTTGCAATGTATTTTACTGTAGGACAGGTCACGCCGCATACCCGGGAGGGAAGCCGCGGTGTTTTTTATTGAATAATAATGCTCCTGTATTGATTTTATTTCATAAAATGCGGAACCATATATAAAGGGCCGGCCAACCCGAATATCATTGTCCGTTGCTCCCTGACATTCCTGACCGAGGTGAAAAAAATGGATAACGTCATTAACAAAATTATAGAAATAGACAACAAGGCATTTGCAGTCACACAAAGCATACAGGAGATGCTCAAAAAAAACCAGCGGCAGCTTGAAAGGGATATGGCCCGGATAGAAACCGAAGCCCTTGATGAGGCAGGGGAAACGGCACGCACAGGGTACCAGGGACTTGTAAAACAAGGCGAGATTGAAGAGCAAAGAATCCTAAGGGAAGCAGACCATGCGTGTGAAGCTCTTGAACAATTATTTGGCCGTATACATGAAGAGCTGGAAGAGGATATTTTTTACCGGGTTTTTAAAAAGTAATTTTCACGGTGGACTAAGGGGATAAGCAATATGGGAAGCGTTAAGAGATTTGCAGCCGTCAATACCAAAGTACAGGCTTTGGAGGCTAAACTGCTGTCAAATGAAGATTTTCAACAACTGCTGGCAAAGAAGAGCGTAGCGGAGGTTGTACGGTTTCTGAAGGAGAATACGGCCTATCACAGCGTGCTTAAAGACGTTGATTTTGAACATATACATCCAAAGGGACTGGAAATACTACTTAAGAAGCATACTGCCGGGCAGATGCGAAAATTAATACATTATTTTACCGGAAAATATCGTAAGTTTTTCAGGCGGCTGCTTCTTCGTTATGAAATTGAGGATTTGAAGGTTTATCTCAGGGCCATAATAAGGGAGAAGGATTTGTCACCGGTCGGGGAGGTTGCTATTCTTTCGGAGGAATTAACAGGTTATGACCGGGAAGGACTGCTAAAATCAAAGAATATCAGAGAATGCATTGAAAGCCTTAAGGGGACTGTTTATTACCGTCTGCTTATACCCTATTTGAACGAAAGGCCCGGGGAGATGCTGTTCTACATGGAGATGGTTTTAGATAAGCTGTATTTTAGATCTCTCAGCGAGCAGGCCGGGAGGCTGGATTCGGAGGACAGGAAGCTTGTCAATGAACTTCTGGGAAAGAATATCGATCTTTTGAATCTTCAGTGGATCTACCGGGGTTTGAGGTTTTACAGGCTGGCTCCGGAAGAGCTTATAAACTATACCCTTCAAAACGGGTATACATTGAATTCAAGAAAAATCAAGGAACTGTGCTATTCAAAAGATCAGGAAGAACTGGTGAATAATATGGTGGGCTCAAAGTACGGGTTTTTATTTGATAATAAGGATACGCTGGAGGTATTCATGGAAAGGCGTATTGAGCGGTACATGTATTTCCTGTTATTGAAATACAGGGGACGCAAAAAAATGAGTATTATAGAATCCATCGTATATATACACCTTCTGGAATTCGAGGTCAGGGACATTTTTTCCGTTGTTGAAGCCGGCAAATACGGCTTGGATCCCGGACAATCCAGAGCATTTCTGATAAGGAAAATCTCAGGAGGGACACGGCTATGGCAGTAGAGCGTATGAGAATGATGAATTTGGTTGCGCCCATACAACACTTGCACAATATAATAAGGGAAGTTGTCATGCTGGGAAACGTTCACATAGTAAATGCACTGCATGAGGTGGATGAAAGCAATTTTAACATGCCGGTGGCAGTAGACAATATTAAGGAATTGGAAGACCTCATTCGTATCAAGCCCTGCCGGGAGGATGCCGATTTAAAAGACACCGCCGGAAAAATCAAAGAAATGATGCAGCTTTTTCGTATCAAGCCTGAAGTTAAAAAAGAACATCTGGAAACGGATTACAATTTTGAAGAAAACATTAAGGATATTGAAAAAATATACAACGATGTCCGCCCGGTCCATAAAGATATATGTGATATAGAAGAAGAATTAAGAAATATCCAAGAATTCGGCAAACACTTTGAATATTTGAAAGGTCTTGATATAGACTTTCAGGCTTTGAACGGACTCCATTTTTTCGGCTATAAGATCGGTGTGCTTTCAAGGGAAAACAGGCTGCAGCTTAAGAGAAACTATGAAAACATAGTGGCCATGGTGCTGGATTTAGGCAGCAGCCGGCAGGGTGAAGTCTATCTTATAATATCTCCGAAGGAACTGGAGATTGAGACCGACCGCATATTGAGGTCTTTAAACTTTTTAGAACTGGAGATACCAAGGGAATTTTCAGGCACATATGGGCAGGCAGCAGAAAAGATTGAAGGAAGACAAAACAAGCTGTATGCCGCGCTTGAAAAGTCCAGGGAGGATTTATACCGGTTAAAGGAAAGGTATGCGGCGTATCTCGGGATGGCTTACAGCCGACTGGCCATGGAAGAAGAATTAAACCGTATTAAAAAGGAAATAGCATGTTCCGGCAGCTTTCTTTATCTGTCCGGATGGGTTCCTCAAAGGGACGTGGAGCATATACGGGAAACCTTTGAAAGGTTTGGGAGTGATGTGCACATTATATTTAAGGAGACTACCAGTGTATACGAGTATATGATTCCGCCGACAAAGCTGAAAAACAACAAACTGTTGAAGCCCTTCGAAGCCCTGGTTAAGATGTACGGGGTTCCGAGCTATAACGAAGCCGATCCTACCGTATTTTTGAGTATTACCTATATGCTGCTGTTTGGGGCAATGTTCGGAGATGCAGGCCAGGGTACGGTGCTGCTTTTAACCGGCTTCTTTGCCCGGAGGAAAACCACCGGCAAATTGATAGGCGGCATTCTTGTCCGTTTAGGTATAAGCTCCATCATATTCGGTTTTCTGTACGGCAGCGTTTTCGGCTTCGAAAATATTGTTCCGTCGCTGCTAATCAGGCCTATGATAAATATAAACCGGATGTTGCTGGGCTCGGTCGTATTGGGTGTTTTGTTTCTGAGTATAAGCTACGGGTACGGCATACTAAACGCCATAAAACAAAGAGATCTCAAAGAAGGTTTGTTCGGCCGGAACGGACTGGCGGGCCTTTTGTTCTACTTAACCCTTATAACCCTTGTTATAAATATCGCCACCGGGGAAGAATTATTGCCAAACAGCATAGGCTATGCTTTGCTCGCTGTCTTTATGGGCCTTATTGTGGGCCGGGAACCCCTGGCAAACCGGCTTATGCGAAAGCCCGCCTATGAAGAAGACGTAGCCGGCTATTACATAGAAGGCGGATTCGGAATTTTCGAAACGCTGCTGGCAATGATGAGCAGTACCATATCCTTTATCAGGGTGGGCGCTTTTGCGCTTAATCATGTGGGGCTGTTTGTCGCCTTTGAAACCATGGCAGAGATGACTAACAGCGCCGCCGG
Source organism: uncultured Clostridium sp. (assembly GCA_964625335.1). Lineage (GTDB taxonomy): Bacteria > Bacillota > Clostridia > Ch29 > Ch29 > CAZGUG01. The sequence goes on along the minus strand of CAZVBE010000021.1, from coordinate 15,305 downwards.
CAGTGTTTTGATTTATATTGTCGGTAACGTGGTTATAATCGGGCTGGAGGGGCTTATTGTATTTATCCAGGGCCTTCGCCTGGAATATTATGAAATGTTCAGCAGGTACTACAGGGGAGAGGGTGTGGAGTTCAGGCCGGCAAGGATAGGTTATCTGTAAGCGAAAAAATCGGATAAAAATACGGGAGGGTTTGAGAATGAATTGGGCGTTAACATCTTCAATGGTCCTTGTGCTGCTGACAATCGGTATTGGCCTTCTTTTGAACTATACGCAGCAGGGTACCGACAGAAAGGGAATGAAAAAGATATTACGGGCCAATGTGCTTGCCTTTGTTTATTTTATGGTCATGGTGGTTATTATATTGGTGCCGGATGAAGCGGCGGCCGTTGGGGAAAATGGAGTATCGTCCCCGGGGCTTGGCTTTATTGCAGCGGCAATAAGTACCGGGCTGGCCACGCTGGGAGCCGGCTATGCAGTGGGGGCGGTGGGTTCTTCGGCTCTGGGGGCGGTGTCCGAGGACCCGAAAATTCTAGGCAAAACACTGATATTTGTGGGACTGGCAGAGGGGATAGCCATTTACGGTTTGATTATTTCCATTTTAATTTTGGGCAGATTATAGGGTGATGGGATGAATTCTTACGTGATAAGCGATGATCAGGATATCTTGACAGGTATGCGGCTGGCGGGAATAAAGGGTGTACTTGTTGCAAGCAGAGAGCAGGCCCTTGAGCAATTACAAAGGACCTTTGGGAACGATCAGGTACAAATCGTTATTATAACCGAAAGCGTATTAAAAATGGCGGAGGAAGAAATAATGAAATTCAAGCTGGAAAGGACTTACCCGCTGATTGTTGAAATCCCCGGTCTGCAAGGTCCGGAAAGGGGAGACTATATTGCCGGGTATGTCAGGGAGGCCATAGGGCTTAAGATATGAGGTGCGCAGCATGATTACCATTGAAGAAAAACTTAAGGTGTTTACAAGGCTTGTCCTCGGTAAGGCTCATCAGGAGTATGAACAAAAACTCACCGGGATGACCGGGAAAAACAAACAGGTTATTGAGGAGCACACAGCTTCGGTTGCCAAAAGGGCTCAAAGGATAATAGAGGCTTCGATCAAAAAAGGTCAGGTTCAGGCCAACAGGACGGTTTTAAAGGCAAAGATGGAAAGGAAAAGGAAAATACTGCACAAGAAACAGCAATTAGCCCACCGGCTTTTTGAAAACATAAAGAGCAGGGCTGTAAGGTTCACAGGGGAACAGGCCTACGGGGACTTTTTTGACGAATGCCTTTCCGAGGTTTTTTCTTTGCTCAGGGGAGAAAACAGCATCATGCTGGTGGTAACAGCAGAGGATGCCCAAAGGTTCAAAGCTGTTATCCTCAAGGAAGCAGAGAAGAACGGGTTTTCAAAGGAACAATTAGACATCTCGGTTTCCCGGGAAGATATTATAGGAGGAATAGTGGCGGTAAACAGCCGAAGGACCCTCCGGGTTGATTGTTCTGTTATGACCATGCTGGAAGACCACAGACAGTTGATTGGCCGGGAACTCTATCATGCCGTTGAAAGGGCTGGCGATGGACATGGATAGCCGGGAAGGGAGCATCACGTCGGTAAACGGGCCTGTGGTCAAAGGAAAAAGCATGGCCGGTTTTAAAATGCGTGAAATGGTGATGGCAGGAAACAAAAAGCTCATCGGAGAGGTTATTGCACTGGACGGCGATTCTGGGACCATCCAGGTCTACGAAGAGACCGAGGGGCTGAAACGGGGAGAAAAAATCATATCCACCGGAAGACCTTTGTCGGTGAGCCTGGGGCCGGGTCTTATCGGAAATATTTTTGACGGAATTGGAAGGCCCCTGGTATACATTAATAAGCTGTCCCACGGTTTTATTCCCGAGGGCATAGGTTTTGTATCCATTGATGACCAAAAGACATGGCATGTCGCAGTACAGGTCAAAACCGGGGATGCGTTGAGACCGGGACAGACTTATGCCGTCATCCGGGAAACTCCTCTTATAGCCCACAGGCTCCTTGTGCCTCCCGGTGTTTCCGGGGAAGTTGTGCGGGTTAAAGAGGACGGCAGTTACAATATAAAGGAGCCTCTGGTGGTTATAAAAACATCTGACGGCGGCCGGCATTCTTTGTCTATGTACCAGGAATGGCCCGTCAGGGTTCCCAGGCCGGTTTTTGACAAGCTTGCCATACAAAAACCCCTTATAACCGGCCAGCGCGTACTGGATATTTTTTTTCCGGTGGCAACGGGTGGAACGGTGGCGATACCGGGAGGGTTTGGAACAGGGAAAACCATGCTCCAGCATCAACTGGCGAAATGGTCGGATGCGGATGTTATTGTGTATGTAGGTTGCGGCGAACGGGGCAACGAAATGACCGAGGTTTTGGAAGATTTTCCTAAACTGGTTGACCCCAGGACCGAAAGGCCAATTATGGAAAGGACCGTTTTAATAGCAAACACCTCCGACATGCCGGTGGCTGCCAGGGAAGCCAGTATATATACGGGGGTTACCATAGCGGAATACTTCAGGGATATGGGGTATCATGCAGCGGTCATGGCGGATTCAACCTCCAGGTGGGCGGAAGCGCTGCGGGAAATATCCGGGAGACTGGAGGAAATGCCGGCGGAGGAGGGTTATCCGGCCTATCTTCCAGCCAGGCTGGCAGAGTTCTATGAAAGGGCCGGTTATGTGACAACCCTCGGGGGGCAGAGAGCAGCCATTACGATTATTGGAACCGTTTCCCCGCCAGGAGGGGATTTTTCCGAGCCGGTTACGGAAAACACAAAGCGGTACGCCAACGCCTTTTTGGCCCTGGACAGGAAACTGGCCCATGAAAGACATTTCCCGTCGGTTAACTGGCTTACAAGCTACAGTGGCTATGCAAAGGTTCTGACGAAATGGTACAAAGAAAATGCTGGTACCGATGTGATGGAGCTCCGTGCAAAAATGCTGGAAATACTTCATCAGGAGAGCAAACTGCAGGATATAGTACAGCTTGTGGGTGAGGATGTACTGTCGGACGAACAGAGGCTGATTTTGGAGATTTCAAGGGTTATAAAAACCGGATTTTTGCAGCAGAATATTTTTCACAGTGAGGATACCTTTGTACCGCTTAAAAAGCAGTATAGAATGCTGAAACTAATCGGATATCTGTATGAATCGGGCCTGAAAGCCGTAAAAATGGGTATTCCCATTTCCCGGGTGAGGGACGAGGGGTTATACCGCCGGGTAACAAAGGTCAAATATAATATACCCAATCAACAATTAAGCGGTCTGGACAGGCTGGAAGAGGAAATAGGCAGTTTTTACAACGCTTTGATGAATAAATACCAATCTAATTAACACGGGGCAGGATGTGAGCCGGTTGAAGAAAGAATATCTGTTGCTGGATAAGGTAGAAGGGCCTATGGTGGTGATGTCCGGCGTGGAGGGAGTATCCTACGGGGAGATTTTGGATATTACCCTTGCCGGTGGAGAGAAGAGAATTGGCAAGGTTGTCAGGATTGAAGAAAACCAGATTATCGCACAGGTATTCGAGGGTACATCGGGAATTTCCACCGATAACGCCTCGGTGCGTTTCAGGGGAAAGCCCTTTGAAATTTCCCTCTCTATGGATATTCTGGGGAGGACTTTTAACGGTGTTGGTAAGCCGATAGACGGCGGCGGGGACATATACGGCAGTAAAACCTATAACATAAACGGAAGACCCATAAATCCCGTTGCCCGTAAGTATCCGAGAAACTATATACAGACCGGGATATCTTCCATAGACTTACTGACTACTTTGATACGCGGGCAGAAGCTGCCCGTTTTTTCGGCAAGCGGGCTTTCCCATAACCAATTGGCGGCCCAAATAGTCAGGCAGGCAGCATTGAGTTCGGAAAAAGACGGTAATTTCGCAGTCGTATTTGCTGCCATTGGAGTCAGGCATGAGGACGCGAATTATTTCAGGGAAAGTTTTGAAGAAGCAGGGGTACCCGAGCGGGTCGTCATGTATATAAATCTTGCCAGCCATCCTATTGTAGAGCGTATCAGCACACCGAGATGCGCTTTGACTGCGGCAGAATACCTTGCCTTCGAAGAAGATATGCATATACTGGTTATAATCACCGATATTACCAGCTATTGTGAAGCCGTGCGGGAAATGTCCACCGCGAGGGAAGAGGTTCCGGGCAGGAAGGGTTATCCCGGGTACCTGTACTCCGACCTGGCATCCCTGTATGAACGGGCAGGCATGATTGAAGGAAGCAGTGGTTCCATTACGCTGCTGCCAATTCTCACCATGCCAAACGATGATATTACCCATCCGATACCCGACTTAACCGGCTACATTACCGAGGGCCAGATTGTATTAGACAGGGAATTGTTTCAGAGGGATATATATCCCCCGGTTAACATTTTACCTTCCCTTTCCAGGCTTATGAAGGATGGTATAGGAGAAGGCTATACAAGGGAAGACCATCCGGAGGCAGCCAATCAAATCTTTGCTTCCTATTCCAGGGTCCGGGAAGTAAGGGCCCTGGCCCAGATTATCGGAGAGGATGACCTGTCACCCATAGACAAGAAGCATATGGAATTCGGCAGGGAATTCGAAAAAGTGTTTATTGCCCAGCAGCCCAATGAAAACAGGAGCATCATAGAAACGCTTGATCTGGCATGGCGGATACTGTCTGTTTTCCCTGCCGGGGAACTGGACAGGGTGAGTCCCGAAATGCTGGAAAAATACTACAGAAGGAGATAAGGATATATGTGCGCTGTACCTACCAGGGCCGGTTTGATAAAGGCGAAAGGTTTACTGGAGTTTTCACAGAATGGTTTTGAGCTGCTGGATAAAAAAAGAAACGTTCTCATCGTTGAAATGATGGGTTTTATGGACAGGGCCAGGTATATACAGGGCCGGGTTTCAACCGCCCTTGGGAAGGCATACCATGCGATAAGAGTTGTAAATGTCAGCATGGGAGCGTATAATGTGGAAGAGATTGCCATATCCATCCCCGTGGAGGAAGAGTTCGAAATCCTTATGACAAGCGTTATGGGGGTTGAAATACCGGCGGTAAAGTATAACAAAAGCGATTTAAAAACCTGGTATGGTTTCTTCAGGACCAATCCTGCCCTGGATATAGCCGTTACCAGTTTCAGGGAAGCAAAGTATCTTATATACGAACTGGCGGAGATTGAAACCTCGGTGTATAAGCTGGCCATGGAGATAAAAAAGACCCAGAAAAGAGCAAATGCTTTGGAGAAGATAATAATTCCCCGATACAGGGGACAGGTGGAAACTATCAGGGAAATTCTGGAGGAAAAGGAACGGGAAGAGTTTTTCAGATTGAAGATGGTAAAGCAAAGAAAGGAATAAAACTAAGGTCTTTGTGTATTAGGGTATTTGTTTCCAATATATCATTGACATAGGAGAGCCTTATATGTTAAAATGATTAGTTCATTGACAAGGAACTGTTTGTATAGTAAAATTGAATTAAGTATTGGGTTGTTATGGAGGTATATATATATGTTTAATATAGGAGACAAAGTAGTATATCCGATGCACGGAGCAGGAATTATTGAATCAATAGAAGAAAAGGAAATTTTGGGTAACAAACAGAAGTATTATATTATGAGAATGCCGATAGGAAACATGAAGGTTATGATACCGCTTGAAAGTGTTAATGAGATTGGCCTAAGAGAGATAATCAACAAGGAGCAGGTGGACCTGGTGGTGGAAGTTCTGGGCGGGCACAAAACCGCAATGCCAAATAATTGGAACCGGCGGTACCGCATTAATATGGACAAAATTAAGAGCGGAGATATCCTTGAGGTAGCCGACGTGGTCCGAAATCTTATGTTAAGGGACAAGGAAAAGGGGCTGTCCACCGGGGAAAGGAAAATGCTAAACAATGCAAAACAAATCCTGGTGAGCGAACTGGTACTGGTCAACAATATGGATGAGGACGAAATTGAAAGCATGATAGAAGGCATTGTTAATTAAAGCGTCTCTAGGGGCGCTGATTTTTTTAATGCCCTTTTGTCGGATAATCCCAAAGGACTACATCCAAATAGTATTTTTTTAAGACTTTTTTTGTTTTGTGTTGCAGAGAGCCTGTAATGGGTTATAAAATATATATATATTGGTAATAATCAAAAAAGGAGGTGAACATAAGTTAATGGTAAAAAAGTTAATTAGGGGATTGTTGACTACTGCCGGTATGGTGATTGGTTATCAATTGGTCTATGTACTGGAAGATGTGCTGGCGGTTAACGAGATTTTCGGGATACTGATGGACGGAACAGTAAGAATTGTATACTATGTGATTGGCGCATTACTTTTCGGCTTGATATTTTATATGATTTCTCCATGGTTAATCAAGCTGGGTTGGAAGGCTACAGAAATTATTGAGAATACTTTACAAAATATACCAGCAAACGATATACTGTTGGGTTCCGTGGGACTTATACTTGGTTTAATAATAGCGAATCTTTTTATAAGACCCCTGGCAATTATACCCATTCCCTGGCTGGGCAGCATTGTCATGGTGCTGGCTAATATAGTGCTGGGTTACCTGGGGATCAAGATCGCAACCAGAAAAACCGATGACCTGGCAAGTGTAGTCCATTCCCTCAGAAAACTGGGTATAAAGGATAAAACCAATAGAACAGAGGGAGTTGTGAAGCCCAAAATTCTTGATACAAGCGTTATAATCGATGGAAGGATTGCAGATATATGTAAAACAGGATTTGTTGAAGGCCCTCTAATAATACCCGGATTTGTATTGGAGGAATTAAGGCATATTGCCGATTCTTCCGACACCTTGAAACGCAACAGGGGTAGGAGAGGTTTGGATATACTTAACAAGATACAAAAAGAGCTCGATATCCCTGTTAAGATATATGATAAGCCCTTTGACGACGCAGGCGAGGTGGACACAAAACTCCTTAAGCTTGCACAGATGTTAAAGGGTAAGGTTGTTACCAATGATTTTAATCTCAATAAGGTAGCAGAGTTTCAGGGAGTACCTGTTTTAAACATCAACGAGCTGGCGAATGCCGTTAAACCGGTGGTGCTGCCGGGCGAGGAAATGGTGGTTCAGGTCATTAAGGATGGAAAGGAATCCGGACAGGGTGTGGCGTATCTGGATGACGGAACCATGATAGTTGTGGACGGAGGCAAAAAACATATTGGCGAATCAATCGGAGTAATGGTCACCAGTGTGCTTCAAACTGCTGCGGGCAGAATGATATTTGCAAAGCCAAAAAACGCGTTTGACAATAAAGCGGTGTAATATTTATAAAAAAACTCTGCCTTAAGGCAGGGTTTTTTTATGCCGGGAAAGGGATTGGCCTATGGAATGAAGAATTGTATTTTCCAGAGGTGACAATATTATGTATGAAAATATCAGGGTTACCGCCGTAATCGCGGCAGCGGGTAAAGGCAGCAGGATGAATAGCCACATAAACAAACAATATATAATGCTAAAGGATAAACCTGTCCTTGCCCATACTCTAACCGGATTCGAAAAGTGCGGGTCAATAGACACGATCATTGTGGTTGCTGCCCCGGAGGATATTGATTACTGCAGGAAAAGCATAGTAGACAGGTTTTGCCTGACAAAGGTCAGGGCCATTCTGGCGGGAGGTCAGACCCGTCAGCAGTCGGTTGCCAGAGGTCTGGAGGCTGTGGAGGACGGTATTGTGGTGATACATGACGGGGCACGTCCCTTTGTTGATTGCGACCTGGTCGAAGCGGGAATAGGGCTGCTTCTGGAAAAAAATCTTGATGGGGCCGCCTGTGCCTTGCCCGTCAGGGATACAGTGAAACTGGTGGGTCCGGACCAGGTGGTGGAAAGGACACTGGACAGGGAAAAGATTAGGGCTGTCCAAACCCCCCAGTGTTTTTTGCGCCGGCCGGTTGCGAAGGCCCATAAAAGGGCTACCCGGGAAGGGATAGAGGCCACGGATGATCTGGCGCTTCTTGAGCATTATGAATATAGGGTCGGATTGTATGCAGGCAGGTATGACAACATAAAGATTACCACCCCCGAGGACCTCCTTTTAGCCAGGGTCCTTATGGAAGGGAGGAATTAAGCTTGAACAGAATGGGCGTAGGATACGATGCCCACAGATTGACACAGGGCAGGCCCCTTATTATAGGGGGAGTGAATATTGAATATTATAAAGGACTGGACGGGCACTCGGATGCCGATGTGCTGGTGCACGCCATTATAGACGCTTTGCTTGGGGCTGCGGGGATGGGGGATATTGGGCTGCATTTCCCCGACACCGATACGGACTATTCAGGTATAAGCAGCCTCCTGCTGCTTGGGAACGCAGGGAAAAAATTAAAGGACGCAGGGTATACAATTTGCAGCATTGACAGCATAATAATCGCAGAACAGCCTAAGATGAGGCCATATATATCCGGAATGGAAGAAAATATCGCCCGGGAGCTGGGTGTTGATGCCGCCTCGGTAAGCGTTAAGGCTACAACTACCGAGGGTATGGGTTTTACCGGGAGAGGAGAGGGTATAGCGGCCCAGGCGGTTGTTTTGCTGGAGACGGCTCAGGCGGGACAACAGTCCGGAGAATGATTAATCGCTGTGGTTGAAGAGGTATAATGCTAGGTGTTATAATTAGCATAACTCTGGGATGTGTCGAATGCGACAGTGGACTGTCCCCGGTTGTCGCATTCTGAACAGCAGTCAGCTAACGGTATGAATGATCTGTGCTGCGCAGAGCCCACGGGTCCCAAAGCTTATCAACCGGGGACATTTAAAAGGAGGTAATGACAAATGGCAAGAGCCAGGTTCGCACCAAGTCCTACCGGACCTATACATATTGGAAATATAAGAACGGCCCTTTTTAATTACCTGTTTGTAAAAAGCGGCGAAGAACGGAATACTATGGTATTGAGGATAGAGGATACCGATTTGCAGAGGTCTTCGGACGATTATGAAAGGCTTATATATGAGGAACTGCGCTGGATGGGAATAGAGTGGGATGAAGGCCCCGATAAAGGCGGAGATTATAGTCCGTATCGCCAGAGCGAAAGGCTGGATATTTACAATGAATACTATAACAGATTAATAGGTGAGGGAAAGGCCTATTACTGTTTTTGCACCCCCGAGGAACTGGAGCGGGATAAAAAGCAGTCGGTATGCGAAGCAAGTTCACCGAGGTATTCGGGACGATGCCGCAAGCTGACTGAAACAGAGGTTCAGACATATTTGAAGGAGGGCAGACCTGCGACCGTCAGGTTTAGGGTTGAACCGGACAAAACGGTTGTGTTTGATGATGCGGTTAAGGGCAGGATAGAGATCGTTTCCGAGACCCTTGGCGGGGATATGGTAATACGTAAATCCGATGGGATGCCTACCTATAATTTTTCCGCTGTAATAGATGATCATCTGATGAATATTACCCATGTAATCCGGGGCGAGGACCATCTGACCAATACTCCCAAGCAAATACTGATTTACGACGCCTTCGGATGGGATAAACCGGTCTTTGCCCATGCGCCTTTGATACTGGGTCCCGACAGGGCAAAACTGAGTAAAAGGCATGGTAATACATACATAGGGCAGTACAGGGAAGAGGGTTATCTGCCCGAAGCCATGTTTAACTACCTTGCGTTGCTCAGCTGGTCGCCGGAGGGAGACAGGGAGCTTTTAAACAAAGACGAGATTGTGGATCAGTTTAAACTGGACAGGGTAACCAGAGCCAATCCCGTCTTTGATATAGATAAACTCAACTGGATAAATGCGCATTATATAAGAGAAGCCGATTTGGAAAGAATAACAGAATTGGCAAAACCGCACCTTATCAGGGAGGGTCTGCTTACCCGGCAACAAGCGGCGGAAAAAAAAGAATGGGTAAAAATGATGGTGGAGATAGTGCAGGACAGTCTGGTTAAAGTATCGGACATTACCGAAAGGGCAGGGATATTCTTTGACGACCGCATTACTCCCGAGAACGACAAGGCATTGGAAGCACTTAAGGGAGAGCAGGTACCCGGTCTGCTCGACCGGTTCAAATCCAAAATCCAAGAAGCCGGGCAGATTGATGAGGAGTTCTGCTCGGGCATATTTAAGGTTTTGCAAAAAGAAACCGGGATAAAGGGCAAAAATCTGTTTATGCCGGTAAGGGTTGCTGTTACAGGGCAGTGTCATGGCCCTGACCTTGTTAAAACCCTTTTGCTGCTGGGCAGGGAAAAGCTGTTGGTCCGCATCAGGCATGTATTGGATAATTATGTTTAAGGAAAGGGAGTGAGGGCTATGAGACTGTACAACACACTGACCAGGAAAAAAGAGGAGTTCATACCCTTGAAAGAAGGCAGGGTAGGAATGTATGTCTGCGGTCCCACCGTTTATGATTTCTTCCATATAGGCAATGCCCGGCCCTTTATAGTATTCGATGTTTTACGCAGGTACCTGGAGTACAAAGGTTACGAGGTAACCTTTGTACAAAATTTTACCGATGTGGATGACAAGATAATAAAAAGGGCTGCGGAGGAAAACACCACCATGGAAGAGATTTCGGAGAGATTTATCCGGGAGTATTTTGCTGATGCCGATAATCTTGGCGTTAAAAGGGCAACGGTTCATCCCAAAGCCACCCGGCATGTGGGTGAAATAATAGACATTATAGGCAAACTGGAGGAAAAGGGCCTGGCATACCAGGCGGAGGACGGGGTATATTTTGATACCCGGAAATTCCCCGGTTACGGGAAATTATCGGGGCAGAGCCTTGAGGACCTCAATGCAGGTGCCCGCGTGGAGGTTGATAAAACCAAGAAAAACCCTGCAGATTTTGCTTTGTGGAAAAAGCAAAAGCCCGGTGAGCCGGCATGGGACAGTCCATGGGGAAGGGGAAGGCCCGGGTGGCACATTGAATGTTCCGCCATGTCCACCAAATACCTGGGCGAAACCATAGATATTCATGCGGGGGGGCAGGATTTGATTTTTCCCCACCATGAGAACGAGATAGCCCAGTCTGAGGGAGCCACCGGCAAACCCTTTGCCCGGTATTGGCTGCACAATGGGTTTATCAATATTGAAAATGAGAAGATGTCCAAATCCCTAGGCAACTTCTTTACAATAAGGGATATAAGCAAAGACTATGACCTTGAAATAATACGGTTTTTTATGCTGTCGGCCCACTACAGGAATCCGGTTAATTTCAGCCGGGAGATGCTGGAACAGGCAGGCAACGGACTGACAAGGCTATATAATGCCAAAAGCGATTTGGAGCATACGGCAAGAAATGCAGCCAGGCAGCAGATGAACGATAAGGAGCAAGACAAATTAAAAGCGCTTGAAATTTACAGAAAAAGATTTGAGGATGCTATGGAAGACGACCTTAATACGGCGGATGCCCTGTCGGTGATATTTGAACTGGTAAGGGATATAAATACCTTTATTAAGCAGGATACCTCCTCAGCCTTCGCAGGAAAGGCTGTCGGATTAATGACGGAGCTTGCCGGTGTATTGGGCCTTATTACCAGGCAGGAGGGGAAGCTTGACACGGATATTGAAAAACTTGTTGCCCAAAGGGAAGCGGCAAGGAAACAAAAGGACTGGGCCCTTGCGGATAAAATAAGGGATAGTCTTAAGGAAAGAGGTATCATTATTGAAGATACTCCCCAGGGAGTTAAATGGAAAAGGATTACTCAGTAAGGGGTTGACAGAAATATGGAAGAATACCTGAAGGGTTTGCTGGATATTAACAGTGAAACCGGGCAAAGGAACCTTTCGCCGCTTGTGCTGGCTTATATCGGAGATGCCTGCTACGAACTATATATAAGAAACAAAGTGGTGGGCGAAAATCCAAGGCTTCCCCCGGAAAAGCTGCACCGGATAACGGTAGGTTATGTCAGGGCTTCTTCCCAGAGCGATATTATTCATGGAATATGGGAAGAACTGGAGGAAAGCGAAAAGACAGTGGTTAAACGTGGAAGGAACGCAAAATCCGGCACATCTCCCAAAAACGCAGATATAGTTCAATACAGATATGCAACAGGGTTTGAGACCCTTGTGGGATATCTGTATCTTAAGGGCAGCTTAAAAAGGCTTATGTATATACTGGAAAAATCCTATGAGTATTCGCTTGGCAGCAAATAACATTTTAGGGGGTCGAGGCAAAAATGTCTAAACCAAGGGTTAAGCTAATTGGACATACACCGGAGCCGGACAAGCTGGTTTCGGCCGCTGCACGTCTTTGCTATTCAAGAGCGGGGGCGGAGGATATACTGGAGAACCTGTCACAGGAAAAGGTTGATAGGTTTTTAAATCTTTTGATTGAGATGGGACATCAGTCCCCCATAGAGCATGCTTCCTTTACCTTTGCGGTGGAAGGTGTAAGCAGGGTGCTTACCCATCAGCTTGTCCGGCACAGGATAGCAAGCTATTCCCAGCAGTCCCAGAGGTATGTCAGGCTGGAGCAGTTCGATTATGTAATACCTCCCCATATTGCGGAAAATTTGGAGGCAAAGAAATTGTTCCAAAAGGCGATGACATGTGACCAAAGGTGTTATAATGAATTAGTTGAGCTTTTATATAAGCAGCATTATGACAGGCTGAAGGCAGAGGATGGCAGGGATGAAAAAAGTGCCTGCCGGACAGCAGAAAAAATGGCTATCGAGGATGCAAGGTATGTATTCCCCAACGCCTGTGAAACCAAGATTATATTTACCATGAACGCCAGAGCCCTGTATAATTTTTTCCGGCTCCGGTGTTGCAGCAGGGCCCAGTGGGAAATCAGGGAACTGGCGGAGGAAATGTTAAGACAGGTAAGGGAAGTGGCGCCCATACTGTTCAAAAATGCAGGCCCCGCATGTCTGATCGGACCCTGCCCCGAGGGCAGGATGACCTGCGGCCAGGCAGCAAGTGTGCGGGATAGGTTTGCTAATATTTAGGAAATACCGGTTGGGGCACAGGTATAACTGAGGAGATGCCGATACTGTCCGGATAAGCACCGGAACTGGGAGGATTGGCGCTGTGGATAAAAAGGATTTCATAAAAGGATATGATACGGTGGAGGGCAGAAACCCCGTTGCCGAAATACTCAAGGCCAAAAGGAGCGCAAAAAAGCTTTTGGCGGCAAAGGGGCTGGACCGTTCCGGAGAAGAAATAATAAAGCAGGCGCAAAGCATGGGCATTAAAATTGAATATGTTGACAGGAGCCAGCTGGACAAATTGTCCCGGACCAAATCGCATCAGGGTATTATCGCCCTTGTTGAAAAATTCCGTTATGCCGAAGGGCTGGATGTAGTTATTGACATGGCCCGGGAAACCAAAGAGGACCCCCTTGTGGTAGTCCTTGACAGGATAAGCGACCCCCATAATCTTGGCGCCATAATAAGAACCGCATACTGCTGCGGCGCACATGGTATAATCATTCCCAGACGAAATGCCGTAGGGGTAACCCCTGTGGTGGTCAAATCCTCATCCGGTGCCACCGAATATCTGCCGGTGGTTCAGGTAACAAACACAGTACGTATCCTGGAGGAAATGAAGGATAAAGGTTTTTGGATAGCCGGGGCGGACATGGACGGCGAAGTAATGTACAAAGCCGACCTTAAGGGCCCCCTTGCGCTGGTGCTGGGAAGCGAAGGCAGGGGTATTGGCCGCCTGGTTAAGGAGAAGTGCGACTTTGTTGTAAGCATACCCATGAAGGGCAGTATTTCTTCGCTGAATGTATCGGTGGCTGCGGGCGTTTTGTTATATGAGGCGATCAGACAGAGGGAGTTCAGATAATGGACCGCCGTATGGAAAAAGGGACGCGGGAGTGTTTAATTGTTGACGGGTATAATATAATTAATGACTGGCCTATGCTGAAAGCGATATGCAGGGACAACATTGAAGCCGCCCGGGACAAGCTTGTTGAGATAATGGCGGGTTACCGGGCATACAAAGGCATCAATGTAATTGTTGTGTTTGACGGCCATCTGGTAAAGGACAACCCGGGAAGCTCCGTTAACCAAAATGGGGTGCAGGTAATATATACGAAGGAGCAGGAGACCGCCGACAGTTACATTGAAAAAAGCGTTGCGGCGATGGCGAAAAAGGCACTGGTATGGGTAGCAACTTCCGATTGGGCGGAACAACAGGTAATACTGGCCCTTGGCGGAGTGCGCATATCGGCGAACGAACTCAGGGGGCTCATTGAAGGATATGACAAGGATATAAATCGAAAGTTCATTGAGACAAAAAAGGATAACATTAATACGGTTGACGGAAGTTTGTCTCCCGAAATCGCCCGGAAGCTTCAAAAATGGCGAAAAGCTCCCTAGTCAGCTTGACTAATAAAAAATACTTATCTATAATATTTGTATGGCTTGTATACTGACAAATACCTTTGCTGGAGGCGTTGCCTGTGGAAGCGAAAGTCCATGACGATTTTGCATATAAGCATTATGAAATGATGATGGATGAGGAAATAGTGCAGCAGGCAAAGGAAGGGAGCTGCAAGGCTGCAGAGTACCTGATAAACAAGTACAAAAATTTTGTGCGAGCAAAGGCCCGGTCATATTTTTTGATAGGCGCTGACCGTGAGGATATAGTCCAGGAGGGAATGATAGGCCTGTTTAAGGCTATCAGGGATTTCAGACAGGACAAGCTTTCCTCCTTCAGGGCTTTTGCGGAGCTGTGTATTACCCGACAGATAATAACGGCAATTAAAACAGCAACAAGACAGAAGCATATACCGTTGAATTCATATGTATCCCTTAATAAACCGTTGTATGATGAAGAATCCGACAGAACGCTGCTTGATATACTTTCGGGTACCCGCATAACCGATCCTGAGGAATTAATAATAAGCAGGGAAGAATTCGTTAATATCGAAAGTAAAATCGGTGAAATACTGAGCGACCTGGAATGGGAAGTACTCATGTTTTATCTCCAGGGGAAATCATATCAGGAAATCGCCTGCGATTTGGACCGTCATGTAAAATCCATTGATAATGCGCTGCAGAGGGTAAAAAGGAAGCTGGAAAGATACTTGAGTACCAGGGATTAGACCAGAATATGTCACAATAATATTTCTTGACACCCCAGGGTATTATATAGTAGAATGATTAATTGGCAGGTTGAGTAACAGCAGAATTTTGTCAGTATTATTTGCCCACGTAGCTCAGCAGGTAGAGCGTCGCCTTGGTAAGGCGGAGGTCACCGGTTCAAGTCCGGCCGTGGGCTCCATATATATTTTATTATGGAACGCCAGGAACGGTTTCCTGGATAAAACCATGAAGGAGGAGAAAAGAAGGATGGCAAAGGCAAAATATGAAAGGAACAAACCGCATATA
>CAZVBE010000020.1:0-41023 GCA_964625335.1 uncultured Clostridium sp. | reverse complement strand
TTGAGCCTTGAAATGCATATAAATAAAGCTCTTTAAGTTTTCGAGAGCGTACTAAAGTATACTCGGGGGTTAATAATGAACAGAGGTTTACACCAAAGATGGTTTATGGTAACAATAAATTGAGGTAAGATTCTGTAACCTGTCTCCTTTAAATTATATATTAAGTGTTAATTAAGTTACATAATATGTGTCATCCGCTTTGTGCGGGATGACGGTTGTGTAAATTATTTATCACGTTATATGTAGTTGCTTAATAATATAATATATAAGGCTTGTAGGGAGTGTTAAAGGTGACTGCCAAGTATTATTTTGTTTTTAATTCCAGAAGCCAGGCAATTTATATGGAAGCCAAACTAAAGGAGAAGGGTTATAGTCCCATATTACGGCCCACTCCCGGCAAACTGGGTAAAGCCTGCAGTTATTCGCTGGTTATATCGGGCGACCTGATGAGAATCAAACATATACGTGAGCAAATATTAGGTTGCAAAATTTGTTTAAAGGGAGTATACAAAGCTTCAAAAATCGGGCATTCATTAAACTACACCAAAGTATTTTAAACTATTTAAAAAAATCTAGTAATTTCCTTACCAGGCTCCGTTCAGAAAAACACTTAGACTTCTCCCAAAGCTCAATATGCTTGTTAGTCATTTCTTCGAGGGCTTGTTGATGCTCTTTAAATTTGTTTTGCCAATTGCTTATAGAGGACATTATTCCCGAGTTTTCGTTTTTAATTTTTTCTAATTTTTCCCCCAGTCGCTGCACTTCTTTTTTGAATTCTTCCAGGTCGTTGCAGCTTTGCTTTATTTCATCAGTCTGTTTCATTATCATTCCTTCAATTTCCTTTTTTTTGCCTTCTATCTTGCCGACTTCTTCTACCAGTTTACTGATAAAGTTTTTGGCCTCGATAGCATACTCTTTAATCTTCTCCTCATCAACATCAATACTCACTTTTTGATCCTCGGCTTTTGGATGCTCACTATCGAGAACGTCATCAATAACAGGAATTATAATATCTCCCTCCCTTTCATAACCATAAGCAAGTAAAACCGATATTTCAGGGTATTCACTCCTATCTAAAACAATTTTATATGTTTTTAACCGACAATCCAGCGGAATATCTATACGAACCGGACTGGTCCAGTTCTTGCCTTCGTCATAGCTGAAGCTGCCAAACAGCAAGCTTTTATGTATCCATACAACCCATTGAGTATTACCGATTATGTAGAAAAGAGGTTGTTCATTATCTGCTCCTTCACCGGATATTATTGAATCGTTTTTCCATACGGCTCTTTGATAGCTTATCTTGGTACGCTGCAAATATTTGATATGATTAACGCCGTTTACCAGATAGTTCCACACCAGATGCAGGGTATCATTATTGTTTGTCAGCGCATAATGATAGGAATCTCCTCCGCCCACTGTTGTAATTTTTTCAGGGTTGCCCCATACGGAATAATCAGGGCGGAATTTGCAGTAGTATAACTGCTCAACACCCAATCTTGGTGCTTTATAGACAAGGTGAATGGTACCCGCATGGTCATATCCCACATAAAAAGGATCAATACTACCATCTGACGTTATCCGTACTACCTTGAAGTTTTCCCATTTGCCGCCGTTCCAGAAATTATGCTGTATACTGCAAACGCTTGGGTTTTTTAGAGGGCATACCGCAAAAAATATGTTTATATGCTTGCCCCGGCATGAAATTGTCAGGTATTCCAGTTTGTATCTATCCAGAGGGAAAGTAGCAAGTACTTTATTATACCAATGAGTTCCTTTATACACAAAGTAAATGAGTTCCCCCTTTGTATTTAAACATATAAGATGAAGGTTCCCTGTCGAATCTGAATCAACAGAAAAATCATCCAACACATTATCCAGTAGTTTGGTATCGTCCGCCCAACACCCGTTTTCACCACGCATTCTATATATTATGCTGTTCTGTTTGCAGGCAAAGTGCCAGGATTGGGTTTTATTCTTTATTATTATGTATTCGTGGCAAATATATTTGTCCATACACTATATCACCGCCCTATAGCTTGTTAATAAATTATATGCCTAATTATCGGATATATGTTCAATAGGGCATGTACGACGAGCATTTACCGGAGTTAAGCTATCCAGTTTATTGGATTAAACTTTATTAGGCAAATTCTTCACCATTTCATTTACATATTCATAATATGAAAGTGACAGTACAGAAGAAATATCATTACATTTTATATTAGTAAAAGGGGGATAGTATATGGAAGTCAAAAAAGCCAGGTTTCTGCAACAGGAACCCTATGAACCAATTCCGGAATGCGTAATTACAGATAAAGTATTTTTCCAGTGCTTTCAAAGAGAATGCATCCCGGAAGCAATAGCTGAACTGCCGGACAGTGGAGGACCATTTACTTTTGTAGATGTAACGTTTCAACCGGGATTCATTGTGGAGGGGACTTTAAACATAACTCCGATAGATGACACAGATCCCACGCTAAACAGGATTACTTTCACCCTCAGGATACCCTTTGTAGTAAGGGTAAGGAATGCAGAAGGATGTATAGTTTCAGTTGAAAGCTGTGTCGACTTTTTCAAAGATGATGCCGTGAGAATACCAGAAAATCCCTTTGATGAATTCTCATTTAATATCGTATTGGAAACCCGATCTGAGGCTCTGAGAACAACTATCAGAAACAATTGCTTGGTACTAACAATAGGAGCCCTGGTAGTCATCAAGGTGGTTGGAAGGGTAGAACTTACAGTACTCTCGCTGGGTTACTGCGTACCTGACATCTGCGAAGAGTTCATTCCAAGAGATATATGCGAGGAGTTCCTTGATTTACCCTTTACTCAGATATTCCCTGAGCAACTGAGTGCTTTCTAGTTTACAATGGCCTCCCCTAACAACTTGAGCCGGCTAGACGCGAAAGGGCTGCTATCTTATGATAACAGCCCTTTGTCTATTTCCTTATAAACATCTCGGTATAATAGGTGCCCGATATCCCAACCCCGATATGGGTAAACCCCGGAGTAAGAATATTCTTCCTGTGACCCTCCGAGTTCATAAAACCTGTGTGAGCCCTATCCACGCCTGAGGTCTTTGCAAGGTTTTCGGCTGCGCTTTTGTAAGATATACCGAAGTCTTTCATCATCTGGAAGGGTGAGCCGTAAGTAGGAGATGTATGTGCAAAATAACTGTTTGTTCTCATATCCTCGGACTTAATCCTTGCCACCTTTGAAAGCTGTAAGTCAATAGCAAGTGGGTTAAGTCCTGCCTTTGCCCGTTCTTCATTTATAAGGTTTATAAGCTTTTGTTCACCGGCTGTAAGCTGATGCTTGCCCTCACTCCCGGGAGGGTCCTGTGGTGCAGGCTGCCCGGTTGAAGGCGAGCCTGTCCCGGTATTCTTATTAATAACTACAGGATAGTAGTTTGTGTTCTGATTGGAGGAGTTTCCATAGTTTACTTTTGTGTTTCCAATAGTTTCATATCCTGACGAAGGAGCTGCAGGTACAACTGGAGTGCCGGTATTCCCGCTGCTGCCCGGCTTACTATTAGTAGGTTGAATTTTTGGCTTCCTTACTGAATAGTAATTATTATATGTACTGTTACTCTGGTTATAGGTAATTTTCTGACCATTGCCCATGCTGTAGGTTGCTCCCAGGGCGCTCTGCATAAACAAAACGCTGGACATTAGTGTAACTACTGTGAACATTATTAAAATTTTTTTCTTCATAAAACCACCTCTCTGCTTTTAGTTTGAATTTTTTTGTGTGTGAAGCATGCAGGAAACTCGGGACACCAATGTACATCAATATTATAGCATTGGTAGACATAATGCAAGTAATATGACAAATGCTACAAATGTAGTTTATTCCAGCTTTGAAAAGGGGTAATAACATGAAGGTATTGTTCCAGATAAGGCCGGACTTTCTTACAAACCCGGCCGGAGATAGTATGCAGATGATTTATACAAAGAGATACTTAAGCAGTCTGGGAGTACAAGTAGATATATCCACCGTGTATTCACAGGACTATAAAGGATACGACCTGGTACATTTGTTTAATCTGACCAGAGTGGTGGAAACCTATGCTTATTCCTACAGGGCCTATGAACAAGGTATTCCCATAGTACTTTCTACAATCTACTGGGATAACAGCGATTACTATATGAATAATGAGCTTCCTGACTGGAAGCAAAAAGCGTGGCATCAGCAAAATATGCTAAGGAGAATTGTGCTTTCAAAGGCATCAATACTCCTTCCCAATTCGCAGCTTGAGGCGGAAAAAATCAGAAAGAATTTTGAAACGGAAAAACCCTATCATGTGGTTCCGAATTGTGTGGACAGGAGGTTTTCCCAAGGAGACAAAGACCGTTTTTTTCAAGAGCATGGTTTGGCTGATTTCGCTCTGTGTGTTGGCAGGATTTCTCCCAGAAAAAATCAGCTGGCATTAATAGAAGCGCTTAAGGATACAGGTATAAAACTGGTTTTAATAGGGCCGGTGAACGACCGGGAATATGGAGAAAGGTGCAATAAAGCAGGCAAAGAGAGTGTCGTTTTTATCCCGGGACAAAGCTCCGCTCAGCTCAGAGACAGCTATGCAGCAGCAGCTATACATGTACTTCCCAGTTGGTTTGAGACACCGGGGCTTTCAAACCTGGAAGCTGCAGCAGCAGGATGTCCCATTGCAACTACAAAATATGGCTGTACGCAGGAGTATTTCGGTAAGCTCGCCTGTTATTGCCTGCCGGATGATATTGACAGCATAAGGCAGTCGATATTGCAGGGGCTTGAGAATAAAAACGGAGAAAAGCTTCAAAAACATGTCCTTTCAAACTATACATGGGAACGAGCGGCCGGGGAGACGCTCACAGCATACAAAAAGGTGCTTGAACAATGAATAGATTTATTCTTCCGCCGGGTTTGAATAAAAGAAAGAGAAGGCCGGTTGGGCCCGGAGTCAGCATTGGGCACCCCAAGGCTAAGGGAGGGACATTTGGAGCAGTTGCAAGGCAAAGGAAAACTGGAGAATTATTAATACTTTCAAATAATCATGTACTTGCCAACTGCATCAGCATCCTGGATATAAGAGCAAAGTTGGGGGATCCGGTACTACAGCCCTCTGCCAGCGACGGAGGTATTTATACAATGATGATAGGGCGGCTTTATAATTGGGTACCCCTGAAGGATACCGGTAGTAATCTGGTGGACGCTGCCGTGGCAAAACCATTATCCCATGACTTAATCTCCTGTGAAGTCAGGGGTATAGGCAGAATTTGCGGAACCGCTGCCGGAGTGCCCGGAATGCGGATTAAGAAAGTCGGACATACTACCGGCTTAACTCATGGCAAGATAACCGAGGTTAATTATTCTGTAACAATACCCTTTGCAGGAAAAGAGTATCTTTTTTGTGATCAGCTTGCAGCCAGAATTCACTGCAGGGAAGGAGACAGCGGTTCCATAGTCGTGGACGATCAGAACAGAGCAGTGGGACTTCTGTTTGCCGCGCAGGACGGTTTAGGGATAATTAACAAGATCGAGCATGTTATGCATTTGCTCAACATTGAGTTTATTTAGGGAAACCATATTTATAGTGAGTTTTATTATAAGGGGATGCCGGTCTTAAAGCGGCATCCCCTTAAGGTTAAATTACCGTGATATCTAACTGTAACACTTTTTTTGCGTACTACATAAAAATATACCAGCTTAAAATTATCATAATGGACTATTGATTGTGGAGGAAAATGTATGAATAAAATCAGAATCCTGGTATTTGCAAAATTAAACAGGCCTATTAACAGACATTTAAGGGATTTTATTTTAGAACTGCGTAATCATTCCCATGTAGTTGTGTGGGAAAAGGATGGATGGGGAATCAACCATGTTTTGAAGATTCTTAAGGGAAGAGGCTTCAGTCCGGATTTTATATTTTACTACGATTTTGTTTACAGGCATGTATATGCCCCCAGGATTTATGGTCTTGGATGGACCAATATACCAAAGGGAGTCTACTATATAGACCTTCAAACCCAAACTGCAGAACGGAAGGAATTTATAAAGAATAATGGAATTGACCTCATATTCAGTCCTTCAAAGGACTTCTTCTTCAGAACCCTTCCTGAATTTAAGAGTAAATTCAGGTGGCTGCCCTTCAACAACAACCCGGCAGTATTCAAGGATTGGTCCCTGAGAAAGGATATTGACATTTTATTTATGGGACGGGTTAAGAGGGAAATGCATCCTTTCAGAGTCAAGGTAATAGAGAGGTTTAAGGGGCATAGAGGATTTGTTTATCACCAGCACCCCTACGATATGAAATGTAAAAGCGGCAGAGTGTATACGGGAGAAGAATACGCAAAAGAGATTAACAGAGCGAAAATATTTATTACCAGCGGTACTAAGTATAGCTACCCGGTTGCCAAGTACTTTGAAGTGCCCGCCTGCAACACCCTGCTCTTAGCAAAGGGTAATAAGGATTTGAAAGAGCTCGGTTTTGTCAGCGGCCAGAACTTTGTGGAGTGCACCGATGACAATTTCTATGACCTTGCTATGTATTACCTGAAAAACCATAAGGAAAGAGAACGGATAGCCAAAAACGGATATGACCTGGTGCATTCAAGGCATACCAATAGAAAAAGGGCTAAAGAGTTTATTGCAATTATTCAGAAGCAACTGAATGCTATTAGGGCCAGAAGGTAGGGAAATTGACCTGCAGATCATGGGACTGCTGGGATTGGGGAGGAAAATATGCCCAGAAGAAAAATACTTGTGCTGGCAAAGCTCAGCAACAAAAGGTTTATGCATTTTAAGCATTTTATAACAGAATTGAGCAAGCATGCTGATGTAATGATATGGGATAAAGATAGATGGGAAATCGGACGAATTTTTAGGATATTAAGCGGCAGAAAATTCTTCCCCGATTTCATTCTCTACTATGACTTTGCATATAATTATGCTTTAGCACCGCGAGTATACGGTCTTGGTTCTACAAATATACCTAAGGGAGTTTACTATATAGACCTCCAGACACAAACAGAAGAGAGAAAGAAATTTATCCGTGAAAACAAAATAGACCTTGTTTTTAGCCCAACAAAGGATTTTTTTTACCGTACTCTCCCCGAATTAAGAGACAAATTCAGGTGGTTGCCCTTCAGCAACAATCCCAGTCTGTTCAAAGACTGGTTGCTTAATAAGGATATTGACTTTTTGCTGATGGGCAGGTGCTGGGGTGCCTGGTACCCCTTCAGGGTTCTGGTATTAAAGAAAATGACAGGTGTGCAGGGTTTTGTCTATCACAAACATCCTTACGAAACAGGCCCGGAGAACAAAAAAATATATACAGGGAAAGAATACGCCAAAGAAATCAACAGGGCTAATCTTTTTTTCACCTGTGGTACAAAATTCAATTATCCGGTCAGGAAATACTTTGAAGTGCCCGCCTGCAATACCCTGCTCATAGCAAAGGGTAATAAGGATTTGAAAGACCTAGGCTTTGTCAGCGGCGAAAACTTTGTGGAGTGCACCGATAGCAATTTCTATGACCTTGCAATGTATTACCTGAAAAACGATAGGGAGAGAAAAAGGATTGCCAAAAATGGATATGACCTGGTGCATTCAAGACACACCGATAAGGTCAGGGTGAAAGAGTTTTTAAACATGATAAACCAGCATTTAAGAAATAGAAGGATTTGATTAGATTGCTCCAGGCAATCTCTAAAAGGGGAGGAGGACCAAACAGTTGATACCAATTACCGATCTATCGGCACAGTATAAGAGCATAGGGGGAGAGATTCAAAAAGAAGTATCCAGAGTACTCGAATCAGGCAGTTATATTATGGGTAAACACGTCAGGCAGTTTGAAGAGGACTTCGCAGCATATAATGGTTGCAAATATGCCATTGGTGTTGCCAATGGAACCGATGCGTTGGTTATTTCGCTAATGGCTGCTGGTATTGGAAAAGGTGATGAGGTTATTACTACATCTTTTTCGTTTTTCGCAACAGCGGAAGCCATTTCAAGTGTAGGTGCAAAACCCGTTTTTGCTGATATTGATGCAGAAACCTATAATATCGACCCCGGAGATATAGAAAACAAAATCACAGGTAAAACAAAGGCAATAGTCCCTGTTCATATATTTGGTAACCCGGCGAATATGGAAAAAATCCTTAATGTGGCATCAAAGCATAAACTTTATGTTATTGAAGACGCCTGCCAGGCCGTCGGAGCCTCATATAAAGGCAAACGGGCAGGTTCCATGGGGAATGCGGGATGTTTTTCATTCTTCCCTTCCAAGAATCTTGGGTGCTGCGGTGACGGCGGCGCTATCATAACCAATGACGAGAGGATTGCGGTAATTGCAAAGGCATTAAGCAGTCATGGCGGCGGAAAGACAGGGTTAAGGGCATATAACCTGATTACCGGATCCACTGAAAAAGGAAGCCCGGATAAATACTGTAATTATCTGATTGGGTACAACAGCAGACTGGATGAAATTCAGGCAGCAATTCTGAATATTAAACTGAAATACCTCGATAGGTGGAATGAACAAAGGAGAGAAAAAGCCTATCTTTATAACAGCATATTAAGGGATTATCCTATAAGTATTCCCAAAGAAGAGACCGGGTCCCAACCGGCATATCATATTTATACTATCAGGACAAGAAGCAGGGATGGCATCTTAAAAGCTCTTAGGGAACAAGAGATAGATGCAAGGGTATATTATTCAATCCCTCTGCACCTGCAGAAAGGTTTGGAACACCTTGGCTATAAGAAAGGAGACATGAAAGTAGCAGAGGAAGTAATACCATGCATGATTTCCCTTCCTTTATACCCGGAATTGACAACAAAAGAGCAGAATAAAATCATTAAGTGTATAATTAACACCCTAACCTAAATAATGGGGGGATGGACTTTGAGAAAATTAAGATTGGGAGTGATTGGCTGCGGTAGTATAAGGGAAAAGCATATACAGGCCCTTATACTCAACAGAGATGAAATCTCTCTGACCTCGGTATGCGATATATGTGCAGAAAGGGCACAAGGTTTTAAAGATTCATATTTATCTTTGAAAGGCGACGGTGAAAATATATCCATATACACAGACTACCGCCGGATGCTAAATATAGAAAAGCTTGATATAACAAGCATTCTGACGGATAGCGGCAAACACTATACTGTTGCTTCCGATTGTATCAAATGCGGAACAAATGTCCTTGTGGAAAAACCCCTTGCCCTTTCGCTGGGTGAGGTTGACAGCCTGATAAAAATAGCTTCAGTGAACAAAGTCAGGCTGGGGGTTGTTCACCAGTATAGGTATAACCCTCTGATAAGGGGCCTTAAGGACTGCATTGATACGGGGCGCTTGGGGAAACTGTTCTATGGAGTGACGACTGTAAGGTGGAACAGAAACAGAGAATATTATAACAAGGCCAAGTGGCGCGGCACAAAGCATTTGGACGGCGGAGTGCTTATGAACCAGTGCATCCAGAATGTAGACCTTCTACAGTGGCTGCTGGGGGAAAAGGCAGCAGAGGTGTATGCTTATAAACGGAACTACGCACATCCTTATATTGATACCGAGGATACGGTACTGGCTTTAATCAAATTCGGCAATGGGATGCTGGGCATGGTTGAAGGGACAGTGAGCATATTTTCCGGCAATCTCGAAAACAGCATTGCGATTTTTGGAGAAAAAGGGAGCGTAAAAATCGGTGGGAAAGCCTTAAACAGGATAGAAGTCTGGAACGTTGGAGATAAGGATTCCCAGGCAACTTGTATCCGGAGTGATGATGCAAAAAGTATTAACCAAAACTCTTGCTGCCACAGCCATGTATATAAGGATTTTATTAAAAAATTAAAATCCCAGGAAGAACCGGCCATAAACGGCGAAGAAGCGAGAAAAAGCATAGAGATTATTCTGGCGATACAGCAATCATCAGAACTGGGGCTGCCGGTGACCCTGACGTTGAAAGGGGGTAATGCTAATTGGGAATAAACTTAATAGCTGATAGTGCCAAGGTGGGCAGTGGCCTCAAGGTCGGAGACTTCAGCATTATTGGAGAGTATGTGGTCATTGGAGATAATGTTACAATCGGAAACGGAGTAATCATTCACAAGGACACCCGAATTGGTAATAATGTCACGATACAGGATAACGCCGTTGTTGGAAAGGATTCGGTACGTGCAAAAAACAGTGTGGCAAATATTATTGGCAGCAAAGATAGGGATACTGCTCCTACAATTATTATGGATAGTTGTATAATAGGAACCTCCTCCATACTGTACAGGGGGTGCACTCTGCACAATGATTGCTATATTGCAGACCAGGCCGCAATCAGGGAAAACGTAAGAATCGGGGAAGGTACAATAGTAGGCCGGGGCGTATGCATAGAGAATTGCTGTGATATAGGTAAAATGTGTAAAATCGAGACCAACGCATATATCACTGCTTTTTCCCGTTTGGAGGATTATGTGTTTATAGCTCCCGGAGTAATTACAACCAACGACAATTACCTCGGAAGAACAAGCGAACGATTCAGTCGTATAAAGGGGGTCACGGTAAAGCGCGGCGGAAGGATTGGGGGCAACTCAACCATTCTTCCCGGCAGGATTATAGAAAGCGAAGCCCTTGTCGGAGCGGGCAGTATTGTAACAAAGGATGTACCAGAGGGTACTGTAGTAAAGGGCAATCCGGCCCGTCCGTATAAAAAGGTACCTGAAAAAGAGCTGCTTAAAAATAGTCTATAGAATACGTTGGGGACACTCCTTTTTCCTGAGTGTCCCTGCCCTATTTCCGGTATCAAAAGGCCATAAGCGTACATAGACTATAGTGAAAATCACATGGATTGCCAGGATGGCAAAATCCAGGCAGCTTTGAGGTGTTGTTATTGAGCAAAGGCGACAAAGCTCTAATTGAGCATTTTCTAAAAGAGCATAAAATTCTGGATGTCCAAGAGGTTTATAGTTTGATCAGAGAAGCGCTGAATAAAAAAGATAAGCTGTCTATGGTCAGAATCGGAGACGGCGAAGCCCTGGCCCTGGCGCAGCAGGTAGTGTTACCGATAAATGAGGTTAAAAAGAATGCATTCCTGACCTATGCCGGTGTCCGTATCCCTGACATAATTGGCAGGGATATGCTGGCAGACTCGGTAAGAAAATCGGATATTGTAGGTGTACCCTTAAATCCTGCACCGTACTTTTTACCTCTTTTCCTGAAAGCATGTAAAGCCCATAATATTGACCTTCATTCCCTGAAACTGACCAATGCATGCATTAACTACTTTTTATGCAACTCCGGAAACCTGGATGCTCTCTTGACTAAAGGAAAACCCAGGATACTGGTAATAGGCAACAAGGGAAAGGCTCTGGCTAATCTGCTGCAAAGCCATGGGGTAAATGTCAGTGGAGTCATCTCCCCTGTCTATGGACTGAGAGATGTTAACAGGATAGTGAGAATGGCAAAGGGCCACAGCTTTGATATTGCCCTGTCAGCATCAGGAGTGGCAGCGGTAGTTATAAGCGAAAGGATCGCAAACAATCAAAAAAAAGTGGCTCTCGATATCGGCCATGCGGCGGATATGCTTATACGTAACGGGCAAATAAAGAAGAAAGGATAGATTGCATGGATATTGTATGCTTCTCATCAACCCGATGGGATTTCCTGTGGCAGAGACCGCAGCAATTGATGAGCCGTTTATCCGATCGTCACAACATTCTATATGTTGACCACTTTCAGCCTTGCACTGCGGGCACCCTGGGGCAAATAAACCATGAACCTTTCCTTACCAGGGCAAAGAAAAACCTGCACATTTTTTCTCCCCGCTATGCAACAAAAACATGGCTGATAAGCAGCCTTGACAGCATATACAAGAAGATTGGAATGAACCGTCCGGTCCTCCTGATTTATTATCCTACAATAGTCCCTGCCCTTAAATTCATGGAGTACTCACTGCTTTGCTACGACTGTGTGGACGACTTTTCCAAGTTTAGCTGGAGCCCGGCATTAAACAGCTCCTTGGAAGACAGACTTATAGAGAAAAGTGATATAATATTTGTTACTTCTCAAAAGCTCATGAAATTAAAGAAGAAGTTCAGACAAAACCCATACCTGATACCAAACGGAGCCGATGTTGAGCATTTTTCCAAGGCTTTGGACAATGCTACTGTCTGTCCACAGGAAATAATGATGCTTGACAGGCCCGTTATAGGCTTCGTAGGTGCTATATACGAATGGGTAGATTTGGATTTAATAAAGCATTTGTGTAGGCTTAGGCCGCACTGGTCCTTTGTGCTTATTGGGCCTAAAGGGCCGGGAATATCTTCGCAGGCAGGCCCCGAAAACCTGTATATGCCCGGTAAAAAAGAGTATAAGGACCTTCCCGGGATTATTAAAGCCTTCGATGCCTGCATAATCCCCTTTAAACTCAATGACCTCACAGCAAGCGCAAACCCGGTGAAACTCTACGAATACCTGGCAGCGGGAAAGCCTGTGGTATCGACCCCTATCCCCGAAGTGCTGAAGTATAAGGATGTTGTGAGTATTGCAGAAGAACCGGCAGAATTTATCAGAGCACTGGAGAAGTCCATATCCGACAACAGGCCAGAAAATGTACAAAAAAAACTCCGGACAGCCCGGAAAAATAGCTGGGAAGTAAGAATTGAGCAGATGGAAAGCATTATAGAGAAAGCGCTGGATTCAAGGCAGCAGTATATTTAAATAGGCCTAGGCAGGCTATAGCAAATCAACCCTTAGCGGTTAGCCTTTGAATAGAAGCATTGGTATAGTAATATATATATAGCATTTAGAACTTTACGTCTCCTAGTGTGCATCCTGGGCGTAACGGTTGTCATCCTGATCGAAGCGAAGGATCTTATGTCTATCTCCGAGAAGATTCTTTGGGCCTTGCTTCTTTAGAATGACATATAAAGGAAAGTAATATTATTAATGTGTTATATATAGATAGAATAATATTCGGGGTGATATCATGAAAAAGAACGCAAGGAACTTGCTTTGGACCCTTGTGATTGCTGCCATCCTGATGACTGCTGCTCTGCCGGCAGCAGCCAACATGGCACAGCCGGTGGATTTTCCCACCGACCAGATGCTTTTATTCAACGAGAATCCGGACGCCTCGCTGGTAGAGGAAACGGTACTCTTTAAGTTTACCGGGAACAACCCGGCCAGGGCCAGGGTGGAGATAAGCTATATTATGGAAAACCTGCTGGATGAGGACCAGGCCTTTGACGTGATGTTCGTTACGCCGAACCTTGACGATGCAGAATTCGAAGTATATATAGACGGTGAGAGGATTAGCGACGTGACGCTGGATGAAGATATTGGATGGCCGGCCAACTGGCAGCCGGTTGTAACGGAAGAGATTATTGACCCGGTGAGCGGCAAGCCCCTTGATATAAGCCGCGGCGGCTTCTGGAGCCCTAACCGCCGGGCCTTTTCCGGGGCAACCTTCCCTGCAGCCTTAAGAGCAGGCGAAACAACCGATATTAAGGTGGCCTATAACAGCCGAAGCGGGTATTACCGGTATCAAGACGTAATAAATACAGTGTACACACAGTTATATTACCTCACCCCTGCAAGGTTCTGGGACGGCAGTGCAAGGGTAAACTTAATGGTTGAGTTCCCCAAGGGAAGCAATATGGCGGTTCACTCCAACATACCATTGGAAAAGGAGAATGGGCATACCTTTGTGGCGGACCTTGACGGTATCCCCGACAGCGAATGGACCTTTTCCTGCGTAGACGCCAAAGGGCTTATATTCGGCACCAACGACCTAATGAAACACGACATGCTGGTATTCATGATAACAGCTGTTCTCCTAATGACGGTACCGTTATCCAGAAGATACAGCAAAAAGACCTTTGTTACCTGCCTTGCGGCCCTGCCCGGCGCGGCCTTCTTTCTTGCAACCGTAAAGGTCACCTACGGCTTCATGTTCCTTATGTATTTGCTCGGGCCGGTTATGCTCTTTGCCGTAGCAGCCGTGCTGATATTTATCGTATACAAAAGAAGGGCGGCGTAACGCCATTCTACAGCTTTGCCAGTACACCGTCCAGTATGCCAACCGCCATGTCCGCCTCTTCTTTGGTTATAATAAAGGTTGGCAGAAGCCTTAACACATTCCCTCCCACGCAGTTTATTATCAGCCCTTCCTCCATGCATTCGTCAACCACTTTATTCCCGTCAATTTCCAATTGTATGCCTATCATAAGCCCCATACCCCTTACTTCCTTGATAAAGGAATACTTGTCCTTAAGCTCTTCAAATTTTGCCTTCAAATAAATTCCCATATCAAGGTTATGCTTCATCAGGTCATTGTCCAGTATAAATTTAACCACCGCCAGAGCCGTGCTGCATGCCAGCTGGCTGCCCCCGAAGGTGGAAGCATGGTCACCGGGGCCAAAGGCGGAGGCTGCCTCGTCACTGGCAAGCATGGCGCCTATCGGGAACCCCCCGGCCAAAGACTTGGCCAGCGTCAGCATATCCGGCTTGACACCGAAATTCTGGTGCGCGAAAAACTTTCCGGTCCTTCCTATACCGCACTGCACCTCATCAAAAATAAGCAGAATCCCTTTATGGTCACACAGCTTTCTTACCCCTTTCAGGAACTCCGGCGACGGCACGTTTATACCGCCCTCCCCCTGGATGGGCTCAAGCATTACGGCACAGGTTTTCTCTGTTATTTTACTCTTCAAATCTTCCAGGTCGCCAAATTTGGCGTACCCGAACCCCTTCGGCATCGGCTCGAAGCCCTTCTGGTATTTGGTCTGCCCCGTCGCCGCCAAAGTGGCAAGGGTTCTTCCATGGAACGAACTGGAAAAGGTTATCACCTCGAATTTATCTTCCCCCATTTTAGCTTTGGCATATTTCCGTGCCAGCTTAATAGCCGACTCGTTGGCCTCACCACCGCTGTTGCAGAAGAAGGCCTTACCCAGGCCGCTTTGTTCTGCCAAAACTTGCGCCAGTTCCACCTGCTGCTTAATCCAGTACAGGTTTGAAGTGTGCATAATTTTAGCTGCCTGCTCGGATATTGCCTTAACCATAACCGGGTGGTTATAACCCAGGCAGTTTACCGCAAGGCCGCTTAAAAAATCAAGATATTTGTTATCGTCGGCATCCCACAGCCAGCTTCCCTGCCCCTTTACAAAGGCCAGTGGCAGCCTTTTATATGTATTCATTACATAAGCTTCTCCCTTTGCTGCTATCTGCGCATTATTCATTATTATTCCTCCCTCAAAATTATCATTTTACTATCATGGTTCCAATTCCGCTCTCGGTGAATATCTCCAACAGAAGCGAATGCATTACCTTACCGTTGATTATATGTACCCTCTCTACTCCCCTTTCGAGGGCTTCAAGACAGCAGTCAACCTTTGGAATCATACCGCCGGTAATAACCCCTTCCTGTATCAGCTGCTGGGTCTCTTCCCTGTTAATAGACGATAACAGACGCCTTTCCCCGCTGCGGTGGTCGATCACACCTTCCACATCGGTAATAAGTACAAGCTTATCAGCCTTCAGTGCCCAGGCTATGGCCCCCGCCGCATAGTCGGCATTGATATTATAGCTTTGGCCACCGGGACCAACCCCCACCGGTGCAATAACCGGTATAAAACCGTTATCGGTCAAAACATCGAGTATTTCTGTATCGATTTCCCTGACCTGTCCTACCAGACCTATATCCCTGTTAACGGCGCCCGAGCAGTCGTCTATTTCCACCAGCTGTTTGTCCACCTTTATCAGATTGCCGTCCTTGCCGCAAAGCCCCACCGCCTTGGCACCGTGTTTATGCAGCAAGGTCACTATTTCCTTGTTAATCTTTCCCACAAGTACCATCTGTACTATTTCCATGGTTTCTTCATCGGTTATCCTAAGTCCGTTTAAAAAGCTGCTTTCTTTGCCTACCCGCTCCAGCATATCGCTTATGGCAGGCCCTCCCCCATGAACAACAATGGGTTTCATTCCCACATATTTCATAAGGACTATATCCTGCATTATTGCATTCTTAAACTCTTCATCTGTCATGGCGTTGCCCCCGTACTTTATCACGACCTTTTTGCCGTAAAATTCCTTTATATACGGAAGGGCTTCCACCAGAAGGGCTGCTTTTTGGTGCCAACCGGAATCCATCTAAATATCCCCCCTATCAAGTTCTGTAACTGCCGTTTATCTTCACATAGTCATAGGACAGGTCGCATCCCCAGGCGGCAGCTTTATACCCGCCGCAGTTAAGGTCTATGACTATTTCTATATCGGTTTCACTCAGTATCAAAGCCGCCTTATCTTCATCAAAGTCCAGGCCTTCACCCATGTCCACCAGTTTTATGCTGCCTTTTTGGCTTTTAATATGCATATCTACCTTAGACGGGCCAAAATCGGCTCCCGAATACCCCAGCGCACAAAGAATCCTGCCCCAGTTGGCATCCTCACCAAAAAATGCCGTTTTAACGAGATTGGATGCCACAATGGCCTTGGCGCCTATCCTTGCATCCTCTATGGTGGAAGCGTTTATTACGCTGGCTTTTAAAAACTTGGTGGCACCCTCCCCGTCCCTTATTATTTCGGTTGCCATAGCCGTTGCCGCAGCCTTGAAGGCTGCCAGAAGCTTATGAAAGTCTCCGTTCTTTTCGGTTATCCTTTTGTTTCCCGCCATACCATTGGCCAGCGCAATAACCGTATCGTTGGTGCTGGTATCTCCGTCAACCGAAATCATGTTAAAGGTATCCTTAACGGTATCTTCCAGTATTTGCTGCAGCAGTCCCTTTTCCACTGCTGCATCGGTAAGCAGAAAACAAAGCATGGTAGCCATATTGGGATGAATCATACCTGAACCCTTTGCTATAGCCCCGACCGTGACCTCTCCTCCTTCAAGGCATACCTTGACCGAAATCTTCTTTTCCCTGGTGTCAGTTGTCATAATGCCCCGGGCTGCAGCATCTCCCCCGTCGGCAGTAAGGCTCCCGGCAGCCTTTGCAATTCCCGCCCTAATCTTGTCCATGGGCAGCTGCACCCCAATAATCCCTGTGGAACTCACAAGTACCTCCCGCTGGTTTACCCCCAGCATATCCGCAGTAAGCTTTACCATTTCAACTGCATTCTCCATACCCCTCTTGCCGGTGCAGGCGTTTGCATTACCGCTGTTAATAACCACCGCCCTGGCCACGGGATTTGTTATGTTCTCCTGGTCAATGAGTACCGGAGCTGCCTTGGTTTTATTGGTTGTAAACATTCCGGCGGCTGCCGCCGGCGTCTCGGAGTAAATCAGGGTCATATCCTCCCTGCCGCTTTTTTTAATACCGCAGCACACCCCTGCATATTTAAACCCCTTCACACCGTTTATCCCTTCCTTGGTTACCTTTAATCCCTCAACGTTCATTCTTTTTCCTCCTCTTCATTTAAAGGTAGACAGGCGGTATATCCAGACCCTGTTTTTCATCAAAACCATACATTATGTTAATGTTCTGAACTGCCTGCCCCGATGCACCCTTTACCAGATTATCTATTACCGAGCAGACTATTACCCTCCCGGTCCTTACGTCAACGGCTATACCTATATCGCAAAAATTAGACCCCTTCACCTGTCCCGTGGCTGGCATTTTTCCCTCTTCCATTACCCTTACAAAGTACTCACCACCATAATAGCCGCTGTACAACCGGTTGAGTTTTTTTGCGTCAGCGCTTTTCTTCAAGTTCCCATAGACGGTAACCAGCATACCCCTGTTCATGGGCACAAGGTGTGGGGTAAAACTGACAGTTACCTTTTTGCCGGATATGGCAGAGAGCTGTTCCTCAATTTCCGGCGTGTGCCTGTGCCCTGCCACACCGTAAGCCTTTATGCTTTCATTGCACTCGCAGAAATGGCTTCCCGGTTTCAAAGCCCTGCCGGCGCCCGACACCCCCGATTTGGCATCTATGACGATTGAGTTTTCCTCAAGCATATCCTCCTTAAGCAGCGGGGCAAGGGCCAAGATGCTGCAGGTGGGGTAACAGCCGGGGTTGCCCACTACCTTCGCATCCCTAATAAGGTCCCTGTTTAATTCGGGGATCCCGTAAACCGCGTTTTCCAAAAGCCCCGGGCAGGGATGGTCCGTCCCATACCACTTTTCATAAACCCTTACGTCGGCAAATCGGAAATCCGCTCCCAGGTCAACAACTTTCTTGCCTTTTTTGTGGGCATCCGAAACGATTGCCCCCGAAAGACCGTGGGGAAGTGCAGCTATGACTATATCAGACCGGTCTATTAGGTCTCCCTTCCCGAAGTCTTCACATACCAGCCCGGTAAAACCCCTCAGGCTTGTATAAATATCCGTATACCTTTGTCCTGCACCGCTTCTTGCGGATATGCCCTCGATGCTGATATCAGGATGCCTGCACAGCAGCCTTACCAATTCCTGTCCGGTATATCCCGTACCTCCAATAATTCCTGCCTTTATCAATCCTGCACCCCCACTTTCTGTTTTAAATAATAATTATAATTATACATACTAAAGCATATTTATGCAATACCTGTGCAAAAAAAATACAACTGGCAAAGCCCGGCGGTTTATAATATAATTCTTTTTAACAGCAAGCAATTAACACGGGAATATCCGACCGCACCAATCTATCCGGTGCGGCAGAACAACAGGGGAGGGATGGGGTTGAATAAGGAACTGGTTTTGGTTATAGACGATGAAGTGCATATACTTGAACTCATTAAATACAACCTGGAGAAAGAAGGCTACAGGGTTATCACATGCGAAACCGGGGAGCAAGGTCTCGAGGCAATAGAAAGGGAAGCCCCCAACCTGCTGATACTGGATCTGATGCTGCCGGACATAGATGGACTGGAAATATGTAAGAGGATAAGGTCGGATGGGCCGATGCCCGACCTTCCCGTTATTATGCTTACCGCCAAGGGCGAAGAAATCGATAAGGTTGTGGGTCTGGAGGTCGGCGCCGACGACTATCTGTCAAAGCCCTTCAGCATCCGTGAATTGACAGCACGGGTAAAAGCCGTACTGAGGCGGCAGGCCCGAACCCCCGACAAGACCGGTATAATTCAGGTAGCAAACCTCACCATAGACACTGCAGCCCATAGGGTTTACAAAAACGAAAAGGAGATTGAACTCACCGGCAAAGAATACGAACTGCTAAAGATTATGGTAATAAACCGCGGCAGAATACTCACCAGGGACTACCTGCTGGATAAGGTCTGGGGATATGACTATTATGGAGAAACAAGAACTGTCGATGTTCATGTACGGCATTTGAGAAAGAAGATAGAGGATGACGACAAAAGCCCAAAATTTATTGAAACGGCCAGAGGCATAGGTTACAGTTTCAATTTCAAGGGTGATGAACATGCTTAAGAAACTTATGGGGGCTTTTACTGTCCTGATTTTGATAGGGGTTCTTATAACGGGTATTTTGTCGATGGAAATAGCCAAAACCTATTATTTTGAAAGCGTTGAGGATAAACTGATTACCAGCGCAAAGCTTATACAAAGCAGGCTGGACGATGAAGCCGGGGAATACCCGCCCGACTTTGACAAGCTCTGTAAGGAATACAGCCGGATAACCGGAGAAAGGATTACCATTATCGGTTTGGACGGTACTGTACTGGGTGATTCGGATGCAAATACAGAGCACATGGGAAACCACAAAAACAGGCCGGAGATAAAGCAGGCCTTGGAAGAAGGCTTTGGAAAAAGCACCCGTACCAGCGGAACCCTTGACGCCGGGATGCTGTATATCGCCCTTCCGCTTAAGGAAGGCCGTGGAATAGACGGGGTCATAAGGGTGGCTCTGCCGCTGGACGATATAAAAACTATTCAGGAAAGAATATGGTATTATGTTTTCTTATCCATATTTATAGGTATTTCCGCAGCCCTTGTGCTGAGCTACAGATACCTTTCAAGGGTCACCAAGCCCATAGGAGAAATGACCGAGATGGCCGGCACCATCGCCGGGGGTAAGTTCAACAGGAGGATGCAAGTCAAGGGCAGTGACGAAATCGGTAACCTGGCAGCTGCCTTCAACTACATGGCCGGAAAAATGGAGAGGACAGTAGAAGAGCTTTTAAATGATAAATCCAAGATAGAGGCAATACTGGCAAGTTCGATAAACGGAGTAGTTGCGGTGGATAACGACCAAAAAATAATGTTCATTAATCCGGTTGCCGAGAAAATGCTGGATATACAAGAGAAGAATTTTGTCGGCAAATCTCTGTTTGAAGTTATTAGAAATGAAGAGATACAAAGGGTTTTAGGGGATGTGCTGGACGTGCCCAGGGATAAGTCCATGGAGTTTGAGCTTTCATGTCCCGTGGAAAGGATAATAAGGGTTATGTCTGCTCCCATAAGACCCAAGGTACGGCACAGCAGAATAATAGGCACTCTGATAATGATACAGGATGTTACCACCATAAAGAAACTCGAGAAGATGAGGTCGGATTTTGTTGCAAACGTAACCCATGAGCTTAAGACACCCCTTACTTCCATAAAAGGATTCGTTGAAACTCTCAAGGAAGGGGCCATAGATGACCAGGCCAGGAGAAACAGGTTTCTGGATATAATAGATATTGAGGCGGGGCGGCTGGAAAGGCTTATAGAGGATATACTGATCCTTTCGGAAATAGAGAGCAGCAAACCCCACCCGCAGCCAGCTGAACTTATAGACATGCAAGAGGTAATAGAAAATGAAGTCCTGCCCATATTCACAAGACAGGCAGAAGAGAAAAGTGTTACCCTCAAAACACATTTTGACGACAATCTGCCCAAACTGCCCATGGATAAGGACTGGTTCAAGCAAATGTTGCTAAACCTTGTAGACAACGCCATAAAGTTCAACGTCAGAGACGGTGAAGTACTGATATCTGTTTACAAGGCAGACCGGGCAGTAGTCCTCAAGGTGAGGGATACCGGTATCGGCATTCCGAAGGAATACCAGGACAGGCTTTATGAAAGGTTTTACAGGGTTGACAAAGGCCGCTCCCGCAAGGAGGGAGGGACCGGTCTGGGCCTTGCAATAGTCAAGCATATAGTGCTGTCGGTAAACGGATCGGTCAGGGTAAGCAGCCGGCCCGGGGCAGGCACAGAATTTAACATAAGGATACCGCTTGAAAGGATAGCGCTTGAAAAAGGGGAATAGCTTTCCCTTTTTTTTATTTCCATTGGGAAAATTTAAATATTGGTATTCAAATTTTCTGTTAATTATGCTATACTATTTAATGTATTGTAATATACTAATTGCCCTATTAGCTTTAATGTTGTATATTACTTACCGGCAAATGCATATGCTTTTGCTGTTATATTATTTTCTGGGGGGTACTGTCTTGGATAATGTGGGTGAGTTAACTGTTTCAAAGGTTCTAAAATCACAAAAAGCCCGTTTCAATCTGACAATTCAGGAGCTTACGGACATCGCTGTAAAAAAAGAAGGAGGGTACATATCTGAAAATGGAGCACTGTGCATAAATACCGGTAAATATACGGGAAGGTCCCCGAAGGACAGATTTATTGCAGATGAGCCCTGTGTACATGATCACATAGATTGGAACGAAACCAATTTACCTATCTGCACCGAAAACTTTCAGAAACTGTACAATAAAGCAATGGACTATATGAATAATAGGGAATTATACATATTCGACGGTTTTATCTGCAACCATCCAAAATACAGGATGCCAATAAGAGTGATTAATGAGTTCGCTTTTCAAAACCTGTTTGCGCAGCAGATATTTATTAAGCCAGGGCCTGAAGAACTGAGAGGATTTAACCCCGGGTTTACCGTAATCGCACTTCCTGACCTTAAGGCAGTGCCGGAGGTTGACGGTACCAATTCAGAAGCCTTTATAGTCATCAGCTTTGAGAAGAAAGTGGTACTTATAGGAGGGACCAAATACTGCGGTGAGATAAAAAAATCAATGTTTACCGTAATGAACTATATATTGCCTTTTAGAAAGGTGCTGCCGATGCATTGCTCGGCAAATACAGGAGAAAAAGGAGACGTCGCTTTATTTTTCGGATTATCGGGCACAGGTAAGACCACCCTGTCAGCCGATGAGGACAGAAGGCTTATCGGGGACGATGAGCACGGGTGGACAGAAAAGGGCGTGTTCAACTTAGAGGGAGGCTGTTATGCAAAATGCATTAATCTCTCAAAGGAACGGGAACCTCAAATATGGAATGCCATAAAAAAAGGAGCTTTGCTGGAAAATGTAGTAATAGACGAAAGCACCGGTCAGCCGGATTACGACGATGCCCGGCACACCGAAAATACCAGAGCTGTCTTTCCCACACAGCATATTGACCATGCGATCCCGGAAGGGAATGGAGGCAAACCCGGTACCATCATATTCCTGACAGCGGATGCAACAGGGGTGCTGCCTCCCATTTCAAAGCTTACCATGCAGCAGGCCATGTACTATTTCCTGTCCGGCTATACAAGCAAACTGGCGGGGACAGAGACAGGTATAGTAGAGCCTCAGTCAACTTTTTCCACCTGTTTCGGAGGACCCTTTATGCTCTTGAAACCACATGTGTATGCCCAACTGTTGGGAGAAAAGATAAAAAGGCATAATGTAAATGTATTTTTAGTAAATACAGGCTGGACCGGAGGTCCCTACGGTACAGGAAAACGGATAAAGCTCGAATACACAAGGGCGATGGTCAGGGCGGCAATAAACGGTGATTTGGATGATGCAAGATATGTTACGCATCCGGTCTTCAAGCTGAAAATGCCAACCGGTTGTCCGGGGGTTCCCGACATATTTATGAACCCCGCCGACACCTGGGAGAATATCAGCGACTATAACAGGCAGGCAAAGGAACTGGCCGGTCACTTCAAACAAAACTTCTTGAAGTATCAGGATGCTCGTGAAGATGTCAAAAAGATAAACTAAAAAAACCCCGCACAGCGCGGGGTTTTTTTACCTTATGTATATCCTCTTTACCCTTTCTCCTATTGTACTCATTGCGTTTACATATGCGTTTCCCAGCATCCTCTGGAAATCAAGAATATTTATTTCCATATCCCCGTCTTTACCCAGCAGTGTTACCCTGTCATTTATCCGTATATTTTTAATTCCGGTTACATCGGCAAAGGACTGGTCCATACACATATCCAGAAGAGGAGCTTTCTCCCCTTTTATTAGTACATATCCATCCTTAAGTATAAGATTTTTGTTATACCCGTCGGCATATCCAAAGCTTAGGGTCGCTATCCGCATAGGCCGGGCGGCTTTATAATTCCTGCTGTATCCCAAAGTATCTCCCTCATCAATTTCCTTCAGGTTGGTTACAAAGGCATACCACGTAACCGGGACTTCCAGCCCCAGCCTGTTATAGGCATCGGCGTTAGGATCAATGCCATACAAAATACGGCCGGGCCTGACATGGGTATAGCGGGCCTCTTCAAACCATACCGTTGCCGCCGAGTTGCACACATGTATATATTTTGGAACGATCCCTTTTTGTTTCAGCTGGGCAAGGGCTCTTTTAAACAATTCAAACTGCCTGTACGAAAAGTCTTTATCAGCCGCATCCGATTCCGCAAGATGGGTGAACACTCCGGTTATTTTTATATTATCCAAACCCTTGAGGTAATTTGTAAGCACGTCAAGGTCTGTACCTGCATTAACGCCTATCCTGTTTAACCCTGTCTCAATTTTGATATGCAGCCCGGCCTTTATACCCTGCCGCCCGGCCTCATGGTTTACAAGGGCAGCAAACTCATTGTTGAATACCGGCATCTGAATATTATGTTTTACGGCAGCAGGGATATTATTATAGGGCACACCACCCATAACAAACAGCTCAGACTTAACCCCTGCTTCCCTGAGCCTTACAGCCTCATAAACCTGGGCAACGGCTATTGTTTTTATATCGCATTCCCCGGTCAGGTAAAGCCCCAACTCTTCAAGCCCCATACCCGCAGCGTTTGCTTTTATTACCGGCATCAGTTCACAGCTTTGGCCTATATGGCTTTTTATTATCTCTGTATTTGCCTTAATCTTTCTTAAATCCACTTCAAGGTATGTATTGCCTACTCCTAAATCCATAAAGATTCCCCCTGGCAATTAGTATTATGCAGCATACAGGTATTAAGCCTTGCAATGCTCTGCCCTAGCTTATGCTCTGGCTTAATAATAATATACTGTTTCTGTCAATTCAAGCATTTTTCAAATCGCACCATGTGTATGAGGGAAATAATCGTCCCTGCCCGCCGTCCTTGACGCCCTTTCCTTTTAGTGATATTATTTAGAATAATTAAATACTATGTCTCACGGTCCCGGAAGGGATAAAAGGGAAAACGGTTCAAATCCGTTGCAGCCCCCGCTACTGTAAGCGAAGACAAACCCGAAACGCCACCGGAAACGGGAAGGCCGGGTGAAGGATGAATCGCAAGCCAGGAAACCTGCCCTGAGACTTAATGCTTGGCCTTCGGAGGGAAGGTGCGGTAAACCATATATCGCAGGACCTGCCCCTAGGAGCGGGTTTTTTTAGTTCCCTCCCCAAAAAAATTATGTTAGGGGACACATCTCTTTTCCGGAGCTTATTTTTATGACCGGGGAACGTCCCCAATTGAAGGGGAGAAAAAAATGAAAAGCTTAAAGAGAAAATGCTTTGCGCCTATGATTCTTATGATGGTTGTTCTGTTGACGTCCTGTTCGCTTACCGCCGTTAAGGCCCCGGAAAGCGGCATAAATAATCCGGACGACCGGGACAACACGATCTGCCCACTGGTGGTAACCGATTTCGTGGGAAGGGAAGTAAGTATAGAAACCCCGCCCAAAAGAATAGTATCCCTCGCCCCGGGCATAACCGAAATACTTTTTGAATTGGGCCTGGGAGACAATGTAGTGGGAGTTACCGGTTTCGATGATTATCCCCAAGAGGTTTCCCGGGTTGCAAAGGTTGGTGATTTTAACGGACCCAATCTGGAAGCCATAGCCGCTCAAAGACCGGATATAATATTAGCCTCATCCCTGTCGGGCCAAAACGGCATGGAAGCCCTGCAGAGGCTTGGCATACCGGTTCTTATGCTTGAGGCAAGAGATATAGAGCAAATCTACAGTTCCATACAAATAATAGGCGAGATAACGGGTAAGCCGGATGAAGGCAGCGCACTGATAGCCGATATGCAGGCCCGTATGGATGTCATTGCCGAAAGGGTTTCAGGCCGTCCCAAACCCAGGGTTTATTATATTGTAGACCTGAACGGCAACTTTACCTCGGGAAAGGGCACCTTTATAGATCAACTCATTACCCTTGCGGGGGGTATTAACGTTGCCGGAGACGGTGATGGCTGGGTCCAGTACAGTATGGAAAAACTCGTCGAGAAGAACCCGGAAGTAATAATCACCGCAGCCCATGCCGGGGATATGGATTCGCTTGGTAAACTGACCGGCTACCGGGAAACCGATGCGGTAAAAAATAATCGTGTATTCGTTATCAGCGATGATAACATAATAAGTCGCACCTCCTACAGAATAGTGCTGGGACTGGAGGAAATAGCAAAGTTTTTGCATCCCGGCGCCTTTTAGATTTGAAATAAACACAGTATACAATACATAGGATTATCGGAGGCGGATAATGGCTTTGAAAAAATCTGCAGCTTTTGTAATATTGATAATAATACTTCTGTTACTGCTGCTTATTACTTCGTCGGTAGGCAGCGTCAAAATACCCTTAAGGGAAATTGTCGCCATTCTCCAGGGTGGTGGCAGCAGTATCCATAGGACCATATTGCTTGGTATAAGGGTGCCCCGGATAATACTGGCTGCGGTTGTGGGAATGGGTCTGTCGGTAAGCGGCGCCTTTCTGCAGGGTCTGTTGGGTAATCCTTTGGCAGACCCCTACATACTGGGCATATCCTCCGGAGCAGCTCTGGGAGCGGCCGTTTCAATAGTACTGGGTCTGGGAATGCTGGGCACACAGGCATTCGCCTTTGGGACAGCCCTTGCCACAATATACCTCGTCATCTCTCTGTCAAGGCTTGGCCCCGGTACCGGCAGTACAACCCTGCTGCTCTCCGGAATCGCGGTAAGCACTTTCCTTTCCGCCATAATTTCCTTCATTATGCTTATGAGTTATCAAAAGCTGCCCAATATCGTTTTCTGGATGATGGGTGATTTCAGCGTAGTGTCCTGGAACGAAGTTTCGGTTTCAACCCCGGCCATCCTTGGAGGGGTATTAATAATGTACTTTTACTCAAAGGAACTGAATGCAATCATCATGGGCAGGGAGACCGCCGAACATTTGGGAGTGGAAACCGAAAGGGTCTTCAAAATAATCCTTGCATGTGGTTCTCTGGTCACCGCCGCTGCCGTTGCGGTAAGCGGCATTGTGGGGTTTGTCGGCCTTATTATACCCCATATTACCCGGATGTTTACAGGACCCGACAACCGTGTGCTCGTACCCTTTTCTGCCGTTGTAGGCGCAATATTTCTCGTGTTTGCCGATGCCCTGTCCCGCACCCTTATACAGCCCGCAGAAATACCCATAGGGATTATTACCGCCATATTCGGTGGTCCGTTTTTTTTGTATATTATGAGAACCAACAAAACCTTCAGATAAAGGATGAAATACCGATGGACGCAATAAAAATTAACGGTTTGTCTTACAGCTATAACGGAAAACCTGTTCTTAACAGCATAGACTTATCCCTTCCGGAGGGCAGCTTTACCGCCGTGCTCGGGCCAAACGGGTGCGGCAAGACAACGCTTCTAAAAAACATTTCGGGATATTTGAAGCCCCGAAATGGAGAGGTCGAAGTTTTAAGTATACCCATACGGAGGCTGGACCCAAGGGAAAGGGCAAAAATGATAGGATACATCCCTCAAAATACTTCTCCCGGGTTTAGTTTTACCTGCCACGAGATTGTGGGCATGGGCCGGCTGCCGTATCTTAACCGTTTTCAGTGGGAAACCGGGGAAGATAAAACAATAATACGGGAATCCATGGAGCTTACAGGAACATGGGACCTAAGGGACAGGCTGCTAAACCGCTTAAGCGGAGGTGAAATGCAGAGGGTACTCATTGCCCGGGCCCTCGCACAGCAGCCCAAGGTTCTGCTGATGGACGAACCAGTTTCACACCTGGACATCAAATATCAGATGGAAATAATAAACCTTGTCAACAGGCTGTGTCATACGTTTGATATCACTGCGGTGGCGGTTCTGCACGATATTAACCTTGCAAGCCGGTACTGCAGCCAAATAGTGCTGATGAAGGAAGGCAAAATAGTGTCTACCGGCAGCGCTTCCAGTGTGATAACTGAAAAAAATTTGAAATATGTATTCGACGTTGAAGTGGAGGTAATAAAGCCGTACCACCTTATTGTTCCCAAATCCTTATTTTAGTCATTTCTGCCATTTTTTATATGTATGATAAACTTTATGAATATTTCCTTAGATACAAAGCATACTAAAAATGCACAATACTCAAAAAGGAGTGTGAACTATGGCAGAAAGGGAAAGAAATGATGAAACCCGTCAAGGGGGACAAAATATTGATTTCGCCGGTATAATAATAAGGCTTATCGTTGCGGCGGTAGTTCTTGGTGTGACAGCCTTCCTGACTCCCGGTTTCAGGATCGAGGGTATTTGGCCGTTGCTCATAGGAGCGGTTGTATTGGCAATTCTCGATTACTTTGTAACCAGACTGATAGGCGTCGAAGCCTCTCCCTTTGGAAAAGGAATAGTTGGTTTCATTACCGCTGCGGTTATAATTTATGCCACACAGTTCTTTGTAACAGGCTTCAATGTTACAATCTGGGGAGCTATTATCGGAGCTCTTATATTCGGCGTAGTGGATGCAATAATTCCCGGAAAGGCTATGTAAAGAAAGTCCTCATAACGAGGACTTTCTTTTTGGCCTTGTACAAACACTTATCTGCCGGTACTTAGCTTCTCCTGGACAATTCGTACTATATCGCTTATAAAATCACCCAAAACCGGGATATTCAATAAAACTATTTTTTGCAGTATGTAAATAATAATAGCGCCCAGGATAGTAAATCCCACCGCCATGCCAAAACCTCTTACAAGTCCTATAAAAAAGTTGTATTTAATAAAGGTCCTGTGGGTATCTATTTTTTCCATAAAATTTCCAATACAGATTTTATCCAGCTTTAAATTAATATTTTCAATATCCGAAGCAATCCTTTCCAAATCAGTATGTATGGGTTTGTTGGTCAATGAATTCTCCCTCCTTAGCGGGAATGTGTCCGACAGCCCGCTGTCTTTTTGGTAATAAAAAGCCATTCTTATTATATATATTATACTCCTTTATAATTATTGCGCACTCAAAAAATATAGGCAGATTGCACATAGCATACTATGTCATCTGCCTATCATATTAAATCAGCTGTTATTACAAAGTTCTTATTTATCTTGCAGGTGCAGGTCTTCGGAATATCTCTTCTATCTGGTTAATCAACCCGGTTATGGGTTCTCCTCTTTCTATATCCCTTGAATAGTTTCTAAGTCGCGTTACGGCATCAACATCCGCCGTTACATATACCCTGGTCAGCATCCGGTCAGCGGACTGGGCTGTATCAATAACCCTTTGCTCCATGGTATTGGTCATTCTTCCCTGCATATCCTCATCCATGTCAACACCCACATAGGCATTGACACCGCTGACTATAACCGTGACATCGTCCACGCCTTCCAGTTCTTTTACCCGCCTCGCAATGGTGTCAGCCCTTCTTGAATCTTCCTGTGGGTCATTATTGGGCACCCTGTTGGCAGGTCCCTCCTGGGTGTTGGGCAGCGGCTGTGTTCTTTGCTGCGGTGCCGGCGCCGTATCGGGGGCCGGCCTTTGCTGTGGCGCACATCCGGCTGCAAGGGAAATTGCCACCAGTGAAGCAATTAATAAAAAAATTAATCTGCGATTCATATAATTGATTCTCCCTTCAAAACAGAATCTATTTATATTCTTTGAAAGTCGCAGATTTTTATTATGCCAATTATATGAACATAACCATATATTGTAAAATTTATTTTGCATCTGTCATTAAAGAAGGTGT
Source organism: uncultured Clostridium sp. (assembly GCA_964625335.1). Lineage (GTDB taxonomy): Bacteria > Bacillota > Clostridia > Ch29 > Ch29 > CAZGUG01. The sequence goes on along the minus strand of CAZVBE010000020.1, from coordinate 12,009 downwards.
CAGCAAACCAAAAATAGGTTATGTAAAAATTTCTAAACCAATGCCAATTAGTCTCATTACCCTTTCAGCCGTGTCCGCCAGCAGGACGTCAGCCTGTTTCATCGCCTGCTCCGGCAACATAGGTCCGGGACATATGCCGGCGACAGCAGTAATGCCTTTCTTATGAAGGGATGAAACATCTCCCTTTATATCACCGGCTATAGCTACAACGGGTATTCCGAATTTCTGCGCTATACCTGTTACTCCCATAGGCACCTTCCCGTGCAGTGTCTGGTAATCCATTCTGCCTTCCCCGGTAATAACCAGGTCGGCATCTCTTACCCTTTCTTCAAATCCCACCGCGTCAAGAATTATATCAACACCTGGAACCAGCGAAGCATCAAGGAAAGCCGCTATTCCCGCCCCAAGGCCGCCGGCGGCGCCTGCACCCGGAATGCTGCAGATATCCCTGCCGGTGGCTTCTTTAATTTTATTTCCATAGTTTTCCAGGTTTTTATCGAGTAGTTTTACCATTTGGGCGGTAGCTCCCTTTTGCGGTCCATAAACCCTGGCCGCCCCCTTGTCACCGCACAGCGGATTATCCACATCGCAGGCAGCCAAAAACTCCGAATCCCTTATCCTTTTGTCCATGCCCCGCGGGTCTATACTGCAAAGGTATTCCAGCCCGCCTCCTCCCGTCGGTATCTGAACTCCGTTTTTGTCGTTAAACTTAACCCCCAGAGCATTTAAAAGCCCGGTACCTCCGTCAACCGTAGCGCTTCCTCCCAACCCTATTATGAATTTGCGGCAGTTTTGGTCAAGGGCTTTGGATATAAGCTGACCCGTTCCGAAAGTGGTGGTAAGCATTGGGTTGCGCCTGCCTGAGGGTATCAGCGTTAATCCCGAGGCGGACGCCGTCTCAATTACAGCCGTTTTTCCGTCCCCAAGTATTCCAAAAAAGCCTTCCACCTCTTCGGACAAAGGTCCGCAAACGACAGCTTTAATAAGTTTCCCACCCGCAGCGGATATCATTGCATCTACGGTACCCTCTCCGCCATCTGCCATCGGTATTTTATCAACGTTACACGTGGGGAATGCCCGACGAATCCCTTTCTCTATAGCCGCTGCTGCTTGTACTGCCGTGATGCTGCCCTTGAAAGAATCCGGCGCAATCACTATCTTCATGTCTGCAACCCCCCCTATGTTAACACCTCACTGAATCAATGGAGCCTTTCTATTCCGTATTCTGCAAAACTTTTTTCGCTTTGCGTATCCTCCATATGCCTGTAATAATCGTTTATTAGCTTATCAAGAGCCTGGCTTGCCTTAAGAACCTTGTGGTCGGAAATATCTTCTTCCTCAATTAGCTCTGCCAGCCGCCGGTGCAGTTCGTTAATTTCCTTCAGGATTCGCTTTGTCTCATTTGTCATTTTTATTACCTCCATATTCAAAGTGCACTAATAGTTTTTCCCCGCGGCCACTGACAATACGGAGGTATTAGAAAAAATTTCAGGCCGATTCCAACTCTGGTTTATCCCGTTGCTTTTTTCTGTCAAAACTGAACTCAGCTATCAATACGCCGGCCACCAGAATGGCCCCTCCCACATACCCTCTTGGTGCAAGAAGTTCCCGCAGAAAAAGGTAGGCGAATAAGGCCGAAAATACCGGTTCCAGGGATAGTATCAGTCCGGCATGGGTAGCGCTTGTATACTGTTGTGCCGTTGTCTGGACAATATAACCCACCGCGGTACAGAGAATGCTCAGCGACAGCACCACAAGCCATGACAGAGTGTCGCCGGGAAGCCGCATTGTCTCTGTCAGCAGTGAAAACGCTGTGCTGAAAAGGCCGACAAAACCCAGCTGCAAAACACCAAGGGCAATTGAATCCACACTGCGGGTAAAAATCCCGGTTATTACAACGTGTACAGCAAACAGTACGGCGCATAACATACACAGCAGGTCTCCGCTGTTAACCCTTAAACGTGTATCCAGTGTCAATAACGCAATGCCAACCACTGCAAAGCTTACCCCCACAACAACCCTTTTCTCAATCTTCTGCTTTAAAAATACAAAGGAGATTATGGGTATTAATACCACCGAAAGGCTTATCAGAAAACCGGCATTTGAAGCGGTAGTATACTCCAGGCCAAAGGTCATAGATACAAAAATCATAAACAGTATTGCACCCAGGATTAAAGCGTATTTTATCGTTTTAGCATTTGTCCTTTTGATATGTCTGCCGAAAATAATGGCAGAAACGCCAAAGGCAATGATGAACCGCAGCGCTGTCAGGTTAAAGGGTTGAAGGGTATCCAGCCCAACCTTTGTAAGAACATAGGATGCCCCCCAAAATACTGTGATCATAAAAAGCAGCAAATCTGCTCTGACCTGTCTGGTCATACAATAATCCTCCTAACCAGGTATTGCTAATTAAACACTTTCTCCAATAGTCTGCCTCCCATTAAGTATGTTACAAATGGAAATGACGAACCAGATTAGACTAGTTTCTCTTTCTATCTTCAATTTCCTCCTGTCACTTCTGTAATTTTCCACACTTTTTGTTATCAGACATGCAAAGGCCGGCCCTTACATATTAGTACAACAGATCAGTTTCAACATATTTTCATGCTGACAGTATTCACCGGTACGCCTTGAGGAGCTTAATAAAAAGCCCGCTGTTTCCAGCCGGCTATTCAACAAAAACCTCCACTTTCTCCCCGCTCTCATCATCTACCACGTCCACCAGCTTACCCTCTTCCCCGGCTTCAATCATGTGAATTATCTCATCAAAATCAAATCCCTTTAATTCCTCCCTGTCCAAACCAAACTTCATTCCCAGCTTCAGCCCGACCGACACCAGTGACAGCGGTATGCTCACGTTCACTTTCCTTTTGTCCGAATTGGCATCATAAACCCTCACCTTCAACCATTTGGCCCTGCCGGGCACCATCCCACTCCGGCTGTCCTTTCCGTCGTCAAGGCCTCCCGCTTCCATAAGCTGAACAGCCTGCTCCGCCGTAAGCTTGCCTTCTTCCACCATCTTTAAAACCTGTTTTACCTCATCTTTCATAATAATCCCTCCGTCTAATTTTCTTTCAGAAGCCTTAGGGCTTCGTCGTGGTCGATTTCCCCACGGTCCAGCATATTGAGAACCTCCTTTTTACTATCATCGCTCTTCGGATTTTTTACCGGATATCCAAGGGCAGAGATAACGTCATCCAATCTGCTCCTCACGGTAGGATAGGAAATTCCAAGGTCTTTTTCAACCTCTTTTATATTTCCTCTGCACTTAATAAAGGTTTCAATGAACTGTTTATGTTCCTCTGTGAGTCTGCAGTATCTGCAAAGTGAAAAGCTGCCCTCTATTGTAGTGCCGCAATGGTCACAGTGGAGTCTTGTTACCTCCAGGTTCTTTTTGCATACAGGACATTTGCCCAATACTTCCTTCAAATCCATGTCCTCCTCAGACTTTGTATAATCTCCCTACAACATTATTATATAAAAAATATTAATGTTGTCAATAGTTATATTAATATTTTTTACTTTCTACTTAATTATATTAATTTTACGTTTCATTTTCTTAATGTGTCATTTATACTTGCCCTAGCAATCAACAGCTGCCCTGCCACAATACTTATATAATCCTGTTCAAAGGCTCATATCCGCCGAAATTGGCTTATTATCCTTTGTTTTTGACACAAACCATGGTTTACATATATCAGCCGCTGCAATATAATTACTCGTAGTATTGACACAAAGGGGAAAATAAATGGACAAAACCTACACAATACCGCATCTAAAGCATAACATGGCGAGATTACTGGCCATTTCGGCGGGCCATTTTATGAACGATTTTTATTTTGGCATAGTTCATCCAACTCTGTATATATTCGCCAAAGCCTTATCGCTTACCCTGGGCCAACAGGGATTTATTGCTTTTGCCTTTAATGCCAGCGGGACCTGGTTGCAGCCGTTTATAGGATTTCTTGTCGACCGCCACGGCAAAACCTGGTTTTTGCTTCTATCCGTTGTCTGGATTTCTTTCTGGATATGCATAGCAGGAATAGTAACCAACTATTATCTTCTTGTATTGGTTTTCGTCCTGGGGGGAATCGGGTCTTCCCTATATCATCCCCTTGGTTCGGCAGTCGCAATAAAGCTTACTGACAAAAGGGAAGGTACCAGCCTTTCGGTTTTTATGACCATCGGCTCATTTGCCATTGCAGTGGCCCCCGCACTGGCTGTACCCATTGCAATAAATTTCGGTTTAGATAAGCTTGTTTACTTCATGATACCCGGCTTTCTGACAGCAGGTATAATGTACGCGGCAGGAGTACACAGGATTGATGATTTTGACAACGGTCACACCAGCACAGACGGACTTCCAATTGATAAGGCAAAACCCGCCTCGGTATTTTGGATAACTGTATTGGTTGTTATTTCCGCCGTCAGGGCATGGATAAGAATTTCCCTTGCAACCTTCGGCATAAACCTGTTTATTACCAAAGCAATAGCCCCTACTACCTTTGCATACGTACTATCCTTCCAACTCCTTTTCTCGTCCCTGGGTACCCTTGCGGGAGGATATTTATCTGATATACATGGCAGCAGGAAAGTCCTTATAGTATCGATGGTGTTCACCACTTTGTTCCTGGGGCTGACTGTGCAGACATCGGGGATACTTGCATTAATTGCCTATGTATTAACGGGTACGCTGAACGCCGCTCCCAATTCGGCCAATATTGTAATGGCCAGAGACTTTCTGCCCAATAATTCAACCTTTGCAACAGGGCTTATCATGGGACTCGGGGCAGGGCTCGGTGGCATCGGCACCCTATACCACGGGTACATGGCCGATGCCGCCGGAATTGTACCATCCTTTTTATTCTTGCTTATACCCTTGACCGCATCCTGCATCCTGTCTATAATACTGCCCCGCGATTATTATAATAAAGCGTAAGCACTGCCGGATTCTATTCATCTTCGCCCAGGGGGTCAATGTGTACAACTACCTTTGCTCCCATCCTTTTCCCAAGCTGCTGTTCAACCGTGTCAGCCACATTATGCGCAGTCAGAAGGTCAAGCCCTCTGTCCACCTCTACATGGAGGGATACTTCCTTGTGATAGCCGTAATCATGCACCTTTACTCCATGGACCTCCAAGACCCCGCCCACTTCCCGCGCATGGCTGCAAATATCATCCACAACCTCGGAGGGGGGTTGTGCGCCTATCAGCATATCCCCCGAATCCCGGGCCAGATTCCAACCCGTATAAGCAATCAGTACTGACACTCCCAGACCAAGAACTGGATCAACCCAGTACAGTCCCCGTACAGCCGCCAGGTTTCCTGCAGCAACCAAAAACGACGCTATGGCATCGCTCCTATGATGCCATGCATCTGCCTTAAGGGTCGGTGAGTCTATGTCCTCACCGACGGAAAAGGCGAACCTTGCCATCCATTCCTTGGCCGCGGCAGAACCTCCCATGATAGCTGCAACCCACCAACCTCCGCCCACTTGTATGGGATTTACAAATCTTTCTATGGAGGATTTGGCGAACTCAACTCCCGTTAAAATCAACAATATGGAAATTACCAGCGTGGCTATGCTTTCCAGGCGCCCGTGCCCATAGGGATGCCTCCTGTCCGGCCCCTTGCTGCCCAGTTTAAAACCTAACAGCACAACCACCGAAGATAATACGTCAGACAATGTATGGAACGCATCTGCTATTACTGAAATACTCGCTATCGCAATTCCAATACCGAATTTGACTCCGAAAAGCAAGATATTTCCTGCTATACTCACCCAGGCTTCCAACAGTCCCGCCGCTGTCCTGTCTTGGTTTGCCTCAACCGCCGAAGAGCCCTGAGTAAATCTTTTCTTAAGCCAATTGCCAAAAATATCTGCCATACAAATATCTCCCTTCTTTGCCCTGCAATGGCCGCAAAACAATAAAGGCTCACTACCTGATAATACCTCTTCTATAATTATCTGTAAAGATCTGTGCTCATATATTTGAACCCGGAATCCGGTATCAGTACAGCTATACTTTTACCCCTTTCCTTGTCTTTCAACAGCTTAAGCGCCGCAGCAACATTGGCACCGGCGGAAAAACCCGCAAATACCGCCTCCTCCCTGGCCAGTCTCCTTGCTGTCTCTGCGGCTTCCCTGTCGCTTACGGTAATATAGCCGTCCACAATATCCCTGTCAAAAAAGGGCAGCTCCATAGAATATCCTCCTCCCTGCAACTTGTGCCTGGGGTCGGAAGTATCTCCTCCGGCATAATACGCCGCCTTCTCCGGTTCCACAAAATAGCACCTTATACCGGGATTATGTTTCTTAAGAGCTTTGGAGCAACCTATAAAACTGCCTGCTGTCCCGGCAAAATCAACAAATGCATCTACCCTGCCTTCTGACTGCTCCCAGATTTCTTCTCCGGTATGAAGTTCATGGGCATATACATTGCTGGGATTGTTAAACTGGTCCCCGCGGAAAGCCCCCAGCTCTTTTGTCAGCCGCTGCGCCTCCAACTCTACAAGAGCAAGATCCTTCCCGGTAACCTGCCCCGGCACCGAGCCCTCCTCCTGGTCTACCAGCACAACCTCTCCTCCCAAGGCCCTAATCATCCTGGCCCTTTCCATGGAGTTTCCCTTTGACATAACGGCGATAAACCTGTATTCTTTCAATCCGCATACCAGCGCCAGCCCGGTTCCCGTATTGCCGCTGGTCAGCTCAACAACCGGCTGCCCCTCCCTTAGCAGACCCTGATTTTCGGCATCCTCCACAATCTGCAGTGCAATCCTGTCCTTCTTGCTAAAACCCGGGCTGTAATATTCAATCTTTGCATATATGTCTCCGTTCAAATCCTTGGTGATCCTTGACAAATCCACCAACGGTGTTTTTCCTATTGTATCAAGCATACTGGCTGACAACCTGTCAAACATTATTATAACCTCCCATATCATAATGAATTGTTGTATATTACTATAGCCTATATTATATGTACAGCACAACCGGATATTGCCTGTAACAGAAAAATAAACTCCGGATGGGGCCATAATTGACTTTTATGCTTCCCTGTATTATATTCTAAATATCTTTAAACTAATTCGGGAGGTAATGCCATGGGAGCGAAAAAAGTATTGCTGGTTACCGTATGCGTAATAGCTCTCGTCACCGGCTGCACACTATATAAGTCTGATATTTCCGATACCGTCGGCAGTAATGTTCCTCCTGAAAATGACGCCGTGGAGCACAGCAGCGCACCATATAACCCTGGTCCGGAGGTTCAAAACGGTGATTTGGACAGTTCCGCCGAAGAACAGGTACACCAATTGTTTGAAGCATCCGGAATAGAAGAGCAAGATTATTTTGATGCCATACTTGACGTTTTACCCGGTATTGACTGGTCTGTGTATTCAAAACAATACGGAGTTGTCGGCGACAATACCACGGGAGCCATGGAACTTCTGGAATGGCTTACCCATAACCCAAGGACAATGCAGGCTGACAACATGCTGAAGATTTTTCAGGCCAGAAGGGGTCTGGACGGAGCGCTTACAGAGCAATACAGCATAATTGTAGGCAGTTTTTTCAGAAGCGATGAAGAAAGATTTGTACAGCTGCTCAGCCGCATTGATGAACAGGGTATCGAGCAGGTATGCCGCTTTGTCGCATATAACTGCTATTATATTGTGGATATGGAGCAGGTTAGGGATTCCACCATAGCCCGCTATGAGGATAAGCAGCTGCCGGATAAGGAAAGGTTTGTGGTGGATGCTCTTATTACGGCGTTTAGCAGCTTCATTACAGATGATTCCCCCTGAAGCTGAACTAATTCCCGTTGGGAATCATACGTCTCTTTCCATTATGTTGAATACGCTTTTCAGGGTACTTCTTAACCAAACCACCATAAATACCCCGGCAACCGCTTCTGATATCGGGAAAGCATACCATATCATATCCAGGCCTCCTATCCTGCCAAAAATATATGCCAGAGGCAACAGGATAATAATCTGTCTCAAAAATGACAGGATTAGACTGGGAAAACCCTTTCCCACTGCCTGGAAGGTTGTGGCCCCCACTATTGCCGGGCCTATAATGGGAAACGCCAGGCTAATGGTCCTAAGGGCCTTCACTCCTATCTCAAGAAGTTCCGGGCTACTGCCAAACATTCTTATTAGATGCCGTGGAAATACCTGAAATATAATAAACCCGATAAGTGTAAATGCAAACCCGACCATAAAACCCGCCTTCATGGTTTTTTTCATCCTGCCGGAGTTATTATTGCCGAAGTTATATCCAATAATAGGCATATAGCCCTGGTTAAGGCCAAATACCGGCATGAATACAAAGGACTGCAGCCTGAAATATATTCCCATGGCTGCAATAGCAGTGGCGCTGTAACCGGCCAATATGATGTTGATGCCGCCCACCATCACCGATACCAATACCTGCATTACCACCGCAGGAAACCCTACCTGATAGATTTCCCTTATTATGGACAGGTCAAGCTTAAAACCCTTTAACCTTACCCGTACCTGGTTGTTACCCCTAAACAGCATAAATACAATAAAGGCACCGCTCATAACCCTTGATAACACCGTTGCCAACGCAGCACCTTCAATTCCCATCTCCGGGAAAAATCCGTAACCGAATATCAGCAGGGGGTCGAGTATAATGTTCAATATAGAACCTATGAGCATGGTCACCATAGGTATAAAGGTATTGCCCTCTCCCCTTAAAATATTGTTTGCTATCATTGGTACAAACATAGCCATTGAGCCCATAAGAATAATGCCTATATACCTCGCCCCATAATCAATAAGCACCAAATCGTCTGTAAAAAGACCTATAAGACGTCCGGGAAAGAATATCCCCACAACGGCCGCAATGGCACCGTAAACCAACGCCAACAAAAGCACATGGCCGGCCGCATTGTGCGCCCTGTCTTCCTTCCCCCCGCCAAGCAGCCTGGAGATAAGCGAACTGGTTCCCACTCCTGTTCCCACTGCAACAGCTATCAGGACCATCTGGATGGGGAATGCCAGTGACAGAGCAGCCAGCGCTTCTTCACTTATCCTTGACACGAATATGCTGTCCACGACATTGTACAGCGACTGAATGAACATGGATAGAATTGACGGTATGGCCAGTTTAAAAAGTAAAGGTATTATCGGCTCTGTGCCCAGCCTGTTGTCATGCATTTCATTTGCCAAAATGTATTCCTCCGTCCCTTAACTCCAAATGTTTAATACACAACTAATTATATATCCTTTTCTGTTGTTTAGTAAAGTTTTTAAGCTGCGTCAAATCCTTACCTTCATCGCCCTCATTGAATTGAGCACAGCAATCAGCGCCACTCCCACATCCGCGAATACCGCCTCCCACATTGAGGCCGAGCCGCCGGCGCCAAGTGTCAGCACAATTGCCTTGACTCCCAGCGCAAATATTATATTCTGCCAGACTATCCCCCTTGTTCTCCTCGCTATCCTGACTGCCTTTACCAGTTTACCGGGCTCATCCGTCATGATAACCACATCCGCCGCCTGTATCGCCGCATCCGATCCCAGCCCGCCCATGGCAACGCCGATATCCGCCCTTGCCAAAGCCGGGGCATCGTTTATTCCGTCGCCCACGAAGACCACCCTTCCCTTTGAAGTCCTGTTGGTTTGAGCCATTTCCACCTTCAACACTTTCTGGTGGGGAAGCAGTTCCCAGTGCACCTCGTCTATACCTAATACTTCCGCCGTTTCAAGGGCCGCTCTCCGGTTGTCACCGGTCAGCATAACGGTTTTCCTTACGCCAAGGGCCTTAAGCTCTTTGATGGTATTTGCCGCATCCTCCTTTATCACATCCGCAACCACTACATTGCCTATATACTTTCCGTCCAGTGCCGCGTACACCACTGTGCCTGCCACATCCGGCATTCCGGGTGCTATGCCTTCCTGTTCCATCAGCCGCGCATTGCCCGCCAGTATTTCCCTGCCGTTTAGTTTCGCTTTGACCCCAAGCCCCGGGATTTCATAATAGCTCCCTATGTTCTCACCGTTAAACCCTTTGCCGCAGGCGTCCAGTATCGACAGCGCAACGGGGTGGTTTGAGCCGTATTCTGCATGGGCAATATACTCAAGCAGCTCTTTTTGGCTTATTCCGGTTACAGGGTTTACCTGCGTCACTTTAAATACTCCCCGGGTAAGCGTCCCGGTCTTGTCAAACACAACGGTATCTGTATTTGCCAGGGCTTCGAGAAAGTTACCTCCCTTAATCAGTATGCCATTCCTGGATGCCCCTCCTATACCCCCGAAGAAGCCAAGGGGAATGGATATCACCAATGCACAGGGACATGATACCACAAGGAACACCAGCGCCCTGTATATCCAATCAGAAAACTCCGCTCCCTCAATGGTAAGCGGCGGGATAAGCGCCAGCGCCGCGGCGGTCAATACAACCGCAGGGGTATAGTACCTGGAGAATTTGGTTATAAATTTTTCAGTGGGCGCCTTTCTGGCCCCTGCGTCTTCCACCAGCTCAAGTATTTTGGAAACCGCAGATTCCCGGAATTCCTTAACCGCTTTTACGGTAAGCATACCGTTTTTATTTATAAATCCCGCAAGCACGTCCGTCCCCGGTACCACGTCCCTGGGCATCGGCTCGCCGGTAAGCGCCGATGTATCTACAGCAGATGCCCCTTCCGTTACCACACCGTCTAGGGGAACCCTCTCGCCCGGCTTTACCAGTATAATGTCCCCTATTTCCACCTCGTCGGGGGGCACTCTTTTTATATCATCCCCCGATTTTATATTTGCGTATTCAGGCCTTATATCCATAAGCTCCGCTATGGATTTTCTCGACCGGTTTACCGCCAAATCCTGCAAAAACTCTCCTGCCCTGAAAAACAGCATTACCGCTACAGCTTCCGGATACTCCCCGATAACCAGAGCCCCAAGGGTAGATATACCCATCAGGAAGTTTTCGTCAAAAACCCTGCCCTTTAGCAGGTTCCTTCCAGCGGTTGCAAGAATCCCGCCGCCAACCAATAGATAGCTTGTTAAATATAAAATAACGGTTAAGTGTAAGGGCAAGTGAAACGTTGCAGCAGCCACAAAAAACAAGGCCCCTGATATGAAAACCGCCATTCCCTTCCTGGCAGACTTTCCTTCACCGGCTCCTGTTTTCTGTTTTTCCTTTCCCATTATTCTTTCTTTGACCGCCACGCCGGGCTCTATCTCGTTAACAATATTTTTTATAACCGAAATAATCTGCCCTGTCTTGCTGTTGTCTTCCGTCTCTATTGTCAGCATACTTGTAACAGGGTTCAGCGATACTCCGGCTATATGCTCAATCCCATTCACCCTTGCTTCTATTTTGGCTGCACACGCCGCACAGCTTAACCCATCCAAAAACAGCTCTATCCTTGTTGTGTCCCTCACTTTTTCTACCCCCTGCATGTCAGTATGTTATTTGTGGCTTATATGAGTAAAACCCTGGGCAAAGATATTGCTTACATGCTCATCGTCCAGTGAATAATAGACGATCTTTCCGTCCCTTCTATACTTAACCAGGCTCGCCTGTTTAAGAACCCTCAGCTGATGGGATATGGCGGACTGGCTCATACCAAGCAGCGCCGCTATATCACAAACGCACATTTCCTCTTTTAGCAGGGCACAGAGTATCTTTATCCTGGTAATATCACCGAACACCTTGAAGAGCTCTGCCAGGTCGTACAGCTTTTCATCAGGTGGCATGGCTGCCTCTGCCCTGTCCACAGCATCCTTGTGTATTATATTACAGCAGCAGCTGCTTTCATTTTGCAAATTTTTATTCATATCAGATCCTCCTCTGAACATATGAGCATATATTCATATATAAATCAATTATACACCTGCCTGTCATAATATTCAACGAGCAAACCCGTAATTCCAGATCAAAAAACAAAAAGAACCGTCCCTTTTGTTCGCTTGCGCTTGTATAACAAAAAGAACCGTCAGATTGTGTCGATAATCCAGCAATTGGTTGACATAAACTAGTC
>CAZVBE010000019.1:0-43034 GCA_964625335.1 uncultured Clostridium sp. | reverse complement strand
CTATCAATGCACCGGAAAACCAGTGGCTATGAAATCCTAAGAAAAGGTGAGTAAACCAAAGAAAAATCTAATTTATAGAGGGAGGGCGTTATATGGCATTTTTAAATAATCTGGGTAAAAAGATAGGTTCGGCGGCAGAGGCAACAGCCAGCAAGGCAAAGGAAGTGGCAGAGGTAAAAAAACTAAACTCTAAGATAGGCGATGAAGAAAAACAGATAGCAAAACTCTATACCGAAATCGGGGAAAAAATATTCGAACAGGATAAGGGAAATCCCCAATCTCCGGTAGCCGAATTATGCGCTATGATACTGTCATCCCAGGCAAACATCAAGGAATTAAAACAGAAGATAGCAGAGGTAAAAAGCTTAAAGGATCAGGAAGAATAATAGAGCCAGCAGACATATCACTGTTTCTGTTGCCGGGTTTATTCCGCTTTGCGTATTTGGCAGGGTAAACCCGGCAATGGATTTTTCGTTGATATCTCCATCCGAATGGGACGCTGGTGTGGCATGGGTCGTTTTTAAAGTTGACATTTTGTTAAGGCAAATATATGATAATGACGTCAAATACCAACCTGAAAGAATAATAGAAGGGAGATGCTGTTTTATGTATAACAGGGGAATAGCGGAGATTGTAACAAAAGGGGAGGTATGTGCAGAATAGTTAATGCATAAACCTCCCAAAGGTTATAATCATACTTTAGGAGGTTATAAAATTGAATGGAATTGATATGAAAAGAATAGGGCTCACTGAAAGGTTAGTACAGGAGTCCAGGATATATGAAGGCCTTGTAATCGGCCGGGTTTCCTCCCAGTATAAGGACTTGTACAAGGTTATAACTGAAGCCGGTGAACTTACAGCCGAGATTTCGGGTAAATTCCGCTACCAAGTAACGGCTCTGGCCGAATACCCCGCCGTTGGTGATTTTGTTATGGTAGACAGGACAGATAACTCAAAGGGCAACGGGGTTATCCACCATGTGCTGAAAAGGAAAAGCGCTTTCACACGAAAAGTGGCAGGTGCAGCAACAGATACACAAATTGTAGCCGCTAACATAGACACGGTTTTTATCTGTATGTCACTTAACAATGATTTTAATCTTCGTCGGTTGGAGAGGTATCTTTCCATCGCCTGGGACAGCGGAGCAACTCCTGTTGTAGTGCTTACAAAATCAGATCTATGTCAGGATACAGAGGCAAAGCTTAAGGATGTATCATCCATGGCGATCGGGGTGGATGTGCTTGTCACCACCAGTACATCCGATGATGGTTATTTACCGGTAAAAGGCTATATTGCCTGGGGTCAGACGGCAGCGTTTATAGGCTCTTCCGGAGTTGGAAAATCAACTTTGATTAACCGGCTTATCGGCAAAAATATATTTGATACCAATGGGATAAGGAATGACGACAGGGGCAGGCATACCACTACAAGGCGCGATTTGGTCATGCTGCCGGAGGGGGGCACCGTTATTGACACTCCGGGGATGCGGGAGCTTGGAATAATAAGTGCAGACCTGTCAAAATCCTTTGCAGACATTGACGAACTTGCGCATAAATGCAAATTTGGCGATTGCACCCATGGAAGTGAGCCAGACTGCGCAGTGCAAAGAGCAATAAACAACGGAATATTGACGGCGGAAAGGCTTGAGAGCTATAACAAGCTTAAAAAGGAAGCCAGGTACGATGGTCTGAATTCGAAACAGATTGAAAGAGAAAAGATTAATGAAATGTTTAGCGGCATGGGTGGCCTAAAAAACGCACGGAAATTCATAAAAGACAAAAACAGGAGCAAAAACAGGTAAAGGCTTGTACAGAGCACAGATATGCCGGTTATGGTGAGAATTCATCATGACCGGCTTTTTTTGTATGCTTTATTGACAATATATATACATAGACCTATAATTAATTTAGTAATGTAGTAAATTACTAAACAAGTAAAAGCATTGGGAGGAGAAATTATGAAAATACCAACCACTTTGAAGCACAAACCGGTTATCGTATCGGAAAACTATGAAAATGTTGACGGCAGAAATGCTTATAATTCAGAGGCAAAGGGCCTGTCGCTTGGGCTGGCCCAGTGGAATGACAGGGGAAAGGTAGATATTTCGGCCAAGGTATGGCGGTACACCGGAGAAAAATGGTCCAGACAGTCCGAGGAGCTGCCCCTTCACCGCGTGCTGGATCTGGCAATCCTCGTTTGCAGAGCAAAGCTTCATTTCCGGGAGGCTTACCGGTACGAGAAATTATACAATGCCGAAAATCCGGTTATAGACAGAGTTGGCTTACAGGGAGACGCAATGACGGTGACTGTGTGCACAGACAATGAAAAAATCGACGAGGATATAAAACTATTCAGCCAGGCTTTAAGCAATGATGACGAGCTTATCGGAGAGCGGCTGCATACCCTCTCTAGGGTGCTAAAGGAAATGGGGTATTAACCGATGGACAGAAGAAAGGAATTAAAGGAACAATACAAGCGCATGAAACCTGATATGGGCATATTAATTATCCGCTCCCGGTTTGGAGATAAGTGTTATATCGAAGCAACCCGGGATTTGAAGGGTACAATCAACAGGAATAGGTTTCAACTGGGAGCCGGCTCCCATCCCAGTCAGGAACTGCAAACCGAATGGAAGGAGCATGGGGCGGGCTGCTTTACGATTGAAGTAATTGACACTCTTGAATATGATAAAGACCAATCCAAAACCAATTACAGTGAGGACCTGGCTTTGCTGCAGATGATCTGGGAAGAAAAACTGGTTAAGGAAAATATGGAGTTTTATAAAGGGTGAATCACACTTTCGAGTGTGGTTCATCTTATATATGTATGTTATTCCTAAACAGAGCAAGACTATTTAAATGGTAACACACGCAGCAGGAGAAAGCAGACAGTAAAGCGCAGGAAGTGGAGTATATGGATCAGAGCGGAGTAAAAGCAGGGGGAGCCGGAGTCTTTCACTGGATTGCCCCTGTTTACGGCTTATTTTTCAATTACCAGAGAAGATACTTTAATGCGGTTCTGAATAGGGTGCAGAACCATTTGGATCTGTCGGTATATAAAAAAATAGTTGATGTTGGCTGCGGCACCGGTGCCCTGTGTTCGGTACTTTACCAAAGGGGTTTTATTGTAACCGGTGTGGATTCCGCTCGGAAAATGCTAATTACTGCCACCGGTAAAAAGGAAAATAAATCAATTGGATTTTTGCATGCGGATGTTCTTAAGGGGTTGCCCTTTGAGGAAAAATGTTTTGATGTTTCGGTTGCGTCTTTTGTTGCCCATGGGTTGAAAGCAGATGAAAGAAAAAATTTGTACGCCGAGATGAGCAGGATTACGAAACATCTGATTATTATTCACGACTTCAATTGTAACAGGTCGTTCCTGATTGATATAATCGAACGACTCGAAGGCGGGGATTATTTCAACTTTATTAAAAATGCAGAAGATGAGATAAAAGAACTTTTTTTCGATATCCAAGCAATAGAAGCCAGTCCCAAAACGGTATGTTATATCTGCCGGCCGGTGTGATAAAGACCAGTTCTCTATTGACCCTGTGAATAGGATTTCCTCATTAGGAAACTATTAATAATATTGGTAAAACTAGTGTTGGGTTTTTCTCACAGTATAGGGCAGGTGTTTATTATGGGATATATAAAACGTATTATTACCAGAAAAAAGCCAACAAACAACAGCGGACAAAAGAGAAGTAGGGCGGATAAGTCCTCTCTTAAGAAAAACCTTGGGGAAAATATAAAAACCATAAAGGGAATCCTTGGCCAAAGCCCCGATGTTGTGGTCAGGCAGTTCCGTGCCGGGGAAGACGGTGAACTTGCCGTCGGCGTAATATATATAGAAGGCTTGGCCGACAGGGACCTGATTCAGGACTTCATAATAAGTGTAATGATGCAAGGCCGTAATAAGACCGGTAAGGATTCCGAATTATCTTTTGGGGACGGGATATTTAAGAGACTGACCGACTTAATGCTTCCGGTGGGAGATGTAAAGGACATACCGGATTATGACAGCCTGTTCTCCGCTCTGCTTACGGGTGATACCGTTATACTCATAAACGGTTGCAAAAAGGGCCTGGCGGTAAGTTCAGGAGGATGGGACAAGCGCAGTATTGAAGAGCCAACTTCCCAGACCGTCGTACGGGGCTCCAAGGAGGGTTTTACAGAAACCCTTAGGACCAACACCGCCCTTATACGAAGGAGGATAAAGGATCCAAGCCTCTGGATGGAGGTTAAATCCATAGGCAGGAGGACCAGAACCGATGTGGCGGTAATGTATATTAAAGGGGTAGCCAATGACCGTATTGTGGAGGAAATCCACAGGCGGCTGGACAGGATAGACATTGACGGTATACTCGAGAGCGGTTATATAGAGGAGTTAATCCAGGATGAGACCTATACCCTTTTTCCAACCGTGTTCAACACCGAAAGGCCGGATATTGCGGCTGGAGCGCTTCTAGAAGGCAGAATAGCACTGATTGTCGACGGAACCCCCTTTGCCCTGCTTGTCCCTGCGTTGTTTGCTCATTTTTTTTATACCAGCGAAGATTACTCCCAGCGTGCTGATATAGCTACACTGCTGCGGCTTCTAAGGTATCTATGCTTTTTTTTGACCCTGCTGATACCCTCTTTCTATATAGCAATTACCACATTTCACCAGGAAATGATCCCCACCCAGCTATTGATAAGCCTTAAAGCACAGCGGGAGGGGGTGCCCTTTCCGGCCATACTCGAAGCTCTTCTTATGGAGGTTACCTTTGAAATACTAAGGGAAGCAGGGTTAAGAATGCCCAGAGCAGTGGGCCAGGCGGTAGCCATCGTTGGCGCGCTTGTCCTGGGGGAAGCGGCGGTACAGGCTGGAATTGTATCTCCCGCAATGGTAATTGTGGTATCTATAACCGCCATCAGCAGTTTTGTGATTCCATCCTATAATTTGGCCATATCCATTAGAATTATGCGGTTTATAATGATGTTTCTGGCAGCTGTCTTCGGACTATTCGGTATCGCAATAGGTTTATTGGCTATAATTTTGCACTTGTGCAGTCTGCGGTCCTTCGGCATACCCTATATGATGCCTATGTCCCCCTTTGTTGCCGCCGATCAGGCGGATACCCTGGTCCGCGTTCCCTACTGGGGATTCTTTACGCGTCCCCGCCTTATTGCCCAAACTGATATGGTACGCCAGCAAAGGCCGTCAGACGCAGAGCCCCGGCCGCCCGAAGGAAATGAATGAAAATTTAGCAATAGTTTCGTCTATGGAATTTTAAAAGCCCCAAACTGTATTGAATAATATAAGGAGAATTATTATGAAACCAAGAACCATGCTTTTGTTAATACCAATAATCTTTGTTATACTTCTGACGGCCTGTTGGAGCAAACGGGAGCTTAACGAGCTGTCGGTCGTTTCTGCCCTCGGGATTGATAAGCATGGGGAAGATTATATAGTGACAGCGCAGATTATAAATCCCCGGCAAATTGCCCAGCAAACCCTGGACATCCAGACCCCAATTACAACCTACAGAGCCAAAGGGCAAACGTTGTTTGAAGCAGTGCGACGGCTTACGCTGGAAATTCCAAGGGAGCTGTATTTATCGCATGTCCGTACGGTGATATTTGGCGAGGAGCTGGCCAGGGACGGGATAGAAAAGGCACTGGACTTGTTGCTAAGGGACCACCAATTCAGGGCAGACTTTTATATGATGGTAGCAAGGGAAGAAAAAGCTGAAAGGGTATTGGACGTTCTTACGCCCCTTGAGCAAATCCCGGGCAATATGATATATTCAGCCCTTGAGACATCAGAGAGTAGGTGGGGGCCTACCCATGCGGCGGACCTGGAAGAGCTGGCGGTATACCTGTCGGCGGAGGGAAAAAATCCGGTCCTTACCGGCATAATACTTGAGGGAAGTGCGCAAACGGGGATGGATATTGAGAACATAGAGAAGGTTGACGTTCCCACAACGGTGCAGATAGGTCATCTTGCAGCTTTTAAAGGGGACAGGCTGGTTGGCTGGCTGAATGAGAACGAGAGCAGGGGTTACAACCATATAATGGGGAATACCAAAAACAGTGTTGTCACAATACCCTTGCAAGGAGGAGGGAAGATGGCCATAGAAATAACAGGGCACAGAACAGATATTAAAGCGGTTATGAAAAACGGTGGGGCGGGAATTGAGATTGAAGCCAGGCTCGAGGCCAACGTGGGGGAAGCCCAGTGTGCCGCAGAACTGGATGAAAGCCAGGTACTGCAATATATACAAGAAGCGCTGGAGAGGGAAGTGAAGGGATATATGGAGGCCGCCATTAGAAGTGCCAAGCAGGACCTTAAGAGTGATATATTTGGGTTCGGAGATATAGTTTATCGTACGTATCCAAAAGTATGGAAGGATTTAAGCAGCAGCTGGGAGGACGAATTTATAAGGCTTCCTGTAAGAATAAAGGTGAACGCAAAGATAAAAGGAATAGGCACTACTACCCAAGCCTTTAAAAAAGAATCAAAGGAGTAGGTTTATGGCTAATATATTAGGTGTAATATCGGCGGCTGCGGCTATAATAGCACTTGAAGTCCCTGGTCTTATAAGGAAAAAATTAAAGGGAGAGCTGTGGGTATTTTTAGGTTTACTGGCTATAGGGGTGGTTTTGAGCTTTCTTATTGCCCTTGAGGTGGATGTACCCAGCCCGCTGGAGGCCATCGCATTTATCTATAAACCCATGGGAGATATTATATTCGGAATGCTGGAGAGGTAGAAGGGAGGCAGGGGCAGTGCAGGATAACTGGAAGATAAGCGGCCGGCAGTTTTATTTGTTGGTAATACTATACTCTATAGGCACCACAATACTAATTACCGTCAACAGCTTGGCAAATGCTGCCGGGCAGGATGCCTGGATCCCAGTAATTATTGGAATAGTCATAAACGTTTTGTTGGTATGGCTTTACAATTCACTGGCAAAGCTTTACCCCGGTATGGGTTTTGTTGAAGCTGTCCAGGTCGCATTGGGCAAATGGCCGGGGAAGGCGGTATCCATTTTATTTATTGTCTTTCCCTTCATCGGAAGTGTGTTGACGGTATCTATTATGGGTAACTTTGTAACAACCCTCATGATGCCCGAAACGCCGGTGGTATTTATTAATATACTATTTGCGGCGGTTGTTGTTTTGGGAGTCCGCCTTGGCATTGAAACGGTTGCCCGGACAACCGAAATACTATTTCCAATTGTGGTGTTTTTCATAATATTCCTTATAGTCTTCAGCATACCAGAGCTGGAGCTTAAAAACATACAACCTGTATTCGAAGCCGGTATAGGATCTATTCTAAAGGGGGCGATTATCTTCCTTGGCATATTCTCGCTGCCCCAGGTTGTCCTGCTTATGGTTTTTCCCGTTGGCCTGAACAGAGAAGGAAAGGAAGGCAGTTTTTTTTATAAAGGCGTACTGGCTGCCGGAGCTGTAATACTCACCATTACGATATTTTGTATAATGGTGCTGTCAACCGACATCACTTCTCACAGTATGTATCCTGTATATACCCTGGCCAAGAAAATAAGCATAGGGGATACAATTGAACGGGTGGAGGCGGTAATAGCCGGGCTGTGGTTTATAACCATCTTTATAAGGACGGCGGTATATTTTTACGCTGCGACCCTTGGACTCTCCCAGGTATTAGGGCTTAAGGATTACCGGCCCATTACCCTCCCCATGGGGATGCTTGTGGTAGCCATTTCCCTTATAGTATATCCCGACGCATCCTATGAAATCATGTGGGATACTGAAGTCTGGCCGATCTACGCGCTTGTTCATGGCTTATGCCTGCCCCTTCTAGTATTAGTGACAGGCTTAATCAGGAGCAAAAAACATGTATCTGGAGGCCTGTCCAGCTGACGGCTGTGTAATTCTACTGCCGCAGCAGCAGCCTGTCAAACTGCTCTTTTTCCAGGCTTTCGAGGTATTTAAGAAGCTGCCTTACATTAATGTTGTCTATGGGATCTGCAAACGGAGCTTTATGCCCGTATTCTTCAACGCATCTTTTGCCTTCTTCAGGCTCCATGTTAGCTCTTGGTCCACCTACACAGCCCCCTTTGCATCCCATGCCCTCGATGAAGTTAGCTTCCACTTTGCCCGATTTGATGCTGTCCAGCAGCTTTTTACACTCTCCCACCCCGTCGGCTTGGATGGCTTTAAACTTTACCGTCCTGCCAGGAGCAATCCTCTCAAGGGTTGTTTCCACCGCTTGGCTCACGCCGCCGGTCCGGGCGTAAGTCCTTCCGCCATAGGAGGATTGCTCCTTGTTGTCATCCGGCAGCGATTTTAAATCTATCTCCAGGGCTTTAAACACTTCTGAAAGCTCGTTGAAGGTGAGCACATAGTCTATGGCGCCTTTAAGGTCGGAGTGCTTTGCCTCGGCTTTTTTTGCCACGCAGGGGCCTATGAACACTGTTTTGCTGTCGGGGAATATGGCCTTTATTATTCTTCCCGAGGCAATCATGGGAGATACGGTTTTGGTTAGCCTTTCATAAAGCTTTCCGTAATGCTTGGTCAAAAGGTTGACCCATATGGGGCAGCAGCAGCTGGTTATAAGAAAATCGTCTTTAGTTTTTACAAGCATATTAAATTCGTCGGCCTCCTTCAAAGTGACCATGTCGGCGAACAGGGCAACCTCCACCATATCAGCAAAGCCTATCGACTTAAGGGCGCTTCTCAGCTTACCCATTGACACATCCCTTGACACATCCCTGCCGAATTGCCCGGCTATTGCGGGGGCAACCGCAGCATAAACCGGAACACCTTTCTCAAGATATTTACTCATAGGTATGAACTCTATCTTGTCATTGATTGCTCCCAGGGGACACCTTGGTATACACTTTCCGCAGGACAGACATTTCCCGTTTTCTATGATGGGATGAAGGCCAGAGGTTTCGAAGTCCCGGTCATAGGTGCAGGAGTTTTGGCACTCCCGACGATCCTCCTGGTTACACTCGCTGCAGATACTTTTATTAACCGTCACAAGGGGGAGTTCTATTTCATCCAGATTCAGGGCTGCATCCACCTCCCTGGATAATTCGATGTCGGCATGGGCAGTGGGGTTCAGTCCCATGGCTACCAGAACTTCGTTTTTGACGGCGGTTATGCCTCCTGGACTTTCTTCAAACATATAGGGCACCTGGTCAATTCTTTCCTTTAATTGGTTATTGAAGGTCAGCCTGGCTATTTCCTTAAAGACTTCCATTCTCCTCTGACTACCGTTCATAAATATCCTCCTTCGACCGGACGGATTATAGGGGTTATTCTTCCGTTTATTTGAATAAAATATAAGTGTATCAATAGTACGTAGGCAGCACTATGGGTGGGCTGCCTGCTTTGAACAGCCGTAATGGTCACCACAGTGGTAAAGACCCGGCTGTGATTAATATCCGGGAGGTAATTACAAATGATTAAAGTAGCTATAATGGGGGCAGGTCTATCGGGGCTTGCCTGTGCCATAACCTTAGAAAAAAACGGCATTAAGCCTAAAATCTTTGAGAAACGCAGGCAGGTGGGTGATCGTTTTGTTAACTGTGAAATACTGCTGTCTGTGTTAACCAAGCCAATTGATGACTCAATAGCCTATTTTTCCGAAAATCATGGTATAAACTTAAAGCCGGCAGGTAATATTAGGCAGCTGATAATACACTCCGAGCACCGGCAGGCGTATATCAGAGGTCATCTGGGGTTCACCAATACAAGGGGCAGGCATCCCAATTCCTTTGAGAGGCAATTGGAAAAACAGGTGAAAAGTAAAATCATATTTAACTCTAAACATTCCTATGAAGAATTATTACAGGACTTCACCCATGTAGTAATGGCTACCGGTGATGCATCATACGCTGCCCGGGTACAGGATTTCAGGGAAGATTTGACTGTTACACTCAGGGGTGCCATTGTTTCGGGCGATTTTGACCGGTATACGGTGAGGGCTTGGTTGAACAATAAACTGGCGCCTAAGGGATACGGTTATCTTATTCCCATTTCTGAAAATGAGGCAAACATAGTAATTGGCTATCCGGATTATGCTGAAAACCAGCAGCTTGATACTCATGCTTTATGGGAGAGATTCTATCAGAATGTTTGCAGTATATACGGCCAAGACCTCAGAATAACTGATAATTTCGAAATCAACAAATATATAATAGGTATATGCAAGTATCCCCGTATCGGCAATACTTTCTTTACCGGGAACAATTTCGGATCCATTATGCCCTTTCTTGGATTTGGCCAGTTTGCCTCTTTATATTCCGGTGTTCAGGCAGCCAAAGATATTTGTGGTATGGGTAATTATGAAGAAAGCATAAAACCCTTGAGAAACAGCTATCAACATTCCATTGTGTTTCGTAGGGCTATGGAAAAACTGAACAATTCAAAATTCGATTTCATGGTTGAAGGACTAAATGGTCCCTTGGGCAACAGGGTATTCAACAGCAACAAAAACATTTTAAAAATAGCAAGCTATTTGTTAAAACCTCTAACCTATAGAGATCAAAAAACTGAATAAAGCGTTAGGAGGGATTAAGGGGAGAGTTTGTGGTAAAATAAGCTTGTTATTTCAAATATAGGGGGTATTTAAATGGTAGGTTATGTACAGGTTTATACAGGGGATGGAAAGGGTAAAACCACGGCGGCCATAGGACTCGCGATACGGGCTGTCGGGGCAGGGCTCAAGGTTTTTATGGGACAATTCGTAAAAGGTATGTATTATAATGAACTGAATGCCCTCCAGAGGTTTTACCCGGATATCGTGGTTAAGCAGTATGGCAGGGGATGTTTTATTGATAAAAAGCCCACCGATGAGGACATTTGTGCTGCCAGGAAGGGCTTTGAGCAGATAGAAGAGGTTATAAAGTCGGGGGATTATGACATAGTAATACTGGATGAGGCCAACATCGCAGTGCATTACGGCCTGATACCCGCTTTGGATTTTGTAAGGCTTATAGAGGAAAGACCCGAAGGGGTGGAACTGGTTTTTACCGGCCGGAGGGCCTGCACTGAAATAGTGGAAAGGGCAGACCTTGTAAGCGAAATTAAGGAAATAAAGCATTATTATAAAAGGGGCGTCGGGGCCAGGGAGGGTATAGAAAAATAATCAGGGAAAAAGTCAAGGGAGGGATAATATTGCGGACCGGCAGCTGGCACGTATTGGAAAGGGTTGAAAAATATAAAGAACGCATTGTTGAAATGAGAAGAGATTTTCACATGCATCCGGAACTTGGGAATGAGGAACTGCGCACTTCCAGAGCGGTGAGCGGGGTTCTGGAAGGGCTTGGACTGATAGTGCAAAAGGGAATAGCAGGAACCGGAGTGGTGGGGCTTTTGGAAGGTAAAGAAAAGGGCAAAACAGTAGCTTTAAGGGCGGATATGGATGCTCTTCCCATACAGGACAAAAAAAACGTGGCATATTCATCCAGGGTACAGGGCAAAATGCACGCCTGCGGTCATGATGCGCACACAGCGATACTCCTCGGGACAGCAATGGTATTGTCGGAAATGAGGGATACAGTCCGGGGAAGGGTTAAGTTCATATTCCAGCCTGCCGAGGAAACCACAGGAGGAGCAGCCCGGATGGTAGAAGAAGGAGTACTTGAAAACCCGAGTGTTGACGCTGTTTTTGCCCTCCATACATCACCGGAGCTCGAAGTGGGAAGTGTAGGAATAAGGTATGGCGTAGCAAATGCCTGTTCCGACGACTTCAGGATAGAGGTTATCGGAAAGTCGGCCCACGGGGCACAACCCAACGAGGGAACAGATGCAATAGCCGTTTCGGCCCAGATTATAAACGCGCTGCAGCAGATAATTAGCAGGCAGATAGACCCCATGGAATCCGGGGTTCTGACAATAGGGACAATCAGAGGAGGTAGCCAGGCAAATATAATAGCAGACAGGGTTGAGATGACCGGTACCATAAGGACGCTGGACAGCGCTACCCGGGAAAGAATACACCGCAGCATTGAGGATATAGCTATGAACGTTTGCAGGGCGATGGGTGCACAGCACCGGGTTGTATTAGAACCCGGCTATCCTCTGCTGATTAACAGCCATTCCATGGCGGGCCTTGTTAAGAATGCCGCCGGTAAGATTGTGGGGGACAAAGTGGTGGACATTGAGAAACCAAGGCTGGGCGTAGAAGACTTTGCCTATTTTCTGCAAAGGGTACCCGGGGTTTTGTGGCGCCTGGGAACAGGAAGCAAAGAAAAGGGAATACAGTGTGTAGCCCACAGCCCCTATTTTGATATAGATGAAGATGCACTTTGTATAGGAACTGCCGTTCATGTGCAAACGGTTTTGGAATATCTAGAATAAATGATATAATTAGAAAAATGTATTTATGTACGGGGTGGTCGGATGGGAATAGGCAGCGTACTGATAGCAGCCAGCAGCCAAACCTCAAGGAGTATAATAAACGATATACTTGTTAAGAGAGGTTATAAGACATATCAGGCAAGCGATGGTTCCGGGGCGATGCGTATTGCCAGAAGTATAAGGCCTGCCCTGGTACTTATGGATGTCAACCTATGGGGTACCGATGTTTTTGAAACCGGAAGTTTAATAGAAAGGGAACGGCTTTCCACCGTGGTGTTTCTGACTGCCAAACCCAACAGGGAGTTTTATGAAAAACTAAAGAACATGAAGGTATACGCGTACATAACAAAACCGGTTAATCCGGTGCAGCTTATACAAATTGTAGAGTTTTCCCTGGTTAATTCCGACAGGATAATAACCCTTGAAAAAAGGGTGGAGAAACTTGAAAACTCACTTTCGGCAAGGAAAAACATAGAAAGGGCAAAGGGGATTTTGATGGACAGGCTTGAAATTTCGGAACATGATGCCTATGCCTATATGAGAAAATTAAGCATGGACGAGGGTGTTCCGCTTGAAAAGGCTGCTCAAAGGATTTTAGAAAAATCCGATGGATGACGTGACATATATTACAATGACAATATATAGGTTTTTTTTTGATTTGTCCTGCTGTTTAATGTAAAATAAAAAACCTGGCCATGATACTGCCTGGTTTAAGCAGAAGGAAAACATTCAGCAAATGAACAGGAGGGAAATCATGAAAAGCAAAACTACAGTAGTTATGTTAATGGTTATGTTATTGGTAGTTGCAATGGCGTCCACAGCTTTTGCAAATACCGGGCAGCAGAACTGCAATGCCGGGGCAGAAGACCCGGACGCATATTCCAAAAATATGCTGCAGGAAATTTTGGAAAACCAGGAACCTGAAGCTGCAAAGGATGAAGAGGTAAAGATTCCTGAAATCAATAACCAACCTGCAGCATTAGAAAACAAGGAGCAAGAAGTCCTGCAACATGATAAACCTGGGGCTGTTGAAAACGGGAAACCTCCGGCCGAAGAAAGCGGTGAACCTGATGCTCCGGAAAAAGATACAGAAGCTCCGGCGATAGGTGCATCTCCGCAAACAGGGCAGCCGACAGCAGCTGTTCAAAACGATACCGGTTCGGCGGCGACCGGCCAAAACTTTTCGGGGTTAAGTGCCCTGGAAAGGGAAATGGTTGAGTATGTTAATGAGGAAAGGGCAAAGGCGGGGATCAGACCATTGCAGGTTGATACAGACCTGACCAAGGTGGCAAGAATAAAATCCCGGGATATGGTGGATAACGGGTATTTTGCGCATAACTCGCCAACCTATGGTTCGCCCTTTGAAATGATGAAGAATTCTGGGATTCAATACAGGTCTGCCGGTGAAAATATAGCAAAAAACGGTTCGGTGATTAACGCTCATCAATCCCTTATGAATTCCGAGGACCACAGGGCAAATATACTGAATCCGGGATTTACCCATATAGGCATAGGAATAGTGAACAGCGGCGGCACAGGTGGATTAACAGTAACCCAGATGTTTATTGCCAGGTAAAGAGACTAATAAAAAAACTCCTGACGGTTTACCGTCAGGAGTTTTTTTATTAGTCTCTTCTTCGGATGTCCTCCAATTGCGGAGGGAACAGCGGAAGCCCGAAGAATTCCTCGCAAATGGCTGCGGCAAATTCTTCGCAGGGAGGTATGAAACAAAAACCGAATGCTGGGATGAGTAGTTCTACCTCTGCGATTACCTTCAGAATAATTGTTATGCAAAGATCCAGCCTGAACCTGAAGTCGTTGAGGAATTTACCGTCTGCGCAGGTGGCACCTACCGTTGCTTCGATTTCAAAGGGTATAACCGAATCGTCCGGTACAAAGAGTACAACATCCTTGGGGATGGTGATGGTTGTTGTCCCTGTGCCTCTTACTCCATTGGCGTCAACGAATTCAACGACAATGGGTATTTCAACATCTGCCCTTACCCTTGCGAAATTATCACGGTCTTTTTTACGATCTTTATCACGGTCTTCGATTTTATCGACCCTTAGATTCTTAACAACCCCTCTGGATTTTACATTCCTGCACCTGACGAAGTTAAGCGGTCTTGTAAAGGGCCCGCCGGTGGGGCATATTACCACTTTCTCATCTTCGAGAACAATTTGCTGGAGGCATGCGTCGTATACCTTCTTAACCTGGACGCAGACTCTTTCCCGGAAGCCTGCTGTATCCTGACCGCCGGCTACAAGTCCGGGGCAGTTTTTGTTTTCTCTGCTGGCAGCTGTATAAAAAGACATGTATTCAACTCCTTTCACACATTTTTGGGTTTATATACCCTGTTGCAGTAGTAATATATGAGTCCTGAACGTTTTTGGTGCAAAGCTATTTAGCCATTTCTTCTAATTAATCTTAATACGCATATATTTTTATAGGGGTGATATTATGATTAATAATGCATTTGAAAAGAAACTGGTTATTGACAGCAAAAGAAACCTTTGGGTGTTTTATCCGACATCTTCATATAGAACTGCTTACATTCTGAGAAGATACAAAGGTGAAGCAGAAGTGGCGCAGCTGGATATGAAGGGCTTTACCCGGGAAATTGATATAATTGTGGATGAAAGGGATAACATACATATTGTCGCCTTGAGTTCAGAGCAGAAAGTGGTTTATATAAGGTACGATACAAAAAAGTGGATAACCAATACCCTGTACAGTTTTGCAGGAAAGTCAATCGAAATTTACGGCCTCAAGATTGTAAAGGAGCGGTCCAACCTGCATTTGCTGTATGTATATTCGGAAAGGGGAGGGGGCTGTGCGCTGTTCCATCATCACTGGACAGGAAATGAGTGGAGAGGTTACAAAGTATTTGATGTACCCGTCCAGACGGGGAAAATATGCTATGATGCCGATGCAGCCCAAAGTAACCGGCTGTGCGTGGTTGCAGCCTTACAGAAAAGCCTCCGCCTTTGGGAATTCGATGGCAGCCAGTGGAGACAGAAAAATAATGAAAGAAAAGACGAATGGGAAAATATAGAGCATATAACATTTCAGGAGGATTATGTCCTTATAAAAAACTACAGAGGAGTATTCTTTCTTAACGAGGCACAAAGCCTTGACAGGGCGCAGGCCGGGGAAATAGTTGCCGCCGAACACGTGGAGAATGGGCCTGTCATTATTAGCAGAAAAAACACCCTCTATGCAGCATGGATCGAAGGGGGGAGCCTGGGCTACAGAACTTCCTACGATGGGGGCTCAAGCTGGGGAAGGGTTAAGTATTACCATCATGCGCAAGGTGAAAAGCTTGAGGTTTATGGTTTCTCCAATACCTATTCGCTTCTTGTCAAAGCCAAAAGGATAATTGCTACCCAGCCTCCGGAACTGCACATTCCGTTTTTACACAGGTCAACAGAAAGGATTAAACTGCCTGAGGATGCCTTTGTTGAAACCGAAAAAAACCCCTATGACAGCAGTGGGGAGAGCGGCCACGCGCCCGGCGTATCCCAAAGCGGCGGGGAATATCCCGATGGTCCCGGCACGCCCGCAGATTCAAAGGATAATGAACCACCATGCAGGATTCCCGATGAAACGGCAGTCCAGGTAGAGAGGATTGGGTCGGCTCTGCGTGTATTGGAGTATAAGATTGAAGAGGATGTGCTTAAACGTCTTGAGAAAATGGCTGCGGAATTAGCACAGCTTAAGGAAAGGATTGAGAGTACCGCCGGGAATACCGCTGGAAATAACGGGACACCTGAACTACCGGGGGGAAATATAATAACCCAGAATATGATTAACCGACGTTCCAAAAAAGGATAATGATAAAGGCCTGAATTGATTTTAAAGGGTGGTTTTGATATGCTGAAGAAAAGTCGGGAATTGGAGGTAATATCTGTGAGATTAACGTGCCAAAGCGTTGCCGGGCTTATTGACCACACACTGCTTAAGGCAAATGCCGGCTGCGGTGATATTGAAAAGTTGTGCGGCGAGGCCTCAGACGAAGGGTTTTTTTCGGTTTGTGTAAACCCCTATTGGGTCAAAAGGGCGGCCGGCATATTGAAGGGACAAAATGTGAAAGTATGTACGGTGATTGGTTTCCCGCTGGGGGCGGATACCCCCGGGGCCAAAATGTACCAGAGTAACATAGCTTTGGAACAGGGAGCCGGGGAACTTGATATGGTTATTAACATAGGAGCGGTAAAGAGCAGGGATTATAAAGCGGTGGAAGAGGAATTAAAGCAGATTAGAAGTATTGGAGCTTATACTTTGAAGGTAATAATTGAGACCTGCTTTCTTACCGGTGAGGAGAAGATTTTAATGTGCAAACTTTCAAAGGAATGCGGTGCGGATTTTGTCAAGACCTCCACAGGTTTTGGCGATGCAGGGGCAACGGTAAGGGATGTAAGGCTGATGAGGGAAACGGTGGGAACCGGTATGGGGGTTAAGGCTTCAGGCGGTATAAGGGACTTGGACGCCCTAATTAGAATGGTGGATGCCGGTGCCAGCCGTATCGGTACCAGCAGCGGTATAAAGATTATGGAAGAAATAAGGCATAAACATAGGGAGGAATAAAAGTGGCAGCGATAGAATACGAGAGAAAAAGGACCTTTATGGGCCGTATTCCATACGGTGAGGACCTTCTTGCTTCCCTCACCGGCTTTGCCCGGGAAAAGGGGATTACAAAGGGCAGACTGCAGATGATAGGTGCGGTACAGGGGGCTGTGGTGGGTTTTTATGACAGCCGGTCGGGAAAGTATGAGGATATGGTATTCGACAAACCCATGGAAGTGTTAAGTCTCACAGGCAATATTTCCTTAAAGGACGGCGAACCCTTTGTTCATGCCCATATAACACTAGGAGATGATAAGGGTCAAAGTTTCGGGGGCCACCTGATGGCCGGGACCGTTGTGTTTGCGGCGGAATTTATAATAGATGAGTTTGAAGGGAAGGACCTTGAGAGGGAGTACGATGAAACAACGGGACTTGCTTTGTGGAACATAGTAAAATAAATGCTAAAATTATGAAATATTACAATTATATTAAATTTTCATCAAATTATATGACAAAGCCGCCTTTTATGTTATAGAATATGTAGAGAGAAGGTAACCAGGGGGGGCTTTGTGTGAGAAATGCCAGAATAGTGTCAATAGTGGTCATAGTGTCAATGATTTTATTACATAGTACTGCAGTATATGCCAACCTGGCAGAGGAACAGGAAAAACTTGAGCAGGTTCAGCAAAAAATGCAGGATACGGAAAACCAGCTAAAGGGTGTGCAGCAGCAAAAAAACGATTTGCTCAAGGAATTGGAAAAGCTGAACAACCAGCTAAATGAAGCGGAAAGCCAGCTTGGCAAGGTAGAAAGGGATATTGACATTACAAAGAAGGAACTGGAGAAGGTCACAGAGGAGTTGGAAGTGGCCCAGGAGGATTTGGAACATAGAGACGACCTCTACAAACAGAGGTTAAGAACAATGTACAAAAACAGCGGTTACGGTTATTTGGAGGTTTTACTGAGCGCGGAGAGCTTTTCGGATTTTATTTCACGGTTTTATCTGGTAAGCAAGGTGGCAGCATATGATGTATCAATACTTGAAGAGTTGCAGGAATACCGTAATTTGGTACAGGCCAAGAAGGATGAAGTAAAGGAAAAGGAAGTAAGGATGCTGTCCCTCAGGAATGACCTGCTCAGCAAGAAACAGGAGATTCAAACGGTTACGGCCAGCAGAAACAGTGCCCTCAGCAGAGTCAGAGGCCAGGAACAAGAGCTGGACAAAATGCTGGCAGAACTGGAAAAGACCTCAAAGCAGATAACCCAGACCATTTTAAGCCTTTCGGGCAACGGCCAGTTCGTCGGGGGAAAATTTGTATGGCCAGCTCCGGGCTACACAAGGATTACATCAAATTTCGGATGGCGTGTACATCCGATATATAAGACAAGGAAATATCACTCGGGAATTGATTTGGGCGTACCCTGGGGTAAAAAGATTGTGGCGGTAGGAGGCGGTGAGGTTATATACGCCGACACTTACGGTGGATATGGAAAAACGGTAATGATAGACCACGGAGGTGGAATTGTCACCCTTTATGCACACAATTCAAGTCTGAGCGTTAAGGTAGGAAGCGTAGTAAGCGCGGGAACCCAGATAGCCCTCTCGGGCAGTACGGGATTGTCAACCGGTCCCCATCTGCACTTTGAAGTGAGGAAAAACGGAGAACCGGTGGATCCGAAGCCCTGGTTAGGAATATAGCCTGCACATTGTGCAGGTTTTTTATTTTATTTGTAATAATGGTATAATATACCCGGAAGGCTATCAATCGGGGACATACCTTACAAGGAGGGATGGGTTTGGATAAAATGGCAAAATACCAAAGAGCTGCAGAGTACATAGGGAATAGGTTAAAGACAAAACCCGCCATAGGAATGATATTGGGTTCAGGGCTTGGGCAAATGGCGCAGCAGATTATTAACAGTGAAATAATTGACTATGAGGATATACCGGGGTTTGCGGTGTCAACGGTGGAAGGTCATGCAGGGCGCCTGATAGCAGGTCAACTGATGGGACAGCAGGTACTCGCCATGCAGGGAAGGTTCCATTATTACGAAGGCTATCCCATGGAGGATATAATATTTCCGGTGCGGGTTATGAGACTGTTAGGCGCGGACAGGCTTATGGTAACTAACGCCGCTGGAGGGGTTAACAGGGACTTTAAACCGGGGGATTTGATGATTATAACAGACCATATAAATTTGATGGGTTATAATCCTCTGATAGGCAGGAATGTGGCAGAATTGGGTGTAAGGTTTCCCGGTATGTCGGATGCCTATGACAAAGACCTGATTATAAGGGCGGTAAAATGTGCGCAGCGCTCAGGTATTGAAACTAAACAGGGAGTTTACTGCGGAGTTACCGGTCCAAGTTATGAAACCCCTGCTGAAATACGTATGTTGGGAACAATAGGCGCAGATGCTGTGGGTATGTCTACGGTGCCCGAGGTTATTACGGCAGTCCACTGTGGAATGAAGGTTTTGGGAATTTCGTGCATAACCAATATGGCTGCGGGTATACTGCATCATGCGCCCAGCCACCAGGAAGTTCTGGAGGTAGGAAAGAAAGTCCAGGACAGGTTTATTATGCTGCTTAAGGAAATACTAAAGGAGATATAAAACTTAATAGCATGGCATGAGTTTCATAAAGCATAACTGCAGCAAAACCATAAAATAACGGATCGCATATATTGCGGTCTTTTTTTTGGTTATATTTTTGATTATAAATGGATATAAAAGAGAGGAGGTTGTAATTCACAGAAAAATCTGGTATAGTAATGACTTGTGCTGGATAAAGTTACCATTACTAGGGGGAGGAAACAATGAAAACATTAAGGAGAACAGTATTGCCGGCCGTTATTGTGACGGTTGTGGCGGTATTGTCGGCAGGATTTACCGGGCATGAGGAAGCAGGCCATGAGGACACATACATGGATGTACCGGCGGTGGCGCTGTTGCCCGGAGCGAGGATGAGGCCGGCGGTGGCTCATCCGAAAATACAGGCAGGCGGGGGTTTTTCAGAAGTAAGTGACGGGGAATTATATCTGCTGGCCAAAATTATCGAATGTGAATCCCGTTATGAGCCCTATCAGGGGAAGGTGGCGGTGGGTTCAGTGGTGCTGAACAGGGTGATGAGCGGGAAATTTCCCAATACAATCGAAGGTGTTATTTTTCAAAAAGGACAGTTTCAGCCTGTGACTGACGGGGGTTGGGAGAGCAAGGAGCCTTCCGAATTGTCTTACAAGGCGGCATACGAAGCTCTGGAGGGCAAGAGGCCTGCCGGTGAAAACGGACAATCGGTAGGCAATGCTCAGTTTTTCATATACGAGGACCTTGCCGGCAGTGGTGCGTCAAAATGGTTCAGGGATAGGCTGAAGTTTGTTACAACTATCGGAAATCACGATTTTTACAGCTTCTAGAAATGGAAAAGGTCGAAGGATATATATCCCTTTGAAGAGAATTATAATATAATATAGAAACAATTATCCGGTCTGGAGGTGTTATGTATGTACAGCAGTGAAAGTAAAATAAAGGATATACTAAAGCAGCACCCCGAAGCCGAGGAGATTTTTAAGCGATTTGGAATCCGGTGTTTCGGGTGAGGGGGAGCTCTATATAAGAGCATTGAGCGGGCAGCTCAAACCTATGGAGTGGAAGCCGACGGGATAGTTGAAGAATTGAATAAAAGGTATTCAGAATAAAAACAGGGCTGGTTCCCTGTTTTTATTTGGCATGTGCATCTGTTTACAGCGAAAAAAATGTAATATAATGATGATATGGTTAAAATCAGGTACTATTTCGCATGGGTGGTGTATTAGATATGTTAAGGTATTTGTCCTCGGGAGAATCCCACGGCAGGGGGCTGACTGCGATAATTGAAGGTTTGCCTTCCAATATGCCTATTAGTATAGAGGCTGTAGACCAGATGCTTTTTGAAAGGCAGCAGGGAAAAGGCAGAGGAGGACGGATGAGGATAGAAAAAGACAGTGTGGAGGTGCTCTCCGGAATAAGGGGAGGCTATACCCTGGGCAGCCCAATGTGCCTTTTTATACAGAACCGGGATTGGGACAACTGGAAGAATATAATGAAAGCCGAAGGTGAAGTTCCCGCGGAGGGATCTTTAAAAAGGCCCCGGCCCGGGCATGCCGACCTTGCCGGAGCGATTAAATACAACCACAGGGATATCAGGAATGTATTGGAAAGGGCCAGCGCGCGGGAGACTGCCATTAGAACCGCAGTAGGGGCCGTAGCCATGCAAATGATAAGTTTTTTCGGTATAGACGTTGACAGCAGCGTTATAAGCGTTGCCGGCACCCTGCTCCCCGACGGGCAAAATATAAGGGCTCGGCAGATGGAGGAAGCAGTACGGGCAGCGAGGGAGGCAGGAGATACCGTAGGAGGGGTGCTGGAGGTCAGAGTCACCGGTCTGCCGCCCGGTCTTGGCAGCTATGCCCATTACGACAGGAGGATGGACGGCAGGCTGGCCGCGGCGCTGATGAGCATACAGGGTATCAAGGGTGTTGAGTTTGGGCTGGGTTTTAAGGCGGCGGAGCTTTTTGGCTCTGAGGTCCACGATGAGATATTCTATGATAACGAAAACGGGTATTTCCGTAAAACCAACAATGCCGGGGGAGTGGAGGGCGGTGTTACCAACGGAAGTCCATTGACAGTGCGGTGTGCATTAAAACCGATACCCACCCTTAAAAAGCCTGTTGGAAGCGTGGACATGGACACAAAGAAAGCGGAAAAGGCGGGCTTTGAACGTTCCGATGTGTGCGTGCTGGAGGCCGCATCGGTGGTGGCAAAGGCTGCCGCTGCCTGGGTCATAGCCGTGGAATTTTGCGAAAAATTCGGCGGGGATTCCCTGGGGGAAATGAAGGCAAATTACAAAAACTATGTTGAATATATTAGGACAACGTAATTGGAAATTTCTACGACAATCTGATAAAATAGAATGGATAATGCAGTTTAAGACTTAAATACGTTGATTAACTGAAAAAAACAAAAAGGGATAGGAGGGAAATATATGATTCAGAAGAAAGTCCCGGTGGGTCTGTCCAACAGGCATCTACACGTAAGTCAGGAGCATCTGGATATACTTTTTGGTTCCGGTTATCAATTGACTGAGTATAAGGTGCTTACTCAACCCGGGCAGTATGCATGTGAAGAGAAGGTAGACATAGTAGGGCCCAAGAGAACAATCAAGGGAGTGCGGATATTAGGGCCTGTCAGGAAAGAAACACAGGTGGAATTGTCAGTAGCCGATGGCTATACTTTGGGGCTCAAGCCTCCTGTTAGGGATTCCGCAGACCTTGAGGGCAGCCCCGGCGTTAAGTTGGTTGGACCCAAGGGAGAAGTGGAATTGGAACAAGGAGTTATTGTCGCAGCAAGGCATATTCATATGCATCCCGACGATGCTAAGGCCTTTGGAGTAGAGGATTTCCAGAGGGTTAAGGTAAGGGTAGAAGGGTTCAGGGGTTTGGTATTTGAAAATGTACTCATCAGAGTTTCACCCAGCTATGCCTTGGATATGCATATAGACGTTGAAGAAGGTAATGCCGCCGGTCTGAAAAATGGGGCTATGGTGGAAGTTATTACCTGTTAGGCCCAGGTCTCATCCGAAATTATAGCTTATTAAAGACCCGAAATCGTTTCGGGTCTTTATTTTTTTATGTTATTTATTATGAACATGCAGCATAAAGTTTAATAGAGGAGGGGGGTTTTGTGAAAATTAGAATCCAGCCTGAATTTTTATTGTTGATATTTCTCGGATTGATAATGGGTATTCTTGCAACGGTATCAATGATATACCACGGCATTGTGCAGTTTATTTCAATTGCACTGGTATGCATATGCCTGTTTGCATCGGTACTGCATATCAGGAAATTTCAGAAGAAATCAAAGATTATACTGTTGTTTGCAGCACTGGTACTGATAGGATACCTGCTGTCCTGTATTTGCGTCAGCGCCTTCGCGGGCAAGGTGAAGACTGCGGATATAACGCCTGCTGACAAGAAAGAGGAAACGGCCATTCTACTTCTGTCGCCCGGTGAAATAGGGCAATATAACTGCCAGGGGGCTCTGTACCGGTTGAAATCTTACAGGGAGGTCGGACTAGGCGGGGTAAGATGGTGGAATATGCCGGTAAAGGCACAGCAATTGAAAAGGAATCTCAATAAAATTGAGAAGGATAGCTACATACAAACAAATCAAAATCTGTACGATAAACTTAAAAGCCAGCTGGAAGACAGGTATGTGCTGTATAACGCAAATCTGTTCGGGTCTCCATTTATAGAAGAAGTGATTGGTGAAATATTGCAGCAAGGCTATGATAAGATTGTTGTACTCAATAACTTTCTTGTGGAACAGCCCTATAAGGAAGTGGTTGACAGAAAGATACTGGGCGTTATTGAAAAGAGCGGTATAGATGCAGAGGTGCTGTTTACCTTTCCCCTCTGGAACCATGACGGCCTTGTATCCTATTATGAGCAGTGTATATTGGAAAAAATCCAGGAGATAAGCCCCGAACAGGTGGGAGTGGTATTGATGGCAAGGGATTTTGATAAAAAAGCCCAGCAAAAATTTCCACAGGCTGTTAACAGGGCAGAGGTGTTTTATAACAAGATAAAGGAAAGCATAGTGAAGAACGGATACGAGGGCAGAAAGATAAGGATTGCATATATAGGGCACAGGAAGTCGGGATTAAAGGATACCATAGACTATCTGCTTGATTACGGTATTAACAAATTGGTTATAGTTGATGTGGGTTTTGAAAACCAGGGTATTGAAACCGAATATCTGATACCCCATTTGGTTGAGGATAAAAATTTGCCGGAGCATGTTGGTACAGTTTTCATAGGGCCATGGGGGGACAGCGACTTTCTGACCAGGGCACTGCTGGACAGATTGAATATGGTGGATGGGTTACGGTAAAAGCGGGGAAATCCCCGCTTTTATTTATATCAGGCAGGAATTTTGGATTGTATGGATAAATATGAAGTATATTCAAAATAATATTATAGACAGTAGCGCAAAAGCTTATCAATCGGGGACATTCCGCAACAAGGAATCCTAATGGGGACATTCCTTGTCCATAAAGTAATACCAGCAATAAAGGTGTGTCCCCTGACCTTATTAAAAGCGGTGTGTTCCTGACGCAAAAGCTTATCAATCGGGGACATTCCGCAACAAGGAATTCTAATGGGGACATTCCTTGGCCATTAAGGAATACCAACTATAAAGGTGTGTCCCCTGACCTTATTGAAAGCGGTGTGTCCCTGACGCAAAAGCTTATCAATCGGGGACATTCCGCAACAAGGAATACCCACAAAAAGCGGTGTGTCCCCATACATTATTATAAGGAGGGCGAAGGATGGAAGGGGTATACTATCAGCACAGGCTTGGAAAGGAAATAAATTTATATCTTATCAGGGAACCGAAGTTTAAAACGGTTTCGGTGAGCCTTATAATGTACAGGCCGCTTGATGAAAATTCCACAGGTAACGCACTGCTGCCCCAGATACTAAAAAGGGGGTGTGAGGGATTTGCGGATACCAAATCCATTGAGGAGTTTTTGGGCCGTTGTTATGGAGCTTCCCTTAACGTTGACGTATTCAAGAAAGGAGATATGCAGCTTATATATCTTGGCAGTAATGTTATCAGCGATAAGTATACCTTGAAAGGGGAAGGCGTGGTATCTGATATACTGGGTTTTCTGGTAAGACTGATAACAAAGCCCCTTATTGATGAAACGGGCTTTAAGAAGGCATATTTCGATCAGGAGAGAGATAACATAAAAAGACTGATAGATGCCCGTATTAATGACAAGATACATTATTCGATTGAGAGGTGTTATGAAGAGACCACAAAGGGGCAGCCCTTTAGCAGATATAAATACGGAGATGCTAAGGAATTGGAGGGCATAACGGCGGTCGGACTGGCGGAATATTATAAGACCATGCTGTCCGAGGTTCCTATTGATATATTTGTGGTCGGGGATGTTGACATAGCCGATCTGAAGGCTTTTCTGGACATACCTCCGGCGGTGGAAAGGCGAGACATTAAGTATCCTGCCCAGGCGCTGTCTCCCCGCCCTGCGGATGCACCAAGGGAGGTTATAGAATCCATGGATGTAAACCAGGGTAAACTGACCATGAGCTATACCACCGGAATAGGTTATTCCCATGAGAGCTATGTGCCTTTATTGGTATACGCCAGCATACTTGGGGGAGGAGCCCATTCAAAACTGTTCAACAATGTTAGGGAAAAGGCCAGCCTTGCATATTATTCCTTTGCCAGGCTTGAAAAGTTAAAGGGTCTTATGGTTATCGGTTCGGGTATTGAGATAGCCAATTATAATAAAACATTGGAAATCATTGAACAGCAGCTTGAGGATATGAGAAAAGGCCGTATAAGCAAAGGTGAACTGGAAGCAGCCCAGAGGGCCCTTATCAATAATATTCATTCAATGAAGGACAATAAAATGCATATTACAGATTTGATTATCGACAGAATCGTTTCGGGGTATTGGATGACCCCGGACGGGTTGATTGACAGAATAGGCAGGGTTACCCGGGAAGAGATAGTGGACGTTGCCGGAAGTGTAAAGCATGCTGTCACATATTTTCTGACGGCCGGGGAAAAAGCGCCAGAGGAGGGGAAAGTATGAGTATATCTGTTAAGGAGATAAGAATGGAAAGAATCAGGGAGAACCTGTTTTTTTCCAAGCTGGATAACGGCCTGGAGGTGTTTATTCTTCCCAAAAAAGACTATTCAAAACAGTTTGCCATATTTGCCACACATTTCGGTTCGGTGGACCTGAAATTCACTGTGCCCGGCCAGACCGGAACAACCGAAGTCCCGGCAGGGGTGGCCCATTTTCTTGAGCATAAGCTTTTTGAAGAGGAAAAGGGGAACGTATTTGATAAGTTTTCCCGTTTGGGAGCTTCAGCCAATGCCTATACCAATTTTACAAATACGGCGTATCTTTTTTCCTCAACCAGCAACTTCTACGAATGCCTGGAGGTTTTGCTGGGTTTCGTTCAAAGGCCCTATTTCACCGATGAGAATGTGGAAAAGGAAAAGGGTATCATATCGCAGGAGATCAGGATGTACGATGATAACGGGGAGTGGAGGAGTTTCTTTAATATGCTGCAGGGACTGTACCACAGGCACCCGGCAAGGATAGACATAGCGGGAACGGTGGAATCAATATCCGGCATAGACAAGGATGTTTTATACACCTGCTATAACAACTTTTATCATCCCGACAATATGGCCATGTTTATTGCCGGGGATGTTGATATAAACGACACATTAGCTCTGATCGGAAAGAATACTCCCAAAGGCCTTGCAGAGAGGAAGGGAAGCATAAAACGATACTTTCCCGAGGAGCCTTCCCATGTGCACAGGGAAAGGACAGAGCAAAGGCTTGCTGTTGCCCAGCCGCTTTTCAATATAGGTTTCAAGGATTCCGATGTGGGTATTAAAGGCAGGGATCTGTTTTCAAAGGATATAATCACTACGGTTTTGCTTGAGATGCTGTTTGGGAAGGGCTCGGATTTATACGAAAAGCTGTACGGGGAGGGGCTTATAAATGACAGCTTCAGTTTTGACTTCGTGGCAGAAGTGGATTATAGTTATTCTATACTTGGAGGAGAATCCCCAAGTCCTGACAGGCTGTTTGAAATAATTAAGGAAACAATTAAGAGCATGGAGTCCCAGGGCCTGAGGGAAGAGGATTTCAGGCTCGCCAGAAATAAATTGCTGGGCAGGTATCTGAAGAACTTTGATACCCTTGAGTATATAGCGTCCAACTTTATTGCCTATCACTTTAAGGGTGCAAATTTCTTAAGCTTTGTCGACCTCCTTGAAGAAATCGATTTAAGGTTAGTGAAGGAAAGGTTTGAAGAGCATATTAAGCCGTGCGATGCAGCTTTATCTATAGTCTCCCCGCAATAGATATCAGAAGAAAAGAGGGATAATGTGGATCCTGTAGCTTTCGAAATTTTTGGGATTTCTGTGAGGTGGTACGGAATAATAATGGCCACCGGTATACTGGGCGGCCTTATATATGCCTTAAGGGAGTCAAAAAGGGTTGGACTGGATGAGAATATTATACTGGATTTGGTAATATTTGCAATTCCTGCCGGTATAATAGGCGCAAGATTATACTATGTTGTTTTCAACTGGAGCTATTATTCCAGGGATTTGTGGCAGGCTTTCAACATAAGGGGCGGAGGTCTTGCTATCCATGGTACTTTGATAGCGGCTATACTTACCGGAATTATATACTCAAGGGTTAAGAAAATAAACTTTTGGACCCTTGCGGATATTGCCTCGCCGGGGCTTATACTTGGACAGGCGATTGGCAGATGGGGGAATTTTATTAACCAGGAAGCCCACGGCACGCCTACTGAACTTCCCTGGGGCATAATGGTAGATGGCGTGAGGGTGCATCCGACGTTTTTGTACGAATCACTGTGGAATTTCCTGGTGTTTGCCCTGCTGCTGCGGCACCGGAACAGGAAAAAGGCCGAGGGAAATGTTTTTCTTTTGTATATAGTTCTTTATTCAGTTGGAAGGTTCTTTGTTGAAGGTTTAAGAACCGACAGCCTGATGCTGGGAGAGATAAGGGCTGCCCAGCTTGTCAGCGCCACCGCCGTAATTGTGGGAATAATTTTTATGTATTACAGGAGCAAAAATATAGAAAGCACCGAAAACACACCCGAGTAAAGATTCGTTCATTCG
This sequence comes from uncultured Clostridium sp., assembly GCA_964625335.1. Lineage (GTDB taxonomy): Bacteria > Bacillota > Clostridia > Ch29 > Ch29 > CAZGUG01. The sequence continues at coordinate 15,389 of CAZVBE010000019.1, read as the reverse complement.
GAAAAAAGCATCTTTATAAGCTCTCTAATGGTGGGGCTTCATAAAGCCTAAGCCGTTTATCAGTAATATCCACCGGAGTAAAATCCGGTGTTTTTTATTTTTTTAAAAAAAAGTTTTGCCATAGGAAGGAATTTCAAAAAATAAGTAGAATTAGAGAGTAAGTGGTTAAATGTGGGACGAAGTGGGGGAAAAACCCTGAATGAGGTGGAGCTATGTTTATCGGTGAATTTCAACACTCACTGGACAGCAAGGGCAGGCTGATAATACCGTCAAAATTTAGGGAGGGCCTTGGAGAAAGATTTGTTTTAACCAAGGGCCTGGATAATTGTCTTTTTGTTTACCCCCTTTCGGAATGGCACCACTTCGAAGAAAAACTCAAAACCCTTCCTCTCACATCAAGGGACGCGAGGGCCTTTGTAAGGTTTTTCTTCTCGGGGGCTACCGATTGCGAACTGGACAGGCAGGGCAGGATACTGCTTCCGCTAAACTTAAGAGAGCATTCGGGGATAGAAAAGGATGCGGTAGTAATAGGGGTCTCCACAAGGGTAGAAATATGGAGCAGGGAAGAATGGAACAGGTATAACAATGACACAATAATGGGACACGATAAAATTGCCGAAAGAATGGAGCAGTTGGGAATATAATATAACGGCAAGACCGGAGATGAGTTAAATGGAATTCGAGCATAAAACGGTGCTGCTTGAGGAAACAATTGAGTACCTGAATGTATCACCCGGCGGCATATATATTGATGCCACCCTTGGAGGGGGAGGTCATTCCCTTGAGATACTGAAAAAGCTTGGCCAAGGGGGAAGGCTGATAGGCATTGACAGAGATGAAAACGCAATAAAAGCGGCAGGCAAAAGACTTGCGGAGTTTTCAGGAAAAGTATCGCTTATACACGGAAATTTTGAAGATATGCACTGCCTGGCGACCGGTCACGGAATAACGGCAGTAGACGGTATTGTAATGGATCTGGGGGTGTCGTCCCACCAGCTGGACGAAGGGGAAAGGGGTTTCAGCTACAGGTTGGATGCTCCCCTTGATATGAGAATGGACAGGCGGCAGGCTCTGACTGCCATGGAAGTGGTAAACCAATACGATGAGCAGGAAATTGGAAGGATAATAAAGGAATACGGCGAGGAGCGCTGGGCTAAGAGGATAGCTTCATTCATAATAAACGAGAGAAAGCAAAACCCGATAAAGACCACGGGACAACTGACAGACATAATTAAGGCTGCCATACCTGCCTCCGCAAGGAGGAAGGGACCCCATCCGGCCAAGAGGACCTTTCAGGCTCTGAGGATAGAGGTTAACAACGAACTGGGTATCCTTGAGAGGGCTATAAAGGATGGTGTTAAGCTATTAAACAGCGGTGGGAGAATATGCGTTATAACCTTTCATTCACTGGAGGACAGAAAGGTCAAAAGAGTATTCAGGGAACTTGAAAATCCGTGCACCTGCCCCAGAGGGGCACCGGTATGCGTTTGCGGTAAACAGCCGGTGGTAAGGATTGTTAACAGAAAGCCTGTTAGACCGGTTACTAAAGAGATTGAGGATAACCCTAGGGCAAGGAGCGCAGGGATGAGAGCTGCGCAGAAGGTATGAGAGTTCTAATTGCAGCAAGGGGTGAATAAACTTGTTAGTAGCAGAAAAGCGGCAGTACTATGGAGCGCTGACCGAGGAACAGCATAAACCGGAGACTGAAAAGCGGCGCAGGAAAAAGGTCAGAAAAAACAAGAAATTAAGGGCATTGTCCAGGGCTTGTCTGGCCTTGGCCCTTGCTATGCTGATAATTTCCCGGTTTGCTGTAATATCGGAATACAATTACAATATAAGGATACTGCAAACTGAACTGGAGGAATTACAGAAGACAAATGAGAGGCTGGAGCTGCAAAATGCCCAGGCCCAGCATATAAACCGGATTGAAGAGTATGCCCTAAGCCAACTGGGGATGTATTATCCGGAAAGCAGGGACATTGTTTATGTTGCCGTTGAAAGGAGTGCCGGCGATGTTTTTGCAGTGGAGGCCGATGGCGAACAAAGGAGCAACAGTTATTCCGCCGAAGGCTGGTTTGCGGTATTGGCAAGCAGGGTGAACAGGGCCTTTCATACTGAATAAATGCGTGTATAAGGGGGAAGGAGATTGACGGCACCGGGTATCAGGATCAGAAAAAGGTTAATATTCTGCCTCTTTGCAGTTTTTTTTCTGTTTTTTGCCCTGATGCTGCGACTTGTCTGGTTACAGATTGTCCGGGGCGATATGTACAGGGAAATGGCAGTGGAACAATGGACAAGGGACATTCCAATACCTTCCAGAAGGGGTATAATTTTTGATAGAAATGGAAAAAAACTAGCTATAAGTGCCAGCATAGAAACCCTTTATGTAAGGCCTGTAGAAATAGAAGATGTTGAGGAAGTATCTTACCGTATTGCCGAAGCCCTTGATATGGACAGGGAGTATGTATTGGACAGACTGGCCAGGAAAGTAGACACAGTACTGTTAAAAAAGAAGGTAGAAAAGGAAGATGTGGACAAAATAAGGGATATTAAAGGCATATATTCGGTGGACGACAGCAAGAGATATTATCCCAACAGGAATTTTGCCGCACATATTCTTGGTTTCACCGGCGTAGACAACCAGGGACTGGATGGGGTGGAGGCGTTATTTGACAGGTATCTGTACGGCTTACCGGGCAGGAATATCGCTGAGACCGATGCGGTGGGACGACGAATCCCCTTTGGTTTTGATATGCAGTATTCACCTCAGGATGGGTATAACCTTGTACTTGCAATAGACGAGGTTATTCAGCATTTTGCAGAGAAGGCGGTGGAGGAGGCAGTAATCAACAATAAGGCCCAAAAAGGTACCGCCATAGTAATGGACCCAAAAACGGGGGATATACTGGCCCTGGCGGTGAAACCGGACTATGATCCCAATGTGCCCTTTGACCCGCTAAACGTTAAGGAACAGGACAGATGGGAGGGCCTCTCAGAGGAGGAAATAAGGGACGAAAGGCTGAAGATGTGGAGAAATTATGCGGTGTCCGACATATATGAGCCGGGTTCCACCTTTAAAATAGTTACTACCGCTGCGGGTCTGGAGGAGGGTGCAGTAACGCCGGACAGTACTTTCTACTGCAAGGGTTCCATTACAGTTGGGGGAAGGACGCTTAAATGCTGGAGAAGCTATGCTCCCCACGGGCATCAGACCTTTACCGAAGCCGCACAGAATTCCTGCAATCCCGTTTTTATTGAAGTCGCACAGCGCCTGGGGAAAGAAAGTTTCCTGAAGTATATCGAGGCCTTTGGTTTCGGGGAGCGGACAGGTATCGATGTTCCCGGTGAAGCCTATGGACTGGTTATGAATCCTTCGGCGGTGGGACCGGTAGAACTGGCCAATATCGGTTTCGGTCAGGGGGTCGCCGTTACGCCAATACAATTAATAACCGCAGCCTCGGCCATAGCCAATGATGGTGTACTGATGGAACCGAGGATTGCCCTTGAGCTTAGGGATGAGGAAGGAAATACGGTCCATGAGTTCAAGTCAAAGGCTAAAAGACAGGTTATTTCACCCCAGACTGCAAGGACCACTATGGAGATACTGGAAACGGTAGTATCCGACGGAACGGGTTCCAATGCATACATCCCCGGCTTCAGGGTGGCAGGGAAAACCGGGACAGCCCAGAAGGTGGTTGACGGACGGTATTTACAGGGGAAATATGTTGCCTCCTTTATAGGCATAGCTCCCGCCGATGACCCTAAGGTGGTGGTACTGGTGGTTATTGACGAACCGGACCCTTCAAACTACTATGGCGGACAGATAGTGGCACCGGTTGTGGGAAGTATCTTAAGCGATACCCTGAGGTATTTGAAGGTACAGCCAAGGTACACTGAGGAAGAAGCAGAAAGGTTGGTTAGAGAAAAAGCCCAGGTTCCGGATATTTGTAATATGCCTTTGCAGGACGCAATAAAGACTTTAAGCAGCAGCAATCTCCAGTTTCAGGTGGTTGGCAACGTAATTGAGGGGGGCGAGAACCGTATAGTTGACCAGACCCCCAAACCTGATATAATGGTCTCGGAGAAATCAATAGTACTTTTGTATCTTGAGTCCTATAACCAACAGGACCAGGAGGTTATTGTACCCAACGTGATAGGCAGCACGGTAAACGGAGCAACAAACCTGATTAGCAATGCGGGGTTAAGGATACAAATCTCCGGAACGGGAATAGCGGTCAACCAGATTCCGTTGCCCGGAGAAGTGATAGATATGGATCAGGTGGTTAAGGTAGAGTTTGAAGAGCCCGAAAACCTAGATGGTACATAGGAAGCACAGCTTTTTATACCGCTTTGCAATTATCAGTAAGAAATGAGGTATTAAGATGAAAATATCGGAGTTATGGAATTTTGTCGATATTCTTGATATTAAGGGTGATCCGGAAGCCTCTGTTACAGGCGTGAGCTATGATTCCCGGCAAGCCAGACCGGGCCATATGTTTATATGCGTTGAGGGGTTTAGTTGGGATGGGCATGATTTTGCGCAGCAGGCGATTGAGAGGGGAGCAAAGGTGCTTCTTGTTCAAAGAGAAGTGCCGGTTGACAGTGAGGGAATAACCATAGTAAAGGTCAAGGATTCCCGTAAAGCAATGGCTGCGGTGGGACATGTTTTCTACGGTTTCCCTTCGAGAAAGCTGAAGGTTATTGGTGTTACAGGAACAAACGGCAAAACCACCACCACCTATCTGCTAAAGTCGATACTGGAAAGCGCGGGACACAATGTAGGGCTTATGGGTACAATTGCCATAAGAATAGGGGACAGGGAAATTCCATCCCTGCGCACCACACCGGAATCCCTGGATTTACACCGCTTATTTGGAGAAATGGTAGTAAATGGGATTAATTATGTGGTTATGGAGGTATCGTCCCATTCGCTGGATTTGGACAGGGTAGGGTATGTAGATTTTGACTACGGAGTATTTACTAATCTGACCAGGGATCACCTCGATTTTCACGGGAACATGAAAAATTACCTGGACGCCAAGATAAAGCTCTTCAAAGGAACCGACAAGGCCAATGTCATTAACGCGGACGATCCGGCCAGCGATACGATTATTGAAAGGATTAAAAACCTGCCCACACGGTTTCTCACCTATGGCGTCAACAATAAAGCGGATTTCTACGCCCGGGATATTGAGATTAATCCCTCAGGGGTCAGGTATAATCTGGTATGGAAGGATAAGAGCATTCCCATAGAGGTGAATATTCCCGGCATGATAAGCGTTTATAACAGCCTTGCCGCGGCGGCACCGCTGCTTGCTGAAGGAATACAGCCCGGATATATTCAAAGGGGGCTCAAGAAGATTGAAGGTGTCAGGGGAAGGTCCGAGACTTTAGATACCGGAAAGGGTTTCAGTGTTATCATAGACTACGCCCATACGCCGGATGGTCTGGAAAATATACTCTCCACCATCAGGGGCTTTGCAAAGGGCAGACTGATAACCATGTTTGGATGCGGTGGAAACCGAGACAGGGAGAAAAGGCCGATGATGGGTGAAATTGCCGGCAATTGGTCGGACTTTGTTGTGGTTACCTCGGACAATCCAAGGAAGGAAGAACCCCATCTGATTATTGACGAAATAATGCCGGGTGTCGAAAAGACAGGTTGCAGTTATATATGTATAGTAGACAGGAGAGAAGCAATAGAATACGCCCTGAAAATGGCCCAAAAGGACGATATTATAGTACTGGCAGGGAAGGGACATGAGATTTATCAGGAGTTTGCAGATAATACAATCGAGTTTGATGAAAGGAAAATAGTATCCGAGATTTTAGAAAGGATTTGACATGAGGGAAATCAGTATTGGTGAAATAGCCGCCGCAGTTAATGGCAAAGTTTTATTTGGGGCTTCGGATACAAGGGTATCGAAGGTCTCCTTTGATTCCAGGAAACTGGAACAGGGAAGCCTTTTTATCCCACTAAGGGGGGAACGGTTTGACGGGCATGAATTTTTAGAGCATGCCGTGAAAAGGGGTGCAAAGGCGCTGCTGGTTGACAGGGACGGGGATTTTTGTTTCAAGGGCGTATCTGTAATAAAGGTGGAGGATACCCTGACCGCCTTTCACAGTCTTGCCCGGTGGTATAGAAACTTATTTCACGTGGAATTTGTGGCGGTGACCGGGAGTACCGGTAAGACCACAACAAAAAACATTATTGCCTCGGTTCTGGGAAGCAGGTGTCCGGTGCTTAAGACTCCCGGCAACTACAACAATCAGATTGGCCTTCCGGCCACAATAATGAGCCTTGACGAAAGCTTCGGGGCCGCCGTGATAGAGATGGGTATGAGCGGTTTCGGCGAGATAAGAAGTTTAATGAAAATAGTAAGGCCAAGGGTGTCGGTTATAACCAATATAGGTATGTCCCATATAGAAAAACTGGGAAGCCGGGAAGGTATCCTAAGGGCTAAGATGGAGGTCTTCGAGGGGATGGCCCCAAATCCTGCTGCGGTTATCAATGCCGATGACCCACTGCTGTATAAGGCAAGCAAAGACTTAAATATTCCGGTGGTTTTTTTTGGTCTCGGGAAGGGCGATTATGTGGCCACAGAAATATCCGCGGCAGGGGAAAACGGAACATCCTTTACACTGCTGGCGGAGGGCGGCCGGTTTTTGGTGGATTTGTCGCTGCCCGGCAGGCATAATGTGTATAATTCACTGGCTGCCATCGTTGTAGGAAGGCTGTTTGGCATAAGCTTTGAAGAAATTATCAAGGCTCTGGGGGAGCTGGAAGGCGAAAAAATGCGTCTTGCGATAGTCACATCCCCCTCGGGTGTTAAGGTTATAAACGATGCCTACAATGCAAGCCCCGATTCCATGAAGGGAGCCCTCGAAGTGTTAAGGGATGTCCCGGGGGAAAGGAAGGTTGCCGTACTGTCGGATATGCTGGAAATGGGAGAGTATGCCGAGGAAGGGCACAGACTGGTCGGGGAGTATGCTGCGCTGGGCGGGACCGACATTTTGATTGCGGTCGGTAAGGCCAGCCGTTTTATTGCATTGGAAGCTAAGGAAAGGGGAATGGACTCAAATTCCATTCATTATTTTGAGAGTAAAGAAGAAGCAGCTGAGCTGCTGGATTGCATAATAAGAAAAGAAGACGTAATTCTGGTCAAAGGTTCACGGGGAATGAAAATGGAGGAGCTGGTGAACAGAATACTGGAGAGGAGTTAAACGGATGCAACAGCATCAACAGATTATATTCCCGATAATAATTTCATTTCTCATTGTAATAATAATAGGGCCTATAGTTATACCAATTCTGGATAAGCTCAAGATGGGTCAGAGCATCCGCCAGGACGGACCCAAAACCCACTTTAAAAAATCCGGTACTCCCACTATGGGCGGCATTATAATTATTATTGCCATATTTTTTTCGGTTTTGATTACAGCCCAGTGGGAAAATGAAATGCTGTTTATACTGGTTGGTATTATTGGCTTTGGTTTAATAGGTCTTATAGATGATTTTATAAAGGTAGTGCTAAGGCGTTCCCTTGGCCTCCGGGCGATGCATAAGCTTGCAGCGCAGGTTCTGCTTGCTTCGGCACTTGCATATTATGCTTACGTCTCCGCGGATGTCGGGTCAGCGGTGCTGATACCCTTCACGTCCGTCTATCTGGATATGGGGATATGGTATCTGCCCTTTACGGCAGTTATCATTTTTGTCGGCACCGTTAACAGCGTGAATTTTACAGACGGTCTGGACGGATTGGCTGCAGGAGTTACAATGATAGTAATGGCCTTTTTAAGCCTTGTGGCCCTGGCGGCAGGACAGAAGGAAATTGCCATTATATCGGCGGCAGTAACCGGTGCTGCGCTGGGATTTCTAAGATACAATTCCTACCCGGCGCAGATATTTATGGGGGATACCGGATCTATGGCCCTGGGAGGAGCAGTAGCCGCGGTAGCGGTACTTCTGAGGCTGCCCCTGCTTTTACCTATTATAGGCGGCGTATACGTGCTGGAGACTCTTTCCATAATTATACAGGTAATAAGTTTCCGCCTCACAGGGAAAAGGGTTTTTTTAATGGCTCCCCTGCATCATCATTATGAGGTAAAGGGCTGGGATGAGACCAAGGTTGTTGTGGTATTCTGGATAGTAACTATAATACTTGTACTTATAGGGGTACTTGCGGTGAGATAGGGGGGAAACAAGGCAATGGAAATAGCAAACCAGAAAATACTGGTAATAGGGTTGGCGGTAAGCGGGATGTCAACGGTCAATATACTCCACGGCCTTGGAGCGCAGGTTAAGGTTAACGACAGAAAAACCCAAGATAAGCTGCAAAAGGCCGCAGCCAGGCTTAAAAGCATGGGAGTAGAATATTTGCTGGGCGGGCATCCTGTAGAGCTTGCTGCCTGGCCTGACTTTGCGGTGATTAGCCCGGGCGTACCAATGGATATTCCTATGGTGCAGGCAATTAAAAGACGGGGTAAAGAGGTAATAAGCGAAGTAGAGATGGCATACAGGTTAACCTGTACGCCAATGATAGCCATTACCGGTACCAACGGAAAGACCACAACCACCGCCTTAACGGGGGAGATATTTTCTCTGTCAGGAAGGAAAGCCCATGTGGTGGGGAATATAGGGGCACCTGTCATAGAAGTGGCGACCAATTCAAAGCCGGAGGACATCTTAATAGCGGAGATAAGCAGCTTTCAGCTGGAGGGTATACGGGACTTCAAGCCGGTAACCTCCGCCATTTTAAATATTACTCCAGATCACCTGGACAGACATAAAACCTTTGATAATTATGTTGAAGTCAAAGCAAAAATTTTTGAAAACCAAAATGACGGTGAGTGTGTAATACTAAATGCAGATGACCCATATACTGCCCGTCTTGCCGGCAGGTGCAGGGCAAAGGTTTTGCACATAAGCCGGAGGGATATTCTGGAAAACGGAGCCTTTGTTGAGGGCGAACATATAATTGTGAAAAAGGGTAAAAAAACCGAAAGGGTTTGCCGGGTCAGTAAGTTGAAGATACGCGGGGACCACAACATAGAAAATGCCCTTGCAGCGACTGCTATGGCCTGGTCCATGGATGTGCCTCTAAAAACAGTGGGAGACGCCCTGGCAGGCTTTGAGGGGGTAGAGCATCGCCTTGAATATGTGGACACCGTTAACTCTGTGGTATATATAAACGATTCAAAGGGTACAAACCCGGATGCTTCCATCAAAGCGGTTAAAGCCATAGACAAACAAATAGTGCTAATAGCCGGCGGTTATGACAAGGGCGGGGAATTTGACGGATTTGTAGATGGCTTCGAGGGCAAGGTAAAGGGCGTGGTGCTTATTGGAGCAACAGCAAAAAAAATACAGAAGTCATGTCAAAGGAAAAACATAAATAATATATATATAGCGGAGGATATGCATGAAGCGGTGACCTGTGCCGCATCCATAGCCGCTGCCGGGGATACGGTTTTGCTGTCCCCTGCCTGTGCAAGCTGGGATATGTACAATAGCTTTGAGGAAAGAGGACAGGAATTTAAGAAAGCTGTGGGTTTGTTAAGGAGGATATAAATGGGTAAGGACAATACGGTGGATTTTACCCTGGTTTTTACGGTGGTTTTATTGGTTATTATAGGAATAATTATGGTTTTCAGCTCCAGTTCGGCAAGCGCCTATTATGCCCACGGAGACAGTTATTTCTTTCTTAAGAGGCAGATGATGTGGGCTGTACTGGGTTTTATTTCTATGTTCGTTCTTTCGAATTTTAACTATGAAAGATATGAAAGGCTGTCAAAATACATACTTGTTGCCGGGCTGCTGTCACTTTTTACTGTGTTTATACCAGGGCTGGGAGTTACTTTAAACGGTGCAACCCGATGGATCGCCATCGGCGGGAACACCATCCAACCATCAGAGTTTGCAAAGATAGCCGTAATCATATACACTGCCAGTGCGCTGGGCAGGAAGAAGGACGATATAAGAAGCTTTGTAAAGGGGATAACGCCTTTTCTTATTGTGGCAGGACTTGTTTTCGGCCTCATAATGCTTCAGCCGGATTTCAGCACCGGCGTAAGCATTATTGCCTTAGTCTTTATCATGGTTTTCATAGCCGGGGCAAATATTGGCCATCTACTGGGACTTACACTTCCGGGTTTTGCTGCCCTTATAATGCTGATAGCAGCAGAGCCCTACAGGATGGAGAGGTGGACTTCCTTTATCGACCCCTTCCGGGATCCCCGGGACAGCGGATACCAGATAATACAGTCTTTATATGCACTGGGTTCCGGCGGATTATTCGGTTTGGGGTTAGGGAGAAGCAGGCAGAAGTTCTTTTATATACCGCTGCCGCAAAATGATTTTATTTTTTCGATTATAGGTGAAGAGCTTGGCTTTATCGGAGCTGCCACCGTTGTATTCCTGTTTATGCTGCTTATATGGAGAGGTATCCGGATAGCTATTCACGCTCCGGACTTTTTTGGCGGTATGCTTGCATCCGGAATAATTGCAATGATAGCCATTCAGGTAATTATGAATATTGCGGTTGTAACATCATCTATGCCGGTTACCGGAATCCCGCTTCCCTTTATAAGCTCCGGTGGTTCCTCGTTATTCTTCACCCTTTCGGCAATTGGTATTCTGCTCAACATTTCAAGGAAGGCATCTTTAAACTGGAGTTGATGGAATGAAGGTAATTATAAGCGGCGGTGGTACCGGAGGGCATATATATCCCGCCCTATCCATTGCCGATAACCTGATTAACAGGGACAAAAAAACACAGATTCTTTATATAGGTACCGCCTCCGGGCTGGAAAGCAGTCTCGTGCCGGAGCGGGGATACGAGTTCAGGGCTATAAGGGTTAAAGGGTTTCGGCGAAGCCTTTCGACAGAGACAGTCAAATCTGTTATCGAGCTTATTAAGGGTATGGGGGATGCCAAACGAATTATCAGGGAATACAAGCCTGATATTGTGGTTGGAACGGGGGGCTATGTCGCGGGGCCTGTGCTCATGGTTGCGTTTTTACGGGGTGTACCCACCCTCATACATGAACAGAATGTGCTGCCGGGGGTGACCAACAGGATACTTAGTCATTTCGTTGGTTGTGTAGCCGTCAGTTTTGAGGAAGCTGTAATGCGCTTTAAAAGTAAGGAGAAGGTGGTTGTTACCGGCAACCCCATCAGAACTGAAATTACCAGGGAAAACAGGACCGGGGCCATAAAAAAGCTGGGTCTTAGTGATAAATCCCCAATTGTGGTATCCTTTGGAGGCAGTAAGGGTTCGGATAAGCTTAACACCGCTTTAGTGGGGGTAATTGAGCACCTCGTGAGAGAAGGCGGCTTTCAACTGTTGCATGCCACCGGCCAGGACCGTTATGATGGTTTTATGGCAGCCCTTAAGTCGAGGAACATAAAGCCGGAAGGCTGCGGCGATATTAAGATAATGCCCTACCTGCATCAGATGCCCGAGGCACTGGCGGCTGCAGACCTTGTAATAACCAGCGCCGGAGCAATAACCATAGCAGAGATTACCGCTATAGGGCTTCCGGCAGTACTAATACCAAAATCCCATGCGGTGGATAACCACCAGGAATACAATGCCCGGGCCCTGGAAAGAAAAGGTGCGGCGGTTGTACTCACGGAAAACGAGTTGAAAGGCGACAGGCTTTATAAACAGGTATCAGGACTTATTAAGAATAAGACACTTCTTAGTAAAATGAAGCAGGCAAGCAAAAAAATGGAAAAAGCGGACGCTGCTGAGAAAATTTGTGATATTATAGTGGAGATGGTTAAAAGGTAACACTCTTTGGGGTTCTGCATAATATGGAATATATAATACTGTTTTTTTACATAGTTCCAGGCAGAAATCCCGGAGGTGAATCAACCAATGTTATTATATAGGATAGTAGGGGGTAACCGCCTTAACGGCAATATAAAAGTAGAAGGTGCAAAGAATGCAGTGCTTCCGATACTCGCCGCCACAATTTTAAACGGAGGCGAAAGTATCATAGAGAATGTACCTGCGTTAAACGATGTGGAAACTATGTTGGAAATCCTAAAGAAGCTGGGATGCCGTGTCAGTCACCAGGATAATACTGTCACGGTGGATTCCTCCAGTATTACATCAAATGAAATCCCAACGGTGCTGGTGAAACGGATGAGGTCTTCCATAATCCTTCTAGGTTCTTTGCTCGGCAGAACAGGCAAGGTAATTTCCAACTACCCCGGTGGCTGCGCAATAGGAGTGCGGCCCATTGATCTGCACCTTAAAGGTCTCCGACTATTGGGAGCCCATGTTGAAATGCACGGACAGATTGTATGCCAGGGGAAAGAATTAACTGGTACCGAAATACAGCTTGATTACCCCAGTGTCGGAGCCACAGAAAATATTATGCTGGCTGCGGTATTGGCCAAGGGCACTACTTTAATAAGAAACGCAGCCAAGGAACCGGAAATAGCAGATCTGCAGGGTTTTTTGAATGCTATGGGGGCAAAGGTATATGGTGCCGGTAATCACATTATAAGAATAGAAGGGGTTGAGAAACTCCATAACTGCAGATATACGGTTATGCCGGACAGGATTGCTGCCGCGACCTATATGGCAGCAGCCGCCGTATCCGGAGGGGAAATTAACCTGGAAAATGTTGTTGTTGAACATCTTCACCCGGTTCTGGACAAATTCAGGGAAAGCGGTTGTGTGCTGCAAACCAACTGCAGCCGTTTGAGGGTGACTGCCCCAGGAAGGCTTAAGGCCATAGACCTTATAAGGACACTTCCTTACCCAGGGTTTCCCACCGACGCACAGCCCCAGATGATGGCGGCCATGTGTACTGCCCACGGAACCAGTATATTTGTAGAGAATATATTTGAGAACAGGTACAGACATATCGATGAACTGATTAAGCTTGGGGCAGATATTAAGGTGGACGGCAGGATAGCTGTTGTACGGGGTGTACCCAGATTAAGCGGAGCCCAGGTATCGGCTAAGGACCTGAGGGGAGGGGCGGCCCTGGTACTGGCAGGTCTTATGGCGGAAGGAGTAACCGAGGTGGAAGGAATAGAACATATAGACCGGGGGTATGAGAACCTCGGCCAAAAGCTAAAAAATCTAGGTGCGGATATTACCATGGCATGAGGAGATGGTACGCGTGGGAAGAAGTAACGAAAGAACAAAAAATAAGGGGCCGGTTTTACTGCTTCTTATTTTGGTTTCTGCAGTCGGCCTGATGGTCTTTGTGCGGACAAGCTATTTCAATATAACCAATATTGAAGTCAATGGGAACAATTTTGTCAGCAAAGAGGAAATCGTGAGCTATGCGGACATTAGTCCGGGCATGAATTATTTTGGTATCAGGACGGCAGAAGTCAAGGAAAAGTTAAATACTCATCCCTACATTATGAAAGCGGATATTGAAAGAAAAATTCCCGACAGGATAATAATAACAGTGAATGAAAGGGATTTGACAGGGTACATACCCTTTATGGGCAGTTTCCTTCTTATAGACGGTGAAGGCAGGGTGATAAGCGCAACTGCACACATGCCGATTGAGGGGTTGCCGGTGTTTAGAGGGATTAAAATAGAGAGTTTTAACGTGCAGGAAATTTTAAAAGTTGATAATATGAAAATATTTGATAAAATTATATATATTTCGAAGAATATTGTCGAAAATATATATGAATATGCCCCAATAGAAGTGGACATTGAAGATATGGAAAATATTATAATACATTTAGACGGCAGATTTGTTCTTAAGGTAGGGGATACAGAGAGGTTGGATTATAAGCTGAATTACAGCAATACCATACTGGAGAAACTTTATTCACAGGACGTCGGGGGAGAAATAGACGTTTCGTGTGGAGAAAGGGCCTTCTTCAGACCCTGGTAAGATTGGGAGGAAAAACTGTGAAAACACTAAAGGCGCAGATGTCAATAGGCCTGGTTTGCCTGGCATTGGGATTAATGTTAACTTTACAGTTCCGAAATGTACAAAATTACGGCGGTATATTATCAATACAAAGAGCCCAGGAACTCGCCAGTGAATTGAAGGACATAAGAAATCAAAGGGATTCCCTGCAGGCAAGAGTCAGCGAATACGAGGGCAGGATACAGGAATATGAGGAATCCGCAGCAAGGGTCAGCGTGGTTGCCGAGGGTATGAGAAACGACCTGGAAAGGGCCCGTCTGTTGGCAGGCCTTACCGATGTGGAAGGTACCGGCATTACGGTTTCCCTTTCAGAAGCCCAGACAGACCAGGAGTTTAACGTTTTCTTTATACACTATGACAAGCTTTTGAAGGTTCTTAACGAACTCAACGCTGCCGGAGCAGAAGCGGTATCAATCAACGAGCAGAGAGTTATTGCAACTACTGAAATAAGGCTTGCGGGTTCGCACATAAACATAAACTATCAAAGATTTGCTCCTCCCTTTGTTTTTAAGGCCATAGGTGACCCACAGACCCTGGAAGCAGCGCTTAAGCTAAAGGGTGGTATAGTCGAAGAACTTGAGTACTATGGGATTTTGGTTAATATAAAAAGAGAACAGGAACTTTTTATCCCCAGATACAGTAAAGTGCTGGAATTCAAATATGCGAAACCTGTTGATAAATAGGGGGTAGGTCAATGGCCAGACGGCATAAAAATATAATTATACTTTTTGCAGCAATACTACTGGGACTTACCTTTACCATACAGTTTAAAACAACACAGCAGGGAGTTGGGATTGTCACTTCGGATACGGTGCCGCAGCTTAGCAATGAGCTTCATAATACGAAGGCAGAGGTAGAGAGCCTGCGGCAGCAGCTTGGTGATTTGAGGAGCAGGGTAGAGGATTACGAAAGGGCTATGGGTGAGCAGGGGAACCTGAACGAGATTCTGGAAACACAGCTTGAAACTGTTAGAACCCTGGCGGGGCTGACAGAGGTTGAGGGGCCGGGGATAGAAATTGTACTGGATGACAGCAAATGGGAATTGACGCACGGAAACGATCCCAATCTTCTACTTGTACATGATGAGGATATACTTGCAGTGGTTTCGGAATTGAAGGCTGCAGGGGCCGAGGCAATTGCTATAAATGGACAGAGAATAATGTTCAACAGCGAGATTCGTTGCGGAGGCCCAACAATTAATATTAACTCGGTGAGATATGCGCCTCCTTACACCATTGCAGCTATTGGTGAACCCAATACCCTCTTTGGATTTATGAGCGGTGCTGAAAGCGGTTATCTTGATTTGCTTGAATACTACGGGCTTGAGGTAAGCGTTCATCAAAAAGAAGCGATAACCATACCTGCATATGTTCGCAGTATTAATTTTAGGTATATAAAGTGAGACTTCATCGGTGAGGCGAAATTACGGACGCTTGCATCGAGTGTAAAGCGATACTTCCGTTGGAGAG